>JAFCCW010000018.1 GCA_017609985.1 Candidatus Iainarchaeum sp.
ACAATGTTCAGGTAATAGAAGACGTAATGTAAAAATGACGATGCACGATACTGCGGGCTTGAAAAGCCCGCAGAGTAAATTCACGGGGTCATAGGGGCGGAGCCCCTATTTCATTAGTACTCGGTGTTTTATCTGGATTGTCCTTTTTTTTCTCAAATCAAGACAAAGCAAACCATAAGCGCAGTGAAAGAAAGAATAATATGCCAAGACGGCTTCAGTAAGAGGAGACTTCAATTCTTTTCCAGCCATAAAGGACAATATCAAATAGTTCATCGCCCAAACAAAATGTGCATCAGCTATGTTCAATTGCTCTTTTTGCGTTTTATCAATATTTCTGCTAAAGAATTTTTCTAAAATTTTTTTGTTAACTATTCTATTTGGTAAAGCCATACTCTTAATAGGGTTTAACATTTAAAATGGGTTTCTGAGTTGCTCTTTAAAGTTTTTTTCACTTGTAAGTAACGATTTGGCACTGTGGTTTGCGTTCTTCTAGCTGCTTTTTGAAGCAGTTCAAACTCTTAATTAGCCTCTCTGTTTCGTAAGTATCCTTTATTATTGCCTCCACTAATTTTCCAAAGCGATTTTAATAAACTGATTCAAAAAGCCAAAGAAGAAGGAACCCTTATAGAATAAAATCATGTTACTCGCAAAACCATTATACTTTGGGAAGACAACAATTTAAAAGAAAAAGAATGCGAAGTAGAAGTTCGCGACAAAAACGGCAACCTCATCGAAACACTAAAAGAAAAATGCCAACAAGCCTCCGCCGAAAACGTGGAAAAAAACCAATACCTTGGAAAAGTCGTATGGTGGATGACAATAATACCTTAGCCTAAGAACGAATAAGAGTGGAATTGAATAAGAAAATTAATTAACCTTCCTAACCCTTATTTTAACTGGTTAAAATGCTTGAATTCAAAGAAGAAATTTCAACAGCGGTTGAAAAAGCATTGAATGGAAAACTTAAGCGAAACGAAATAGTTAACCTTATGGAAGTGCCTCCGTCTCCTGAACTGGGCGATTTTGCTTTCCCTTGTTTCAAGCTCTCTGCTTTAATGAAAAAAGCACCAAACGTCATCGCTGTGGAACTATCCAAAAAAATCGTTTTGCCGGAATGCGTTGAGAAGACAGAACCTGCTGGTCCATACATCAATTTTTTTATAACAAAGCAGTTCATCGCAAGCCAGGCTATAAAAAAGGTTTTGTCGCAAAAAGAAGAGTTTGGCCGCAGCTCGCTTGGCAACGGACAAAAAGTAATGGTTGAGTACAGTGCGCCGAACACAAACAAGCCTTTGCATTTAGGGCATTTGAGAAATAACTTTCTTGGCATGTCTGTTGCAAGAATTTTGCAAGCAAACGGCTTTGAGGTTGTAAAGGCAAACCTTGTCAATGACAGGGGCATTCATATCTGCAAGAGCATGCTTGCCTACAAGCTGTTTGGCAAAGGCAAAACTCCTGAATCTGAAAACAAGAAGTCAGACCATTTTGTTGGCGACTACTATGTAATGTACAATCAAAAAGTCAAGGAAAATTCTGATTTGGAAAAGCAAGCCTATGACATGCTGCAAAAATGGGAAAAAGGAGACAAGGAAACAATTGCATTGTGGGAAAAAATGACTAAATGGGCAGTTGACGGCTTCAAACAAACCTATAAAAAGTTTGGAACAAAATTTGACACTTGGTTTTTTGAATCCAAGTTCTACGACAAGGCAAAGCCTGTTCTTGAGCTTGGAAAAGAAAAAGGTCTTTTCAAAGAAAACGACGAAGGTGCTTTAATGGCGCAGCTTGAAGAGCATGGCATGCCAAACAAAACCGTTTTGAGAGCAGACGGAACAAGCATTTACATTACAAACGACTTGGCTTTAACCAAGCACAAGTTTGAGCACTTCAAGCTTAATGAGGCGTTTTGGGTTGTTGCCTCTGAACAAGACTTATACTTCAAGCAGCTTTTCAAGATATTTGAACTGGTTGGCTTTCCTTGGGCAAAAAATTGCAAACACTTAAGCTATGGCATGGTAAACCTGCCTTCCGGCAAGATGAAAAGCAGAGAAGGAACAGTTGTTGACGCTGATGACTTACTTGCCGAGCTCGAAGGGCTTGCAAGAGAAAAAATTAAAAAGCGTGACGAGAAGATTGGAAAGAAAGAGCTTGGTGAAAGAAGCATGGCGATTGCCCTGGCTGCCATAAAGTTTCACTTGCTCAAGGTTGCAGCCAAAAAGGACTTGCTTTTCAATCCAAAGGAAAGCGTTTCTTTTGAGGGTGAAACAGGCCCTTACATCCAGTACACTCACGCTAGGGCAAAAAGCATTCTGAGAAAAGCAAAAGATGCTGCCAAACCTACAGGCTTCAAGAACCTTTCAAGCGCGGAAGAACAAAAGCTTGCAAAGCTGCTTGCCTCCTTTCCAAGCATTGTGGAAAAAAGCTTGCAACAGATGAGCCCTCATATAATATGCCAGTTTTTGATTGAAACAGCCGAAGCCTTTAACACGTTTTACCACAAACACCGCGTAATTCAAGCCTCTGACAAAGTCCGCAGCGAAAGGCTTGCCTTAGTGAAAGCAACGGCACAGGTTTTGAAAAACGGGTTGTCTTTGCTTGACATTGAAGCAATAGAAGAAATGTAGCATTAAAAAAAGGAAGGCGCCCTGCTTGCGTTACATTCTTCTTTTTCTTAACTCGGCTTGTGCTAGTGGTTGGTAGTGTTTGAATAGGTTGAGGTCTCTAAGCGCTTTGTGAAGCCTGATATCTATAGGGTTTTGAGAAGGCCCCCAATGACTGTGCGGGTCGAACCCTACAAAGTATGGCTTTGCTTTTGCTTCGAGTTTGGCAATGTCTTGTGAAAGCCTGTAGTGCCTGTGCCCAAAGTCCCGAAGCTTTTCCTCGGCTTTTATGAAGCTGAAGTTTTTCATGTTTGTGTGGAATTCTTGAAACTGGTCTACAAGCTTCTGCGTTTTTTCAGCCAGGTTTTTGGAGTTTTTTTCCAGTTCCCTTCGAACAGCAACTTTTTTCTTTAACGGCAGTCGCTTGAAGGTGGTTGAAAAGAAGCGTTTTTCAATTTTTGGACGTGGCATAACAACTGAATGGCGTGAAACTATTTAAACATTCTTTCCATTTTTTTGGCTTGGTTTCAGAATTTCAGCACTTTCATCGCTTTTGCCAAGTCTTCTTCTTCTATTACAAACAAGGTGTCTGTCCAGCTTGACATTGTTTCCAAAATGTTGATTTCGTTTTCTCCAAACAGGGAGTAAAGGTATGCTACAATTCCTGATGTTTTCTCTATCTCCTTTGATGCCTTGAGGAGAATTTCAACCAAATCTTTTTTTTCATCAATTATCCCAAACTTGAATTTGTTCCTTATTTTTTTGCCGAACTTTTGGTCGGTAATCAAAGTAAAGGTTTTGCTTCCCTCTATAAGGTGAAAGGAGCCTTGTTCGCTTGTAATTTCTTTTGCCAAATCAATTATTCCTTCAAAGGAAACAGCTTGGTCCAAAATCGCCACCATCATCTTGCTTTTTGTTTCCAAACGGCTTTTTTTGAGAATATCCATTATCTCATTTTCTTTGACCGCAGGTAATGCCATCTTTTCCGCATATCTCCTGCTTGCAACCAACACGGCCTCAAAATTTTTTAATCCCTCAAGTTTCAATTCTTCAATGATTTTTCTTGACAAAGCAGAATAATTAATCAGCCCCATCTTTAGGCAATCCTTAATACTTGGATGCGAAACAATGTATTCCTCTGTTGCTTTTGCTATGCTCATAATAGGTTATTAAAGCGACAAACATATAAATGTTTTATTTAGGACATTTTTGGCTGAAATTGTCATAAATTTGCCAAAAAATATATAAATAAAGCTTGCTCTAATTAGTTAGGTTAAAAGCAAACCTATTTTACGGATGCCCAACAAACCAAACCCTAGACATTAGAGGTAATGCAAAAATGACAAAAGAGAAAATTGTTTTGGCCTTTTCAGGCGGACTGGACACATCGTTCTGTGTTCCATATTTGAAAGAAAAGTATAACGCAGACATAATCACAGCCATTGTTGACACAGGCGGCTTTTCAGAAAAAGAACTGAAAGAAATTGAAGAAAAATCAAAAAAGCTTGGCGCAATAAAACACTACACAGTTGACGGAAAAAGCAACGTGTTCAACGAATTTATAACCTATATAATCAAGGGAAATGTCTTAAGGGGAGGCGTCTATCCGCTAAGTGTTGCGGCCGAAAGGATTGTTCAAGCAGAGGAAATTGTAAAAATTGCCAAAAAAGAAAACGCAACTGCAATAGCCCATGGCTCAACAGGAGCAGGAAACGACCAAGTAAGGTTTGACACAGCATTCAGTGTTCTTGCGCCAAACATAAAAATCATGACACCCATAAGGGTGCTTGGAATATCAAGGGAAGAGGAAACCAAATACCTAAACAAAAAAGGCTTTCCAGTTAAATCGGAAACAAAAAAATACTCAATAAACTCAGGGCTTTGGGGAACCACAATTGGCGGAGGAGAAACACACAACAGCTGGCAGGACATTCCAAACCAGGCATTTACCCAAACACAGCCAATAGAAAACACCCCTAATGACCCGGAAACGATTGAAATAGAATTCAGCAAAGGAATTCCAATCGCGCTAAATGGAAAAAAAATGGCTGGAATAGAACTAGTCAAAAAACTGAACGAACTTGGAAACAAACATGGCATAGGCCGAGGAATACACATCGGAGATACAATTATGGGAATCAAGGGAAGAATTGGCTTTGAGGCACCAGCGCCAATAATCCTAATCAAAGCACACAAAGAACTTGAAAAATTGGTTTTAACCAAATGGCAACAGTTTTGGAAAGACCAACTTAGCAATTTTTTTGGAATGGCATTGCACGAAGCATTATACTTTGACCCAATAACAACAGACATTAAGGCATTGATTGACTCAAGCCAGGAAAAAGTTTCAGGAAAAGTCAAAGCAAAACTCTTAAAGGGAAAGGCATCAATCACAGGATGCAAAAGCCCTTACTCAATGATGGACAAAGACATTGCAACATACGGCGAAGGCACCCTTCTCTGGAACGGGGAAGAAGCCAAAGGATTCTGCAAAATATACGGAATTCAAAGCCTTCTGGCAAAAAAAGCAGCGGAAAAAGGAGCGAAACAAAAATGAAAATCAAAGTAGACAAAATATCCTCATCAACAAAAAACACAAAACTTTCAACAATAGTGGAAGTATCCAAAAAAATTGATACAAAAGAAGGAAGCGTTATAATTGTTGAAGCCTTGGACGAAAACCTGGCTTACGGCAAAATTGAACTGCTTACAGGAAGAATGAGCAAAGTAATTGAAGGGGACATAATCGCAGGAACCCTCGGAGAAAGAAAAGCACTTAAAGGATACTCAGGCACAATTCCAAAAAAAGTCAAGCCAGGCGACAAGCTAAACCTGCTCAACCTTGGCGGCATAATTGGAAAACTTGTTTCAGGAAATCCCGAACTTGGAAAGCCAATCGAAGTAAAAGTCATAGGGCAGGCAATAATCTTTCCAGTGTTCGACCAAAGGATTGGAAAACCAGCCAACATAAAAGAAAACGCCATTGCCTGGAAAGACAATCTGGAAAAAAGCGTTCCGCTAATAATCTTCTCAGCCTCCTGCATGGACACAGGCAAAACAACAGCCGCATGCGAGCTAATCAAAGGGCTTACAGCAAAAGGCTACAAGGTTGCCGCTACAAAACTTACAGGAGTCTCGCTTATGAGAGATACCCTAAACATGAAAGATTACGGCGCAGTCAAAGTCCTTGACTTCAACGACGCAGGCATGGCCTCAACAACCGGCAAAAGCATTAACAGCCTTGCCAAAGGAATAATCTCAAAACTAACCAAAGAAAACATAGATTGCATTGTAATAGAACTAGGAGACGGAATACTCGGAGACTACGGCGTCAAATCATTCCTGGAAGACAAGCAAATAATGAAATTCGCAAAAGCCCACATAATATGCGCAAACGACCAGGTTTCAGCATGGGGAGCCAAACAACTGTTCCAAAAATTTGGCTTAGAAATCACACTAATCTCCGGAAGAGTTACAGACAACACAGTTGGAACAGAATTTATCGAAAAAACACTAGGAATTCCAGCAGCAAACGGAATAACAAACCCAAAAAAAATTGTTTCAATAATTGAAAAGAAGGTGTTCAAATGAAGAAAAAAGTAGCAATAATTGGAGCAGGCGGATACGTCGGAAGCGAACTGCTGCGCTTGCTTTTATTCCACGACGGAGTTGAAGTAACCAAGGCAATAAGCCTTGAAAACATAGGAGAAAACGTTGCAGTAGTGCACAAAAATCTGCAAAACCTCACAAGCCTGTGCTTTTCCAACGAACCAGCAGACAAAATAGCCAAAGAAGTCGACCTGATTCTCTTTGCGCTGCCCCACTGCCTTGCAATGAACATGGTTCCAAAAGCAATTGGAAAAGCAAAAATAATTGACCTAAGTGCAGACTACAGAATAGAAAACCCAAAAACCTATGAGCAATTTTACAAAAAACACTCGTCGCCACAGCTAATCAAAGAATTCATATACGGGTTTCCTGAATTTAACAAAGAAGAAGTGAAAAAAGCCGAAAACATTGCCAATCCAGGCTGTTTTCCAACAGGCGCGCTTCTAGCCCTAATGCCGCTAGCAAAAGAAAATATGCTAACAGACCACGTGATAGTTGACGCAAAAACTGGCTCAAGCGGTTCGGGAGTACACCCCGGACTTGGCACACACCATTCAGAAAGAGCAGAAGACTTCAAGGCATACAAAGTGCTAAAGCATCAGCATGGGCCAGAAATAGAACAAGAACTGAAAAAAGCAAACAAAAAAGAATTTGACTTCACATTCGTAACACACTCAGCACCAATGATTAGGGGAATTTTCATAACAGCCTATGTGTTCTTAGAAAAGGAAACCACAAAAGAAGAACTGGAAAAGATTTACAAAAAATACTACGAAAAAGAGCCATTCGTCAGAATTGTTGAGCAAGCAAGAAGCACTGTAGTAAAAGGAACAAACTTTTGCGACATAAGCATAGCATGCCAAGGCAAAAAAGCAGTGATAACAACAGCAGTCGACAATCTAGTGAAAGGAGCGGCAGGAACAGCAGTGCAAAACATGAACCTAATGCTTGGATTCGAAGAAACAAAGGGTTTGATGTTTCCAGGAACACACCCCTAAAAAAAGAAGGTGAAAAAATGAACAACGAAGAAATAATAAAACTGGAAGACAAATACCAACTGCAAACATACAAAAAATACCCAATCGCCTTGGTAAAAGGAAAAGGCTGCAAGGTATGGGATGCAGACGGAAAAGAATACACAGACTTCTACGGCGGTCACGCAGTAGCCCTAACAGGGCACTGCCATCCAACAGTAGTCAAGGCAATCCAAGAACAAAGCCAAAAGCTGATATTCTACTCAAATGCAGTTTATAATGATGTGAGAGCAGAAGCAAGCCAGCAAATCATAAAAGTTTCACCAGAAGGCCTAACCAAAGTCTTTTTTTGCAACAGCGGAGCCGAAGCAAACGAAACAGCCCTAAAGATTGCAAGAAAATTCACAGGAAAAAACGAAATCATTGCAATGAAAAACGGCTTCCACGGCAGAACAATAGCAGCACTTAGCGTAACAGGAATAGACAAATACCGTGCACAATTCAAGCCACTGCTTGAACACACAAAATTTGCCGAATTTGGCAACATTAAAAGCGTAAAAAAACTTGCAAGCGATAACACAGCAGCAATAATCCTAGAACCAGTTCAAAGCATGGCAGGAATAGTCACAGCAAACCAGCAATACTTCCAAGAACTAAAAGAATTCTGCTCAGAAAAAGGTATAGTGCTTATTTTTGACGAAATACAAACAGGATTTGGCAGAACAGGAAAAATGTTTGCAGCCCAATACTATGGCGTTACCCCAGACATTATTACCTGCGCCAAAGGAATAGCAAGCGGCTTTCCAATGGGCGCAACAATTGTAAAAAACGAAATCGCAGAAACAATCTCATTTGGAGAACAAGGCTCAACATTCGGAGGCTCGCCACTAGCCTGTGCCGCAGCAAAAGCCTCGGTTGAAGCAATTCTGAAAGAAAACATGACAAAAAACGCAGACGAAATCGGCAAATACATCAAAGAAAAGCTAGGTGGACTAAAAGGAGTAAAAGAAATAAGAGGCCCAGGCCTGCTAAAAGGCATAAAGCTTGAAACAGAAGCAAAGCCAATTGTAGGAAAGCTTCTTGAAAAAGGATTCATAGTGGGAACAGCGGTTGTGGAAAATGACGTCATACGCCTGATGCCGCCCCTTACAATAGGAAAAAAAGAGGTTGATGAACTCTACGCAGTTCTGAAAGCCTTGCTGGAAGGAAACTAAAAAATGAGCCTAAAAAACAAAAACCTTGTTTCAACACAAGACTGGAAAAAAGAAGAACTAGACCAAGTGCTCGACCTAGCCATAAAACTGAAAAAAAAACCATTCAACAAAAACCTGGCAAACAAAACCCTTTTTATGGTCTTCTTCAATCCATCACTTAGAACAAGATCCAGTTTCGAAACAGCAATGAACCAGTCCGGTGGACACGCAGTTAACCTGGCAATAGGCCAAGGAATGTGGAAGCTTGAACACCAAGAAGGGACAGTAATGAATGGCGAATGCGCAGAACACATTAAAGACGCAGCAAAAGTTTTATCAAGATACGGCAACGCCATAGGCGTAAGATGCTTTCCAGAACTAAAAAACTGGAAAAAAGAAAAAAACGACTCGATTATCAAAGGATTTGCCAAACACGCGTCCACGCCCGTAATAAACATGGAGTCAACGCTCTACCACCCCTGCCAAGCACTGGCAGACATCATGACAGTAAAAGAACACCTAGGCAAAACAAAAAAGAAAAAATTTGTTCTGGCATGGTGCTACCACCCAAAAGCATTGCCAACCGCAGTTCCAAACTCAGCAGCATTAATCGCAAGCAGATATGGCATGGACACAACCATTGCCTGCCCAAAAGAATTCGAGCTAGACCCAAGCATAATCAAGTCAGTTAAAGAAAACTGCAAACTAAACGGAAGCAAAATGGAAATAGTGAACGACATGGACAAAGCACTCAAAGGAGCAGACATAGTTTATGCAAAAAGCTGGGGTTCAATAAACTACTATGGAAACTGGGACGAGGAAAAAATTCTTAGAAATAAGTTAAAAGACTGGAAAATAACAAAACAAAAAATGCAATTAACAAACAACGCAAAATTCATGCACTGCCTGCCAGTCAGAAGAAACGTCGTAGTTGACGACGCTGTAATTGACAGCAAAAACAGTCTCGTTTACGATGAAGCAGAAAACAGGCTGCATGTACAAAAAGCGTTGCTAAACAGCATCATGAGGTGAAAAAACAAATGGAAAAAATCCCGTTTTTGATAGAAATACTTCCATACGTGCTAAAATTCAGAAAAACAACATTCGTAATCAAGCTAGGTGGAGACAACGCAAAAGAACAAAAAAAGCTGGAAGCTCTAGCCAAAGACATGACCTTGCTCCACAATCTTGGCGTAAACATCGTCATAGTCCACGGAGGCGGGCCACAAGCAAACGAACTGCTCAAAAAACTTGGCTACCCCCTCCAAAAAATAAACGGAAGAAGGATTACTGACAAGCAAACTCTGGAAGTGGCAAAAATGGTTTACGCAGGAAAAGTAAACACTGAGATAGTCGCAGCCCTGCAAAAAGCAGGAACTCATGCAGTAGGGCTTACAGGAGTAGACTGCAATCTTGTTTATGCAAAAAAAAGAGAACCCCAAAAAATCAAGAACAAAAAAACGGGAAAAACAGAAGAAATAGACTTTGGCTATGTAGGAGACATCAAAAAAATAAACCTTGAGGTAGTCCAAGACCTGCTTGAAAAAAACTGCGTGCCAGTAATAGCCTGTCTAGGGGCAGACAAAGACGGAACAATACTCAACATAAATGCAGACAACATTGCGGAAGAAATTTCCAAAGCACTGAAAGCCGAAAAATTTATCAGCGTAACCAATGTCCCAGGAATCCTTGAAAACAAAGAAGACAAAACAAGCACAATATCATACCTAAACGTCTGCAATGCAAAAAAACTGCTGAAAAGCAAAAAAATCACAGACGGAATGCTGCCAAAACTAGAATCATGCATCGCAGTAGTCGAAGGCGGAGTAAAAAGAGCCCACATCATAGACATGACACAGCCACATAGCATCCTAATAGAAATCCTAACAAACCAAGGTAGTGGAACAATGATTGTGAGCAAAGAAGAAGAAGCAAAATACAAGCAAAAGGGGTAGGCAAAAAAATGGAAGCAAAAGAACTGCTAAAAAAGCTGGTGGAAATCCCAAGCATCTCAGGAAACGAGGCACAAATCAGCCAATTCGTTTTCGATCACCTGCAAGAAAACGGCTTGTCACCCAAACAATACAAAGACAACGTCTACTGTTCAATAGGAAAAGGCAAACAAATACTGCTCTTAAACAGCCACCTTGACACAGTACCAGTCTGCCCTGGCTGGAACCAAGATCCATTCAAACCAAAAGAAGCCAACGGAAAAATCTGCGGCTTGGGAGCAAACGACACAAAAGGCTCAATGACAGCAATGATCAACGCTTTCAAAAAGCTCGCTGACTCAAAAGACCTAAAAGGAAAAGTCTTTTTTGCAGCATCAACCCAAGAAGAAACAAACAACATCGGCATAAAGCAACTCACTGAAAAGATTCCCAAAGTTGACGCCGCAGTAATAGGCGAGCCAACAGAATTAAACATTTGCACCGCAATGCGCGGTTTGGCAATACTAAAATTTGTTGCAAAAGGCAAAAGCGGGCACGCGTCCAGACCAAGCCAAGGAGTCAACGCCATATACAAAGCAATTGAAGACATTAAAAAACTAAGATCGCTGGAATTTGAAAAAGCGCACAAGCTGCTTGGAAAGCCAACAATCACAACAACACTTATAAGCGGTGGCACAAAAAACAATGTGATTCCAGGCGAATGCGAGTTCACGACAGATGTGAGAACCACTCCAATTTATCCAAACAAGAAAATGATTGACCTGATAAAAGAAACAGCCACTTCTGAGGTTCAAGTGCTAAGCGATAGGTTGTGCCCCAAAGAAACAAGCGAAAGCGAAAAAATTGTTCTGGCAGCACAAAAAGCTTGTCCTGAAGGAAAACTTTTAGGCTTTCCCGCAATGTGCGACTGGGTATTCATCGACGCGCCAGGTATAATCTTCGGACCAGGAATAACAACCCAATCTCACACTCCAAACGAGTTCATCGAAATAAAGCAAGTTGAAAAAGCAGGCGAAATCTACCAAAAGATTGTGCATGAATTCTTCAAGTGAATCAAAATGAAGTTATGGCAAAAAAAGGGAACAACGCTTCACAAAGAAATCGAGCAATACACCGTAGGCAATGACCCATTCCTAGACCAAAAACTTGTCAAAGTTGACGCAATTGCATCCATCGCACACGCTAGCATGCTTAACAAGATAAACATCCTAACAAAACAGGAACTCAAAGCACTGAAAAAAGAACTCTGCAACATAATAAAGCTTGACAAGAAAAACAAATTCAAAATAACCCTCAAAGACGAAGATGTTCACACAAAAATTGAAAACCACTTGACAAAAAAGCTTGGAAAACTTGGGAAAAAAATTCACACAGGCAGAAGCAGAAACGACCAAGTAATAGTAGACACAAGACTATACTCTAAAGAAAAACTGCTGGGCATAGAAGAACAAGCCATAAAACTATGCCAGGCTTTAGCCAAGCAAAGCCAAAAAAACCAAAGCACTCCAATGCCTGGTTATACGCACATGCAAAAGGCAATGCCCTCATCAGTAGGCCTATGGCTAGGCAGCTTTGCCGAATCACTCTTAGATTACTTGGAATTGCTTGATGCAGCCTACAAGCTAAACAACCAAAATCCACTGGGCTCGGCAGCAGGCTACGGCGTTCCCCTAAACCTTGACAGAAATATGACAACAAAACTTTTGGGCTTTGCAAAAACCCAAAACAACATATTGTACGTGCAAAATAGCAGGGGAAAAATAGAACTTGCCATCCTTAACGCTTTAACACAAATAATGCTTGATTTAAACAAACTGGCAACAGACCTTCTCTTGTTCACAATGCAAGAATTTCAGTTCTTTGAAATACCAGACGAATTCTGCACCGGAAGCAGCATAATGCCCCACAAAAAAAACAAAGACGTGCTTGAATTGATTAGGGCAAACTATGGCATAATGCTTGGTTACTCCACCCAAATCGCAAACATCATAAGTTCACTGCCATCAGGCTATAACAGGGACTTGCAGCTTACAAAAGAGCCACTAATGGCGGGACTTGAACTCGCAAACTCAACACTCTCAATATGCACTCTTGTAATTTCAAAACTGGAAGTCAACAAAAAAAACCTGCTGAAAGCATGCACACCAGAGCTTTTTGCCACAGGAAAAGCATTTGAACTGGCTAAAAAAGGAATTCCGTTCAGAGAAGCCTATAAGACAATAAAAAATACAAACGAATGGCACAAATCCGACGCAACCAAAAACATCATGCAAAAAAAATACGCTGGTGCAACAGGAAACCTTGGCCTGCCAAAACTAGAAAAGGAAATTGCCAAAAAGAAAAAAATAATTTCAAAAAAACAACACCAGCTAAACTCTACCCTAAACAAGCTTCTTAGACAATAGCCTATTCTTTTATTCTGATTAGACAAACAATATTAACAGGGGTGCAATGAAACCAAAAACAAGATCGAAAAAGCCAACAGACCTTTACAACTGGGGCAAAAAAGACATCTTTCTCAGCCAAGCCATCAAAAAGATTGGCATAACACCAAAAATCGTGACAGAAATCGCGCCAGGGCAAAACCCACACTTCTTCGCAGAAATCGCAAGAAACTTTCCAAGCCTTAAAAAATACAGGCTCGTAGACCAGAAAAAAACCCAATTCAAACAGTACGCCAAACACAAAGGCGTAAAAGAAGTCGAAAAACACAAAAACAAAATAGACGAAATAACACAACACTACTTTGCAACAAAAAAACTCCCATCAGACCTGATAATAAGCCACCACGGCTTTGGCCCATGGATGTTCAACCACAGAACCAACCTTGTTAAAGTAGCAGGAGACCTCAAAATCGGAGGCGGCATAATATTAAGGCAAAACTCAAAAGACTTCTCCCATTACATCAAACCAGATGCCCTAAAACTCTTAGCCAAAGCAGGATTCAAAGTTACGCTGTACGCAGACACGTTTCAAGGACTGAAAAAGATTTCGTTCAACGACCTAAAAAAAATAAACAAAAGCAAGCTGGTAAAAGGACAAGTTAGCCTCATAGCCAAAAAAGAAAGACAGCTTTCAGGCAAACAAAGAGGGCAACTGCTTTTGGAAGCCATGAACGCAGACATTCGCGACAAAAGATGGAAAGACCCAACAGCAGAAGTCGAAAAAAGAAAACTGCTTGAAGCAAAAGCAAAGCTGGAAAAAGCCCTTAGAAGAATGTAGCTTATATCCTTCTTATAATTCTTCTTTTCTTCGCTCTCTTAACAAACTTTGAGAATTTTTGGCCCTTTTTTTCCCACAACTCCACCAAATCCATTGCATCATAGCCAGAAATGTCCCTTCCACGAATTTTCTTCTTTCTGCTTAACGCAAGCTGCAATTCGCTTATTGCTTTAGTCGTGTTAAATCCCGCTTTAATTGCAGCAAAAGCCAACGCCTCTCCACCCCTATGCGCTAAATCGGTTAAATGAGGATCAGACTCTCCCCCTTTAGGATAACACACATCATAATAGCTTTTTCTAAACTGCTTTGTCAAGCTTTCCACCTTCTTTTTGTCCCTTTTCCTCAACGCAAGTTTGAATTGCTCCAGCCTGTCAAAAGCTTCACCTATCTTTAAATCCGGCCTAATCTTTAAACGTTTGTTAATATAAGAATTCATGACATGCGCTGCCTCTGCCACCACAACATAAGGATCTGGCTTTGAAATATAAACCAAATAGCCTCTTCCACCATACTCTAAAAGAGGAACCACCGTACCACCTTCCACTCTGGCAAATATGCTAGCGGACACGCCAAACTTTTTAGCATCACTGGTTTTGTTAATCAAAACACACCTAGGTTTTGTCTTAACCTGAAGTGTCTTCATCAACCTCTGCAAATCCCTTTCAAACAATTCCTTAGTTTTATCAACCATTGACTCATCACATATAATTAGTAGTTAAACCCATTTAAAATTTTTTCTTTAAAATCACCCAATGTTCTCATAAGCATCCATTCTATAACAAGAAAAGAGCCGTAATATTTTTAACCCTTAAACCAAGAAATGACACACCTGCTTCAAGAAAAACCCTTTAAAAATTTTTGAGGAAAAGTGTTAAAAGACATTTAACCCACCAATTATTAACACAATTCACCCTTTTCAGTACTGATACAGGTGACGGAATGAAAAACACAAAAAACAAAATAATACTGGCATTTTCAGGAGGTCTGGATACTTCCTTCGCAGTTTTACACCTTAAAGAAAAAGGATACGACGTTATCACTTTAACAGTTGACACTGGCGGACTAGGCAAAAAAAAGATTAAAGAAATTAAAAACAGAAGCAAACAGCTTGGCGCAAAAAAACATTACTTTATCGACGCCAAAAAAGAAATCTTTGACGAAATAATCTCCTACCTAATAAAAGCAAACGGCCTATACCAAGGAATCTACCCCAACATGTGCGCTGACAGATACACCATCGCAAAACACTTGGTAAAAACAGCAAAAAAAGAAAACACAAAACTTGTTGCACACGGCTGCACAGGAGCAGGAAACGACCAAATAAGAATTGACATCACCTGCAATTGCCTAAACCCAAAACTTGAAATAATTGCGCCAATAAGAGACCTTGGAATCACAAGGCCGGAAGAAATAAAATACTTAAAAGAAAAAGGCTTCAAAGTCTCAAAAGAAACAAAAAAATACACGATAAACGAAAACATTTTCGGAAGAACAATCTCTGGCTCAGAAATAGACAAAAACAAGGAACCAAGCGAACAAGCATGGGTTCTAACAAAAGAAACAAAGCAAAAACCACAATACTTTGAAATAGAATTCAACAAAGGCATACCAGTTGCACTAAACGGAGAAAAAATGCACGGAGCCAACATACTAAAAAAGCTAAACAAGGAAGTCGGCGCCCACGGATACGGAAGAGGCTTGTATATAGAAGACGAAACAATTGGAATAAAAGGCATCCAAGCATTTGAAGCACCAGGGCTGCTTCTTTTAATAGAAGCCCACAAAGCACTAGAAAGACTAACCCTAACATGGAACCAACTCTCAACCAAACAATTCCTAGACAACACCTGGGCAAGCATGGCATACAGAGGGCTATTGGCAGACCCAGTAATAGCAGACATTCAAGCATTCTTAAACAAAAACCAGGAAATGGTTTCAGGCAAAGTCAAAATAAAAGTCCACCAAAAAACAGCCTTTCCCACCGAAGTCCACAGCCCAAACTCGCTGATAAGAGAAGACATAGCAAAATACGCCCAAAAAGCAACCTGGACAGGAAAAGAAGCACAAGCCTTCATAAAACTATACTCACTACAACAAAAAATCGCGGCAAGCAGAAAAAAAGAAAAAAAACAATAACTTCTATAATCCTATTTTCATTCCATCAAATGCAAGCTTCAGCTTCAAGTCTTTATGCTTGCTCTCTATTTGCTTTACTTGCTTTCCATAGTTTCTCAGCTCGACTTCTTCCACGTGAACCAAAACCGTTCTCTTAGGCTTCAATCTCTCAATTCTCTTAATCA
>JAFCCW010000030.1 GCA_017609985.1 Candidatus Iainarchaeum sp.
CTGTCATCTTTTCTGCAACCTCCACCTGGACCGCCATGCAAGAAAAGCACTGGCTTGCCTTTTGGGCTGCCGCATAATTCGTAATACAAGTTGTGCCCGTCGCCAACTTTAAGAAAACCTTTCTTATAAGGCCTGATTTTAGGGTAAAGCTTTGCCATGCTAATCTATTTTAGTTCTTTTTCCATAAAAAACCAGTTGGTTTTTTTGAACCCGTATTTTTCATAGATTTTGAATGCTTTTTCTTTTATGTTTGCAGCCAAGTATAATACGTTAAAGTTGTTTTTTCTTGCAAAGTCTTCAATGAATCTTAGTGCTTGTTTTCCGAATCCTTTTCCCTGGTGTTTTGAGTCTATTGCAAATTCCGCTACCCAGAGATATTTGCCTTTTGCATAATCAAATTGCTCGCAGAACATGAAGCCCACCACTTTTTTGTTTAATTCCAGGCAAAAGCATAGGTGTGGCGCTTCCCTCATTTTTTCTTCCAGTCTTGCTCTCGCAGTTTTTTCTGTCCAGTTTTCTTGCCCTGCAAAGGCTTCAATCATTATTTTTATGCAAGGAGGCAAATCTTTTCTTGTGGCTTTTCTTATTTGCATTTTTTTACCATCTCGTTGCCGACTGTTCTAAATCTTCGAGGGCGGTTTTGTTGATTGCGGCTTTTAGCCAGTAGGTGTATTTTGCCGGGTTTTCTTGCATGTCTTTTTCAAGCTCTTCTATGTCAATCCACTTATAGTTTTCTGCTTCTTCCGAGTTTGGCTTTGGCGTTTCGTCTGACTTTCCTACAAAGATATGGTCGTATTCGTGTTCGAAAAGGCTGTTGTCGAATTTTACTTTGTAAATGAAGGTCGTGATTTCTTTTAGTTTGCAGTCGAAGCCCATTTCTTGTTTTAGCTTTCTGTGAACCGCTTTTTCTATGGGTTCTTTGGGTCTAGGGTGGCTACAACAGGTGTTTGCCCACAGTCCACCTGAATGGTATTTTGTCTTTGCTCTTTTTTGAATAAGCAGTTTGCTTTCTGAATTGAAAACAAATATTGAGAAGGCTCTGTGCAATTTCCCTTCTTTGTGGGTTTTTATTTTTTCTCCAATGCCAATTTCATTATCGTTCTCATCAACGACTATAACTTTTTCTTCCATGCTAATATCACAACAAGGTTATTTTTTTAAACGCTTCTTCAAGCTTAACACCATTTCAAATCCAACTGTTTCAAAGCCTTGTTTTTCGTAGAATTTTAAGGCTTTTTTGTTTTTTGGCGACATCATTAGCCTGATGTTTGCTTTCTTTTTCTTTGCTTCTTGGGCAACTTTTTCTAATAGCTTTTTTCCAACCTTTTTTCCGCTGAATTTTGGTTTTATGTAGATTTCTTCAAGTTCTATGCATTTGCCACACCATTCGTTGTTCAAGGCGTTAGGGTTGAATGAAGCAAAGCCAACAAGCGCGCCATCCATTTCAGCAGTGAAAACTTTTTTGAGTTCTTTTTTGCCAAATTTTTTGTGTTCAAGCTGTTTTTTTGAAAGTTTTTTAATCCTGAATTTTTGCATTTGTAATTGCAGTTCCTTGTTTAGCTGGTTCAGTTGCTTTAGGTCTTTGCTTCTTGTTTTTCTTATTTTTAGGAGCATGTTTTTCACTCTCAGGTTTTGTGTTTTATGAGGCCTCCGACATAGTTTTGTCTGAAAACCTCTTTTCCTTGGTAGTGTATGTGTTCTGTTCCTTTAAAATTTGTTATTGCGCCTTCGCTTGAGTCTTTGTATTCCCATTCCTCTTCCTTAAAGTTTTTTGGGCCTCTGAACGGCCTTGATTCTTTTACCTGTAGCAAAGCTTTTTTTAGAAAAGAGAATGTTTTTGAAGCAAACTCTTTATTTTCCCTGTATTGTGGAAGCATTCCCCCTGCGTAAGCCATTGCCCAAACAGGTCTGCTGTTGAAGTAAACAACTTCTTGGCCTGGAGCCATGAAAAAGCCGGCATAACTGTCCCTATAGTGCCAGTTTCCTTCTTTGAATTCCAGTTCCCTGAAACTGGATCTTTGAGGGGCAACTTCTTTGCTGTTGCCTGCATAAGTTTTGGTCTTTGCTTTTACCAAAAAGTTGGCTAAATCTTCAAGAATTATTTTCATAATCTCAACCCAGACTTTTCTTTTCTTTCCATTCTTTTTTCGCCTTCTTTTTTGCATCCCTGGCTTCTTCAATTGTTTCTACATTCTCGTTTCCAAACACGTGCGGGTTTCTTTGCTTTAGCTTGTGTTTTAGGAGTTCCAAAACTTCGTTTGTTGTAAACAGGCCTTCTTTTTCGGCTCTTGCACAGAATTCGAGCCAAGCCCATAACACGTCGCCAAGTTCTTCTTTCAACTCTTCCCAGTTCTCTTTGTCAACTGCCATTCTTGCTTCAATGGCTTCGTCAACCAAGTCTTTTTTGTAGAAATCCAAGGAATGGGATTTTGTATCCGGGCGTTTTTCCCGTAATTCATAAATTAATTCCGCAAGCTCTTTGAATAGCTTGTCTGCATTATTCAACAAAATCACCTTTTTCTTCAACTAACTTCTTAACCAATTCTATCTCCTTCCTTATTAAAAGAATCTTCTCTTTTTCAACTTTTACCTCAATCACCAAAGGCTTGTTCAAAGCAAACACAGGCTTGATTTTTTCTACTATTTCTTTTGCTGAGTCCACTAGCAGGGCATGGTCTGCGTTTCCGGGTTTCGCAGTTGCGTTCAAGTGAATGTAAGCAATTTTTTCTCCAAGAAGCGAAATGAATTCGCTTGGTTCAACACCATTTGCCAGGGCATGGTTGACATCAAAACAGAAGCCAAACTGAGGCCATTTGTTGAAAAAATCCTGGAACTCTTTTGGAAACTGCCAGCCTTTCCTTTTTTCACCATCTGGCAAATTTTCAATGCAAATGTTTAAGCCGCTTTTAACAAGAACAGAAAAGTCGTCCACGCCATGAGGGTGCAATACAACCTGTTTCAAGTCAATCAGTTTGTTTATTGCAAGAATTTTTTCCAAAACTTCTTTGCTTCCATTGTTTTTCCCATACCTTACGCCTTTGACTGGCGCATGCAAAGTGTTAAACTGCAGGGAATTCAGGAAGCTAATGGATTTCTCAGTCAATTCAAATTCGTCGAAGTCATTCTTTAAAATGAAGCACAACTCAATTCCATTGATTGATTTACCGAAGTTGTCTTCAATAAACTCTGTTAATTTGTTTCTGTTATCGCAGCCAAAGCGAATGCTTCCTGTTGAAAGGCTTATTGTCATTATTGCACCTTTTTTACCATTATTGTTTCAAATCCTCTCATTCCCAAGGCGTTGTAGGTTTTCTTTGTTGGCAAGTTTTTTACGCTTGCGTCTACTTCAAGCCATTTCAAACCTTTTTTCTTGAAGAATTTTTCTGCTTCTTTGAATAGTGCTTTTCCTAGGCCCTTGTTTCTGAATCCGGGCCTGACGAATAGCTGGTGGATGTGCCCGTACTTGTTTATTTTGAAATACTCTGGCTTTTGTTTGATGGATGCTGTTAAGTAGCCCACTATTTGATTGCTTTCTTCTGCCACTATTGCCAGGCTGTTTTTGCTATAGATTCTCTGCCTGACCTTTTTTTCCATAGCAGGCTTTCTCTTTTTGGGCGGAGCAAGGGCATCCAATTCTTTTTCGAATTTTAAGTGGTGCCTAAGCAGTTCTGTGTTTAATTTGACAAGCGTGTTCAAGTCTTTCAGCTTTGCCTTTCTTATATTAATTTTGGCCATTTTTTCTCTATTTATTAAATTCAGATACAAGTTAAAAACACTTTCATACTAAGGGAACTTATGCAGTTTGTTATTCTTGGCTCTGGTGGTGCAATTCCTGTTCCAAGGCCTTTTTGCCAGTGCGAGGTTTGTAAGAAAGCGAGGAAAGGTGTTGGCGTTAGGAATCATTGCAGTGCTTTTCTTACAGAAGCGAATTTTTTGTTTGATGCAGGCGAGGATATTAAGGAATCCTTGAATAGGGAAAACATCAAGCAAGTTAAGGCTGTTTTCTTGACGCATTGGCATCCTGACCACAGCTTTGGGTT
>JAFCCW010000031.1 GCA_017609985.1 Candidatus Iainarchaeum sp.
CTGCTTTCCTATGCAGTCCTTTTCTTTTTCTAGTGTCTGCTGGATGAGCATAGTGCACATGTGGCTTGCCACCACTATATCTGACTCTTACCGGCATAATATTCTTTTATTGCTTCTGATATATAATTTCTTTGATGAAGTATATTTTATGGATAATCTTTTTTTTGCGTAAATTCAGTTTTTTTAATATTTTCTAAAAACCTGTTTTATGCTATCTTATTAAATATTAGTTTAATGTAATTGGGATAAATGCGTTGGCATATTATTTTTATTATCTTGGTGTTTTTTCTTCCTTTTTTAGTTAGTGCTGAAAACAAGTTTGATCCTTTAACTGATACTTTGGATGCTCAATCAGAAAAATGTACAAAGTGGTGTAAGAAAAACGAAGCTATTTCTTCAGAACAGGAATTTGTCAATGCTCTGAAAAAGCTTGAGATTGATTGTAATTTAACGAAAGAAAAATTTACTGCAAACATTAATTCCGAAAAGGATTTAGATTCTAAGAGCGATATTTGTTTGGAGCTTTTTGGAGAGATGTCTGCGTGTGCTGTTATGGCTATTTGTTTGAGAGATTCTGCCTATGAACAAGGATTTACTTCTCTTGATGATAGCTTGCCAAAAGCGTTCAGTAATTTCTTCGGAGAAGATGATGCGGTAAATTGTTTTTGTGACAACAAGATAGCTTTTGCTGAAGAAAGATATCAGAAAGCAAAAGAAGACTATTTCAAAACAACAGATCCAGTGGTAAAGCAGTATTACTTGGAAAGTATGCAAACCTGGTTTGAATTCAGACAGGAAATTTCTTTTATTTGTTTAGAGTTTTGGTCAAGTGAACTTTGCGCAGCACAGGAAGATGACCCAAAGTTAGGGGAAGATTCCTATCTGGAAACCACTGCTTTAATTTCCCATTGCAAATTTCTGCTTTCCGAGAAGAGAACACAATGGGAAAATGAGATGGATGCTGAAAAAAAAGATGAATTGTTTGAAGAATGGTGGCAGATTTTTCTTAAATGTGCTGAGGAAACAGGTTCTGAAAAGCATGACTATCGTTTCGATACTGACTTCTGTGAAAATAACTGGGGTGAAGCAGATATGGCTGTTGATGTTTGTCGTGACAAGCTGAACAAGGCTAAAACTGAAGAAGAAATAAGCGCTGCAGTGGAATGGTGTCATAAAACCCTGTCTAATGATTTTCTTATTGGTTGGGAAAATGTTCCAAATGATTTGAAACCAATAGCTGACTTTGGTTTTTGGACATCGGGACTAAAAAATGATGTTCAAATATTTATTGAATCATTTTTCTATAGTCTAAAAGACTTTCCCGGACTAGTTCTTGAAAATGAAAAAATAATTTTTATGATTGGAACTGGCCATAGAACTAAAAGTTTTTCTGTTTTAGTTGAAGATGGTTTAGTGACTGAGATTAACTACAATTCTATTAGTAATGCGACAGCTAAACTAAATATGTCTCAAGAAACTATGGGTGCTATCTTTAAATCTGAGAATAAAACACAATATGTTATTGATTGCTTAAAAACAGGGGCGATAAAAATTAGTGGCGATTCACAGTTTGTTTCAACCATAGAAACTTTGATTGAGGCAGAACGTTTGATTAATCCAATTATATTGCCTTTGCCGGGAAAATCTTCGTTTGTAAATTTTGGTGGGGAGAATCTGGAATTAAAAACAAACTTTCTTGGAGTAGGACTTGTAAGGCAGTCGCCGGGAGTGAGTGTTTTAAAGGTTATACTGAATGACTTCACAACAGCGGGCTGGACAAATGATTTTTCTCAAAATTTAATAAATCAGAATCCAGTTCTTTGGAATCCTGAAACCGCAGTTTATGAGGTTAGTCCGGGATTTGCAACTGAGCAATGGAATGCTCTTGGAAATTCTTATTCTGAAAATAAATTTGAATGGAATTCAGGCAATCCAAACATGGTTTATTCTGTTGTTAAACAAGGTTATTCTTCAAAGATTTTCTCCGAGCATATTGCAAAGGGCAGGGTGTTTGCAAAATGATTTCAAAAACTAACAATAAAAAAATATTGCCTCTGGGGTTCATTTTTGCATTTTTTGTTTTGGTAATGCTTGTTGCCTTGTTTTTATTTTTTGTTTCTTCTCCTGATTCAAAAGATGAAATTAAACTTGTTGATGTGGAAGTCAACAGCCATAATACAGAAATTTTTGTTGCACTCGCGGGTGCAGGAATTGTTGATGTTTTTGTTGATGCAACTCCTGAAAAGACCACTGTTATTTATTCTCTTCCCGAATCTATTAAAAAGGAAGAGTCATGGTATTATATTTTTGGAGCAGTTGCTGGGATTTATCCTGAAACACAAAAAATAATTGTTCAGGCTTATGTTGGAGGGATTGCAACCGAGCAAATTGAAGCAAAAACCTCTGATGTGCTGGATTTCATTGAAAAAAAAGTTCCAGAAAAAGACTTTCTTGAAACAATTATTATTGATTCCGATACCTAATTTCTTTGATGAAAGAAATAACAATCAAAACAAGCAAAAGAAATCAGTTTGTTGACATCACAGAGCACGTAAAGGAAGCTGTCACAAAATCAGACATCAAAGATGGTTTTTGCATAGTCTATTGTCCGCACACAACAGCAGCCATCACAGTCAATGAGGGGGCAGACCCGTCTGTGGCAAAAGACATTCTCAAGAAATTGAATTTACTGATTCCGGAAAACGAAAACTATTCCCACGCAGAAGGAAACAGTGACTCGCACATCAAGGCTTCTTTGGTTGGGTGTTCGCAGACAATTCCAGTAAGCAATGGAGAACTTTCCCTTGGAACCTGGCAATCAATCTACTTCTGCGAGTTTGACGGGCCAAGAGAAAGGAAATTTTTAATTCAACTAAAATAACCCTCTTTCGATCACTGCACTAATTGAACAGAGAACTGATTGTGCAACGTCCACCGAAGATTTCGGCTGAATTTTTTCTACAGAAATAGTATAGTGTAAGTTATTAATTATGGTTTCGGTTGGTGTTTCTTGTTTGGGTTTGTGGCGGTGGAAACAGTGGAATGTGAATTGGTTAGGGGGCAGAATATTTCTGGGAAGTGAAATTCTTATGAAATCAATCCAATCAATGCAGGCTATCGCAAAAATGGAAAAGAAGCCCAAAATAGCTATGAAATTAGGTAAAGGAGAAGAGAATGGAGTGGATTGCACGAAATAAAGAAAGAAGAGTAAACTAATGCAGTCAACGAATTAGTAGTGTTTCTTGCCGGTCTGGATTGTAATCTTGTTGGCTGGTGTGAGAGTTCACTGGAAAGCTGGAGTCTCGGAAGCTATTTATAATCAGTCAAAGTAATTTATTCGGAGCAGGCTAATCGCATTTGTGTGGTTGGTTGAAGTGAAAATAATACAGTCCTATTTTCTAAGCATAATAATCACTAAGGAGGGGGTGCAATGAGTGTTGCTCTCTTTTCTCGGCAAGAGTTCCAAGAGATAAGGGATTCAATAGTTTACTATGCTGTTGACTGTGAAAACAATTTTTATGAGCGAATCTGGTTTGGTTTCAATCAGAGTGAAGTAGAGAAAATGACGGAGTTTAACAAGTCAAGCGAGCGCGAAGTAAAGGAAGCCATGATTGGCTGGTTTGTTAAAAAGCTCGCAATAGCAAACCAGTGTGCCTTTTATTATAATTATCAAGGTGAGAATCCTGTGTTGGAATTTCCTGAATTTGAAAACAGAAGCAAGAGTGTCTTATCAAAGAAAGAGTTATTTGAAAAACTCTCAAACCTCGAATACAATTGCATTGACAACAACGGAAACAACTTTTTGCCGAGAGAAATTGAAGGAAAGCTCAAGGATTTGATGTTGAACATTGCTTCGAATAAGTTCTTAAGAGAGAATTAATCTCTCTTTTTAAATTCTTTAAAAAATTACCATTCATCTAAGTCTTTCGGTTTGAATTCGTATCCGCATTTGCAGTCTCCGGTGACTTTGTCTCCGCTTCTGTTTGTAGCGGTTTCTGAGATTCCTGTCGTTCCAGATTGCCTGTATGTATGTGATTTGGATGGAACCCAGAGAACTTCACATTTTTCTCCACACTTTGGGCAGGTCAAAGTAATCTTTTCTGGTCCGCTGCCTCCGCGGGTGTAAAGCTCGTAACTCATTCAAACACTAGCTCCTTTTGTTTCTCCTCGACTGCTTTTTTTATTGCATTATACTCTGTTTCGTTAAGCTCTAAAAGGTTTGGCGAACCACTCTCTGATTTTTGTAATAAAATCTTGCTTTCTAATTGCTTTGCAACAAGCCCTTTTTCAGACAAAACAATTGGCTTCAGTTTAACTTGAAAATGATATGGTTTTTTCCATCCTTTAAACTCGTTTTCAACTAATTCAACTGCTTCAAATATTCCAAAAACAATGCCTTGCCCCAAATAAACGATTTTGTCGTCTGTGCTAATCTTGTTTCGCTCTGTTTCAGAAACAAAACCACAATACTCTTTAGTTGCCCTAAAAGAATCCCAAGAATGATTTACTGCCCAGAAAGCCATAGTACTTATATTGTCTGGTTTGTTTTAAAAACATTTGACTACTGTATATATTGAACTCGAAGGAGCGTGTTGATTTGCTTGATATTAAAACCTTGGAAGGCTGGCTTTGGGAAGCTGCCTGTAAGATTCGGGGCGATGTTGATGCTCCAAAATACAAAGATTATATTCTGCCATTAATTTTTTTGAAACGCCTTTCTGATGTTTTTGATGATGAGGTTGAAAAGCTCTCAAAAGAATATGAAAGCAAGGAAACAGCTGAACAATTGGTTGAAGAAGACCATTCACTTGTCTGGTTTTATATTCCGGAAAATGCCCGCTGGGCAAAGATAACAAAACAAAGCACTAACACAGGAGAATTTCTAACCGACGCCGTCAGAAGCATCGCAAGAGAAAACCCAAAGCTGCAAGGAGTCATTGATATTGTTGACTTTAACACCACGACAGCAGGCCAGAGAGTAATAAGTGATGAAAAACTAAAAGCGCTGATTGACATTCTTAACAAACATCGCTTGGGTTTGAAAAATGTTGAACCAGATATTCTTGGAAGAGCATACGAGTACTTGCTTAGAAAGTTTGCTGAAGGCTCTGGGCAAAGCGCAGGGGAATTTTATACTCCAAGAGAAGTGGCTGTTTTAATGGCAAAAATTGTCAGCCCAGAACAAGGCGAAGAGATTTGTGACCCTTGCCTTGGTTCAGGCGGGCTAATCATAAAGAGTTTTTTAGAGTTTAGGGAAAAGTTTGGAAATGACACAAAAGTTAACCCTCTCAAATTTTATGGGCAAGAAATATTACATAGCACTTATGCTATGGCAAAAATGAACTCATTCATCCACCGAATGGATTCAAACATTGCTTTGGGGGATTCAATGAACAAGCCGGCTTTTCAGAATGCAGATGGTTCTCTGAAAAAGTTTGACATTGTTGTTGCCAATCCAATGTGGAATCAGGATTTTTCCCAAGGCACTTATGAAACTGATGCTTACAACAGGTTTTCTTTTGGTTATCCTCCCTCAGGTTCTGCTGACTGGGGTTGGATACAGCACATGTTTGCATCACTCAAAGAAAAAGGCAGAATAGCAGTTGTTTTAGATACAGGCTCTGTTTCACGAGGCTCTGGCAATACTGGAGCAAACAGAGAGCGAGACATCAGAAAACAGTTTGTTGAAAAAGACTTGGTTGAAGCAGTTCTCCTGCTTCCAGAAAACCTATTCTATAACACAACCGCCCCAGGAATAATTCTCGTAATAAACAAAAACAAAAAACACAAGAACCAGATTTTGCTTATTAATGCTTCAAAACTCTTCGAAAAAGGCAGGCCAAAAAACTTTTTGCCAGAAAAAAGCATCAAGAAAATCGCAGACATTTACCACAAATGGAAAAAAGAAGAAGGCATTAGCGTAACTGTTTCAAAAGAAGAAGTTGCAAAAAACGATTACAACCTAAGCCCCTCTCGCTATGTTTCCCAAAACGGAGAAGACAACACCCTGCCACTAGAAGACGCAGTTACCTTGCTGAAGGAAGCTGAAGAAGAAAGGAAGGAAACCGATGAAAAGCTTCGGCTGGTTTTAGAACAGATGGGATTGGAGTGATTTTTGTGAACGGAATGATTATTGGAATACAAAAAAGAAGAATAGAGAAATACAAAACAATTGCAAGAAAGCTCTTGAACAAACAAGAGCTAAACGAAGAAGAAAAGGAATTCCTTGCAAAGGAAAACGTTTTGGAAGAATAATGTTGTGGTGGAAATGCCAGATAAAAAGAAGAAAGTAAGCTTTTGGTCAACAAGAAAAGTTCCTAAGAGAGTGAAAGTTAGTTTTAGAACAAATACAGGGGAGCGGATTTCTTTTACCGCAACAAAGAAAGTTCCTAAGAGAGTGAAAGTTTCTTTTTGGGCTAGTAGTAAGGGAAAGAAGGTGAAGAGGCGAAGCTGATGAAAGTATATATTGATTCCTGTGTATTTGTTTCTTACGTTTTATCTAAAGAAAAAGAGCATGAAGAATCAAAAGAGTTTATTGATCTCATTCTAAAAAAAGATTTAACAAACATAGAAATATTTACTTCAAGGTTTACTGAGGTTGAACTTGCATCCGCAATTTTTAGAAGAACAACAAATGAAGACAAAGCACGAGCAACATTGCATAAGTTAACTCGCCCTTGGGCTGAGAAAATATACCTTCTACCTGAAAATCCTAATAAAAAGATAAAACTAGATAACTTTGTCATAAAATTGGTTGAAACCGCCTTGAGAAATGGTACCACTTTTGGT
>JAFCCW010000032.1 GCA_017609985.1 Candidatus Iainarchaeum sp.
GTGAACAGCCTGATAGGACATCTCTGCTGAATACTCTCTTTTCAGCCTGTTGAATATCTCTTTAACACTTAGTGGGAAATCTTTTCCTAGAATCTTGACTATTAAAGAAGAAGTCGCTTTGTGTTTATTTCCTAAACTGGTGTTTGGCATTAATAAAATATTGAGAAGAAAAAGAATAAAAAACCGTGAAGATTACTAATTTTTAATAAAAGACATTAACTCAATCCAAGGATCTGGTCTTTTATTAAGAATAAAGGAATAACCTATTTTTGTATTTGTGAGTTTTTTATTGATTAAAGTTGAGTTATTAACCAATATTTTAATATTTGAAAATTTAAATAATTCCAAATCATCTAGACTGTCTCCCGAAAATAAAATCTTCTTTTGTGAAACCCCCTTCAGAGTATTTTTTAGACAATCTAATTTAAAATTTTTGAAATCATTTACTGGCAAATAGTTTCCGTCAAAAATAAAATCTGTTTTTGTTTCTTTACCACTATATTTCATTCCCGAAAAACTAGTGAGGCCAAGATAACTCGCTACTTCTTTTGCAATAAATAACGGAGTTAAAGAAATTAGATGACATTTTATTCCTCTTGATTTGAGATATTTAATAAATTCGATAGCATTAGGATAAATATTATGCAAAAATTGATCACAATTTTCAATAAATAAACTTCTTTTTTCACCACTCAAAAGTTTAACAAAATTTTTTGTTGTCTCTTCAAAAGTCAAAAACTCGCTTTGTTGAACAAGATTAATCAAATCTTTCTCTTTTAAAGCATATTTGCTAGAATCAGATGAAAAAACAAATTTGGCAATATCCAAAATAAGCAACGAGGGATATATAGTTCCATCCAAATCAAAGATAGCGTGCTCTATGTTATCTAATTCTCGAAAAAAATGTTTTGGAAAAATTTTATTTAAACTATGCATTGAATCAAAATCTTGGGAAACGGGAATCATAAAATATCTCTGCCAGAAAATTTCTTTGAAGATTTAATCATATCTCTAAGTACTTCAAACCCCTTTTTTTCTTCAATAAGTTGACCAACATGTATTGCGTCCGCTCCCGCCTTAAACAATTCTTCTGCAGACTGCTTGGTTTTTATGCCACTTGTTGGAATAATAAACAAATCAGTTTTTTCCCTTAAAAGAGAAATGTGTTCTGGAGGTGGGGCAAGTGAACAACCTGAACCACCTGCAGCAATATAAAAGCGGACACCCAATTTTTCCATAGCCAAAGCAACTGCAAGGCTAATGTCCTTCTTATCACGGGGAATGGGAATTGATCTTGTTAACCAATTAGCGGTTCCCACATATCCTCGATCATCAAAGACATAGGCAGTTGGTATTGTTTCAAAATTATTTTTTTCAATAATCGGGGCTAACATTATAAGATTGTCCCTAAAATAATATGGATTTTCTGAATTTGCCACAGACATCCAATAAACTGCTGTTTTTCCTTTAATTCCTTTAATAAGCCCAATAGAAGAATTAGTAATATAGGTAATAACTGAGAAATCAAAGTCTTTTGTTGCAGATTCAATAAAAACTTTCATCTTATCTGGATCTACGATACTACCTCCAATCGCAATATGATTAATCCCACATTCAGCAATATTCTTGAATACTTTAGAACTATCCCCAAATTTATCAGGATCTATCTGAGGAATTACAAGGGGAGATTCAGAACGCAAAGAATAAATTTTCTTCTCAACTGGGCCACAGTCAAATAAAACCATAAAAAATCATTACTCATCAAATATTAAGGTTAGATGCCCATTTGAAAGCTCCAACCCTGTTTTTCGAAAAACTGTTTCTTTCTTACTAATTTTTGAAAATATGCCACTTAACAACCCCGCAACCATGCTAAATTCGATTTCTTTATACCATTTTGTCCAAGGAAAGTGATTTATTACTATTCTTTTTTTTGTTCTTGTACTAAAATCCAAAACTTCCCCCCACCCAAGAGCAGACAAAAGTTCAAGTACTGTTTCTAAACTGTTACGTTCCATTTCTCCGAATAAATTATTTCCAACATAAAAGGCAGTATTAAACAAAAGGTCTTTATCTTTTGAAAATAACATTTCCAAAAGGTATATCGCACTAACTTCCATAAGAAAAAACCTTTCTTCTTTGTATTTTATTATTCCGCGTTTGTACTTAAACAACCCAGCATCAAGATAACTTTGAAAAGATTTTTTGTATTTGATATTCACTTCAGCATTAAACGCCCTGTATTCCCTCAGATCTGGTTTCAGATCATCAACATTGGTTTCCTTAAAAAAATCAGATTCAAAAGATTGACTTAACACATCATAGGGAGCACATTTAACATTACAAACATGATCTCCATTTGAATCAAATTTGCTATTATATAATTTACCTTCAATAGTTGGATCTTGAAGAATCCAAGCTACCACCCCTGCAGCACCACCGGTGGCAAGAAAATAATCATACTCAAGTTTTTCACATATAACAAAGTTTCTCAAAGTATAATCAACGGTTTTAGTAGTAACATCAGTAGTTTGGGAAACATCAGTAGCATAAGTGCCTCCGACAAACTTGCTTGCTATATCAACCCACTTAACCACTTTTTCACCAGGGTGATCAGTAATATTCTCAAATCGCCCTAACTGTGCAAACCTATACCCAAAACGCTTACCTAAAGAATACATAATCTTCCTACCCGCATCACCCCGCCCAGATATTATCTTCCTTTCAAGATTTATAAAAAATGACTCTGGAACTAATATTTGTCTTGCAAAAACCTCAGTTTTTCCAGAAATCTTAAAATCTACAAAACCAGGTTTATCAAGAATAAGAGCTTTAGGAATAACATATCTCTCAATATAAAACTTAACTGCTTTATCTTTGATGTCCATATCAGTCCTCAAAGGAAATTCCTTTGTCCATAATACTATAAGAATTTATCCCAGCTTCAATTGGAGTGTATCTCATTTTTCTTATTTGCAATGTTCTATTCATTTGATCTCCAACAGCCAACGCATTAAGAACAATTACCCCGTCAGTAATAAATTCGCTTATTCCATCTGCACTTAATCTATCCGAACCTTCAAACAATTCAGAGGTCAACATAGTAGTAACTTCATGTTTCTTCAATTCCAATATTAATCTATATAATATGCTTTTCGCAATTATCTGCTCTGTCTTCGGTATTGGCGAGACTGTTTCTGCGATTTGCACCATTGAGAATGCGCTGTCTTCTTCTATGCCTGAGACGAGTAGTGCGTCTGTGAGCGTGGTCATGCTGTCTATAACGATTCTTTTTGGCTTGAATGAATTAATGGTTTCATCAAGCTTTTTCATGAAAGAGTCTCCCTTTGTGATGTCAAAGTAGAGTATCTTAAGCATGTTCTTGTTTATCAGCCCGTCAAGATCCCAGTTAAAGGAAGCTGCCTGCTTTCTTAGCTCTGCAAGGCTTTGCTCGGTTGAAACATAGAGGCCTTTTTCGCCAAAGAGGTTTGCTCCGTTCATCAAAAACTGCAGGCAGAGAGTGGACTTTCCTGTTCCTGCCCCGCCGGAAACAAGAACCATGTTCCCTTCAGGAATTCCTCCATTCAGTGCCTTATCCAATCCCTGAATTCCTTTAACCCTTTCAACCACAACATCACGCTCCGAATAAATAAATCAATTACTAATAGAGTTTTACTCATATTTAAAGGTTTTTTTATTCAAAAAAAACAAGGATTTTCTTTCTGCGCCCTTCAGCAAGCTCTTTGTCTCTGCGGACAACAACCGGAATCATTGTTTTCTTTTCAAAAACAGATTGAAAAAAAGAATCAACATCAAGATCTTTAACTGATTTTGCTGATTTATATACGGTATCAACATCTTTCAGAATTTCTTCAGGGTAAAACACTTCGATTACAACATCGTCAACTACAACCAAATCCTGTTTGGAAATTCGTTTGCAACCAATTCGCTTATGAACCCCCTGATCTGCCCAAAAATCAGCACACCAGCGGTCAATCGCAGTATCCCCTGGGGTAATGCAATAGGTATCAAAAGCAGAAAGAAGAGAACGCATCAACTTGTATTCTTCCCTGCTAAAAAACAAAGGGATCCAAAAATGGTTCCACTGAAGGCAAAGCCTTTTTCCAGCCGGCTCAGGAATTTTGGAAGCAAAATTTACAAGAAACCTATCCAGCTCGTAAAGTGTTTCAAAATTAAGGGAAACACTTCCCTTTTCAAAAAGCTCTTTCATCAAACCGGCTTCCAAAGCATAAGCGTCCTCAATAGCAGTTCCAGCTTTCTTGATTTTTTCAATCCAAGCCTTGCTTAACTGATAATCGCTTTCCTGTTTTTCAAGAACTCCCTCTTCAAGCAACTGCTTAAGCGTTTTGTGCACTGCCTGATAAGAAACAGTTGAAGCATGTTCACGCCTGA
>JAFCCW010000019.1 GCA_017609985.1 Candidatus Iainarchaeum sp.
GAGAGTTGGTTGGATTGCTGTTGTCAGTTGACAGCAACTGCGATAAGTGCGGAGACTGCCTCAGGCACTGCCCTAACAAGCTTGAAATTAATGGTCTTAACTGCAGGCATTGCCCGCCCTCAGAAGCAAAATGCGCAGAAGCTTGCCCGCAAAATGCTTTTTTTGAAACTGCTTCCAGTGTGCTCTCAATCGACAAGAGCAAATGCGATGGCTGTGGAGCTTGTGTTGAAGCCTGTCCTTATTCTGCAATCAGCCTCGTGAACGGCAAGGCAGTAAAATGTGATTTGTGTGCTGATAACAATTTTTTTCAATTATGCATTGGAGCCTGTCCTTTAAACAAGATAAAACTAGTTCATTCAAAAAAAGACATTGAAAAAATTGAAAAATTCCTTGGCTGGAATGTTGTTCAGGGAAATCTGAGCACAAACAATATAATTGAAAAAAACAGTCGGGGGCAAAGAATATTTATTGCAGCCCTCCCATCCCTGTCTCTTGGAGAAGCAGAATTATTTTTGGAAACCGTTGAAAAAATACAGTCCTCAAAACAGAACTCGTTTCATGCTTTGAAAAAACAATGCATTGAAAAATGTGCTGAAATTAGTACTGAACAAAAAGAGTATCTTTGCAGATTGCTTGAGATTGACACAAAAAAAGGCGGAGTGCTGAGTGTCTTACTGGACGATGACAGCATTGAAGAAATTGCAGTAATTGGAGTTGGAAAAGAAAAACCTGTTTTTGTTTTTCACAGAGCATTCGGCTGGATTGAATCAAGCCTTTTCTTTTGTGAAGAAAAAAAGCTTGTTGAAAGCGTTAACAGATTGTGCCGTTCAACTGGAAGAAGACTTTCAATGCAGACTCCGTTGATTAATGCTTCTCTCGAAAACGGAAGCAGGCTTAATGCAGCAATTGAACCTGTTGCTTTTTCTGGACCAAGTGTTACAATAAGAAAGTTCAGGTCAAAAGCTTTTACTCCTGCAGAGCTTGTTTCAAACAAAACATTCAGCGCAGAGGCAATGGCCTTTGTTTGGACTGCAATGGAAACTGATGCTTCTCTTCTTGTGGCAGGAAACACGGGAAGCGGAAAGACAACATCACTCAATGCATTGTTCTGCTTTGTGCCGGAGAACGAGAGAATTGTTGTAGTGGAAGAAACCCCAGAGTTATTTTTTCCGCACAAGCATATTGTGAAATTGAATGTCTGCGACGAGCGAAGCATTAGAATGCATTCCCTGATTGAAAACACTTTGAGAATGCGCCCTGACAGAATTGTAGTAGGAGAAGTTAGAAGCAGGGAAGAGCTTTCCTCATTTATTGATACTCTTTTGGCTGGACAGGGAAGAGGAAGCTATGCAACATTCCATTCAACTTCTTCAGAGGAATGCATCAGAAGAATGAGAAATCTCGGAGCAGATGAAACAGACTTGTGTTCAATAGACCTGTTGATTTTGCAGAGAAGATGGGTTTCATTCGATGACAAAGGAAAAACAAAAACTGAAAAGAGAAGAATTATGGAAATTTCAGAAATTGTGCAGAAAGACGGGTGTGTAAAACCAAACAAGATTTTTTCATTCAATTACAGAAAAGACTGTTTGGAAAAGACAGGAGAAAGCAGCAGGATAAAGGAAAAAACAAAAAATGCTTTCTCTGGCGCAGAAAACAGTTTTAAGAAAAGCATTCTGAAAAAGAAAAAATTTCTTGAAACTGTTTCAAAAAAAACAATCAGCCTGGAAGAGTTTATGAGTGAAATCCATGAAAATTGAAAAACACGAGCTGAAGAAAGCAGTTGAGAAACATGCTGGGATTTCCGCAGTCGCAGGAATAATTGTGTGGTTTATTGTGGGGCTTTATTCAAAGAAACTTTTTGAGAGCCTGTTTTTTGGAGCTCTCGCGGGCTTTCTTGTTCTTGCTATTTTAATTTCAATCCAGTTCAGGAAAAAAAAATTTAAGACAGAGTTGTTCAGAAAAGAACTTCCCTTTGCACTTAATTCTTTTGCGTTAAGCATTTCGCTTGGAGCCTCTTTTGAAGAAGCTCTTTTGTCAGTAGGGAAAGGAAGCTATGGCTTGGTTTCAGAAGAATTCTGCAAAGCACTAAAGTCAATAGAAGAAAAAGGCACCAGCGTGCAGGAAGCACTTTTGTCTATTTCAAAGAAATATCAAAACATTGAAATAAAACAGGCAGTGTCAAGGATTATTCTGATTTATGAACAGGGAAGCAGAAAAACTAGTGTTGAAGCAATTCACAAAATGTCTTCAGAAATTTTAAGAAAACAGAAAGCCTCAGCACAAGAGTTCTCCGGAAAGATTGTTGTTTTTTCTCTTGCATTCATCGCAGTTTCCGCAGTCATTCCTGCAATTTTCCAAGCTTATGTTATAATAGGTGGACTTTTTCTTAAAACAAGTTTCACACCAGTGCAGGTTTTTATTACAATCGCTTTTGTGTTCCCCCTCCTCGATCTCATAATTCTTGCAATAATCAGGTCAAAGACTCCTGTTTTTCTGAGGTAATTAAAAGAGCGGGTGAGTAGCATGTGGGCAAGTAGTGGGTGAGTAAATGGAATTGATTGAAATTTTTGTTGAAAAAAAAAGAATTCAGTTGCTTGAAAAAAAACTAGAATGCTCCGGACTTTCATTCAATAATTTTTTGAAACTGTGCATTGCCACAGGTCTTGCAGGAGCAGGAACAATAGGAATTTCTTCTTTTTGGATTGAATTTTTCAGAGAATTTTTCGTGGCAACAGCAGCGCTTGGCTTTGTTCTTCCCTGCATTCTCTTATTTTTTATTGTGTCCTACAAGTATGAAAGCCAATTCAGAAAGAAAGAGTCTGCGGTTCCGGAATCTCTTTTGTCTGCTTCAAGCTTTCCCTCAGGCACGACAGCTGAAGAAATTTTGAAAAAACTGGGGGAAGAAGAAAATGCTCTTGCGCAGGAATTCAAAAAAGCAAGTCAGGAAATAAGACTTGGAGCCGATTTTGACAAGGCATTGATGAATCTTGGAAAAAGAGTGCAGAGCCCTGTTGTGGACAGAGCAGTTGAACTTTTAGTTCAGGCTTATGGAAGCGGAGCAGACATGAGCCTTGCTTTTAGACAGGCAGCAGAGGATATGCTCGAAACAGAATCAATTATTAGAGAACGGAGAGCAAATCTAATTATTCAAAAATACACACTTCTTTTTGCAGGAGGAATTCTTGTGCCTCTTGTTCTTGGACTTCTTGAAGGAGTTGTTTCAGGAATTGATTTTTCAATGCTTGAAGAGCTTTCTTTTGGGGGAACAAAACAATACGGAAAAGAACTTGCAGATTCAGCAGGGATAGCAAGTTTTTTTTATCTTGCAGAATATGCTCTTATTGCGTCTGCCTTTGTTGCGTTTATGGAGGGTAACAGAAAAAATTTTTTCTTTTACGCAGTGATTCTATTACCATTGAGTTTTTTTTCCTATTTTGCTGGAAAAATCATTTCAATGGCTTAAGCTTGTAAAACAAAGACATAGGGGAGAGCAGGTTTATTAAGAAGTTTAGTTATTTTTTTACTGGTGTATAGATGAGAGTAGCAGAAATAGAATTTGTAATGACAAAAAAAACAGACCTATCTGGATTTACTCTCACAGAGGGTTTCCCAGGCATGGGTCTAGTGGGAACAATTAGTTCAAAATATCTTGTAGAAAAACTCGGGTTTCAAGAAATTGGTTATATGAAGTCAAATATTTTTGTTCCAGTCATAAGAATTCACGGAGGCGAACTTGTAAGACCTTCAAGAATTTATGCAAGCAAAAAACACAAACTTGCAGTGATTGTTTCAGAGCAGATTATTCCAACAGCTTACACAGAAGATGTTGCAAAAGCTATTGTTCAATGGATTAAGAAAAATAAGATTTCAAGAATTATTTCCTTGAGCGGAATTCGCGCACCAGATACAGAATATAAGAAGAGCGATTCCTGCATTTATGGAATTGCAGCAAATGCAAAATCAAAAAAGTTTCTTGAAAAATATAAAATAAAAATTATTCAAGAAGGAATAACCAGCGGCATTACATCTCTTATCCTGCTAGAACTGAAAGCAACCGGAATTGAAGCTGTTTCAATAATGGGCAATGTGCATATTGCCGCAGACTATGAAGCAGCATCAGACATTCTAAAAAAGCTTGATGAAATCGTGAAACTAAAGATAGACCTGAATCCGCTAAAAAAAGAAGCAAAGGAAACAGAGTCAGCTCTACTGAAACAGTTAGAGCAAATAAAAAAAGAACACGAGGAAGTCAAAAAGGTTGAAGAGCGGACTCCAATGTACACTTAAACAAAAACTTATACATAATTAAGTATGGTGATATTTTGCCGCGAAGACCAAGAGAAAGACCTGAAAGACAGGAACCGGAAAGAAGAGAAGAAGTTTCTCACGAAACTGAAATTACCCGAGCTCAGCTTGACAGAGCAAGAGCTGAGGTCTGGGAAAGAATTCCTAAAGAACAGAGAGAAAAGCTAAAGAGAGCCTGGTACAAATCTGGTTTTCCACAGGGTTTTGTTCCAGTGAGACTTTTTGTTGAAGGTTCAGGAAACAGCACTGCTGGATTTTTGTTTAATAATTTTCAGTCTTCTTCAAAGGCATTTAATCATATAAAGGCCGGGGCTGCACAAGCTAGAAAAGACGCGAGATTTTCTACAAAAATGTCTTCTTGGATTAAGAAATCTCCTTCAAATGCAAAGAACTGGTTTTTGGAAAAAATAAGCCCAAGTTATTGGTTGCCAACCGACAACAGCATTTGGGTTAAATCCGCTTCAAGTCTTAGCAACATAGTTACTGGAACTCTTGGCTGGGTTTTTGCTCCAAGAAGCAGGTTCAAAACTTCCAGAATGGGAAAGTGGGTGACTGAAAGAAGAATTGCCAGAGCAACTGATTTCTGGAGCTCAGGCTCAAGACAACTGCTCGAAGAATATGAAAGAAATCCTGGAATGAATCTTGAACAATTGAGAGAAAAAAAAATCGAGCTCGATATAGGAATTCTTAAAGCATACGGAATAAAGGATGCTGCTAAGATGGCAGAAAGAATTAATTATGGGAGAGAGTACCAGCATGCTGTCAGAGAAACTCCAAGAGAATTTAGTGAGACTGGGGGGCAAGAACCGCAAGTTGGAGAAGAAATGCAGCAAGGTGAAGACCAGAGAATGGAACAGCAAAGACCAATAGAGCCAGCTCCAGAACCAGGACAACCAGAAAGGGAACAGGGAGAAGAAGGGGAAGAAGAAAATGAAGGAGAAGAGCTTAGGCCTGCTGCCTAACCCTAAACCAACTCCGCCCAACTAACTTTATTTCTTATTCTAAGTACTTTAATTTACTTTTTACTTTAATTTACCTTAATTACTTATCACATAGTTTGACTGCTGTTTCAACTGCTCTTCTAGCATAAGAGTCAACTCGCTCCGCAGCCTGTTGCCGTGTCATCTTCGGTCCTGAAACACCAAAGCCAACTGGCTTGTTGTATTCAAGTGAGAGGTCCATTACCTTTCTAGAGCAATGACCAGCAACAACATCATCATGAGCTGTGCCACCCTCAATAACTGCCCCCAAAGTTACTACTGCGTCAATCTCTTTTTTTTCAAGAAGACGCTTTATTGCCAGAGGCATATCAAATGCGCCGGGAACAGAAACTGTTTCCGCAATCTCTGCACCAAGAAACTTTGCATGCTCTTCTGCTCTCTTCAACATCATTTGGGTTATGTCATAATTGAATTCAGACACAACAAAACCTATTCTAACCATTTTTCCACACTCCTTTGCATTGATTTTTTCGACTTCAGTTAGTTATTTGATTTTATTGATTTTTTGATTCATTAATTTCTTTGTTTGAATTTTGATTCCCTGATTTTTTCAATTTTCAAATATTTAATTTTTTAGCGTTTTTTGAACCCTGTCTCTGCCCGGTTCCAGCTCTTTTTCGAAGAGAATCCTGATTAAACAAAAGGTCAAGTACATTTAGCGCGTGCTTGGATGCCCTATCACGCATTATTTCAGCAAGCTCTCTGTCATTCCTGCCCTCGTCTTCATGAACAAATACTTCAATTATGTGAGTGTTTGTTGCAAGCTGTGCCTGAATAATTCCTTGAGATGCTTCATGTGTACAGACCTTGTCAATATCTTCCTTGCCAGGCATTCCGAGCGCAATAACAATATCACATTCTTTTTCTTCAATAAGTTTCTTGCAGGCAACAGGCAAATCTTTTACTCCTGGGACAGTGAATCTCTCCACTCTGACATCTGGCCTTGCTTCCTTAATTGTTCTTTCAGCTAACCCGCCCATATCTCCGCGGGCAAACATAGTGTCAGCTATTCCAATTTTTTTCATTTAATCCCGTCTGAAATTTTTATTTTGTCTCCGTTTTCCAAGGAAAGCTTTTTTCTGAGAAAAACAGGCGAGACAATTTCAAGAATTTTTTTTCCAAGAGAAGAACGCTCTGGCACAAGAACTGCTGCTTCAATTCCTTTTCCAACCAGCACAGGAAATGCATCTATTTTTCCAAAGCTTCTTTCACCGGTTTTGAAACCATCTATTTTCACAGGATTCATTTTCCTGAGAAAATGCTCTGCTTCGTGCTCTTCCACTTTGATATTAAGAGTTCCTTTGAATGGCTTGAATCCAAGGAGTTTTTTAAACTGCAAAACATAGCTTGGTCTTGAAGTATAATATGCCCCCTCACCCAGACCATCACAAACAAGCCCTAAGAGTTCATTTCCTGTTTTGCAAGAAGCCAAGCTTACTGCCCTTTTTCCTGTTTTTTTAAGAAAATTTTTTCCCTTTTCAGAGACTGAAAGAATTGTTCCTGTTGAAGAAGGAATTCTTTGAACAAGATTCTGAAATTCAAGAGAGCGCATGATTCTCGAAGCAGTCTGCTGTGAAACCATGAGTTTTTTTGCAAGTTGGGCAGTAGACATTTTAGAGCCTTGGGTGCTTCTGCTGTTTACGTGCTCAGCTATTTCAAGAAGCGCAAAAAATTCAACTGATTTCATGAAATAAATAAAACTAGAAAATACTTAAAAAAGTTATGCTTAACCTTTTTGGGTTGTTTTGTGTTGCATTGATTGCATTAGTTGCTTTGAGTTGCTTTCCCAAGATTGTGCGATTGGATTGCTCAGTTAAATTGTTGCTCTACTAAGATTGTCCTTTAATCAGAATTGTTTTTCTCACCCAGACAAAGCAGACAGCAAGACTTGAAATAAATACTGCAATCCACAGCAAGTCTGTTGGTAAAGATGGAAGATCAAGTAGCGATCCAGAGCCAGAGCCAATATTCACATTCATGCTATTGCCTGTTGCATTTGATGTAACTGCCCCATCCGGCCCAACAGAGGTTCCAACACCAACCTGTTTGAATGCTTCAAGCAATGGAAGAAGCTGTGCATTTTCTGGATACCACAAGCCCTTATCTGGATCGTAGTAAAAAGAACCATTCTTTCCCTGAGCAGATGTCAAAACCTCTTCAGGAGAATCATTGTATTTGAGCATTGGAATTCCGCCATCCGCTGAAAATTCAAGGTCATGAGTCTTTCCATCCTCTGTTGTTATCTTTATTCCATCAGCAGTCTGTTCTACTCCACCATCAACTATTTCAGATTCATAGACTTCACCTGTCTGCTTGTCAATTACCTTGAAGAAGTTTTTGCAACAATCAAGGCCATTGCAACCGCCTTCTTCAACATATTTTGAATAAATTATGAAACGTTTTGTGGGAGTATCAAACACCTGGAATGGGCCAAGATGTTTCATTGAGTCATTGAAGTTTTCAACTCTCGTGGAAATCATTTCAGAGCCTTCAGTAGCTATTGCACTTAAGTCAACTGCTGGCTCAGGACAGTTTGTAACAGGATTTGTAACCTGTGTTAAATCTGCTTTCAATCCAGCCACATCTGTTTGATTAAGCACTGCATTCTTGTGGTGCTTTAACCAGACAATAAGCTCGTTTGTTTCAGGCTTGTAGACTATTACTCCGTTTTCAAACTGGATTGAATCAAACAAGCCAACATTTACATCTCTGCTGTTTGAAAGCTTTACTTCTCTGCTTCCATAAACCATCGCGTGTGCGCCTGTTCCCTCTACAACTTCTCTTGGAACTCCCTCTGCAATAATTATTTTTTCAGAAGGCTTTACCAAAATAGCAGGATGTGAATCAGTAACTATTGATTTTACTTGTCCAAAAGCATCCGTAAGATTGCTTGAATAAAGCGGGACAGCAGTCTGTTCAAGAACACCTGCTTTTATGCAGTCTAAAACCTGTTTGTCAAGAACCGTAAACCTGCCGTCAACATCAAGCCTGAACAAAGGACCTGTTCCAGACAACTTAACCTTTGTCAGATTCTGTGGAATTTCCTCAGCAGGAATATTTGTATTAGTGCTTGTTAACCTTACAGCATCCTCATCATCAATCACGCCTTCTCCGTTTACCTTAATTTTTCCATCTTCAAAATCAATGTCAACATCAATTCCATTTTCTTTGTCAGAAATAACTTTTTTGCCATCCTCTCTGTACTTGGAGGCATTGGTTTCCCCCTTAAACCAGTGATAGAACAAAGCAGGACTGGAGATTTTTCCGCTTGACTCACCCCTCATTGACACAACGGATTCTACAACATCCGGCTTTGTCTGGCTTTTAGTGAATTTTTCGACTTGTTCCTTTACTTTTTGAGCCTGCTCTGCTAGTGCTCCGCCCTCTCCTCCGCTCAGCGAATCCATTACAGTATTTGTTCCATCGCTTACCATCTCACTAATGTTTTCAGCTGAAAGCTTGCTTGCTTGCTCTGTTCCCTCTGCTTCTTTGTCAGAAGCCGCGAACATGTGAGTATAATATCCTTCTTCAGTGTCAATGCACCCAGCAATCTTTGGAGCAACCATTATTTGTTGAACAACTGTTGAAAAACCTCCGCCAGCCCAGCCGAACAAGAAGTAAGACAATGATTCTCCTGCAGCCATGACTCCTCCAGCCCTGCTTCCAAGATCCCAGCCAAGCAATGCTTCCTTAACAGCTTCCCTGCATGTGTTTCCCTCTCGCTCTGCCTTGACAAGGTCAATGGGTTCGCCGCCCTCTTCTCCAACCATGTTAGTGTGATGTGAAAAAGAAATAAGTGTAGTGCCTATTTCTCTTGCTTCTTTTCCAGCATCCTCAACCATATAAGCATCCAAGTTACCAGTTACGTCAAATGCTGGGCTGAAATCTTTGCCAGTCTGAGAATTTATAACTGAGGTGCAGCCATAGCATCGTTGAGAAGTAGTCATGTAAAGAGCAATGTTCTCAACCTTGTTTCTCACACCAGTGCCTGTTAACTGCTGAAATGTTTTCTTCAATGGATTGTATTTTTCTGAAACAGTGTCAAGAATCATCTTCCAAGGCAGCTTGTTTAAAACCTGTGAAAAGATATCCCCCTGGTCACTTCCAGCGTTTGCAAAATAGTCAATGTAAGCATCCTGATAGATTGGATTGTTTCCAAGAACTGAAGAAATTTCTTCCCAGGATTCAGGAAGCATGTAAGCTGAGAGACCAGAAGCAGCATCTTCTCCAACAATCTCTGCCCCTCCTCTCTTAACTTCCCAGAAGATGAATGGATAGAGAGTCCACTTAACCCCGCCCTTTAAAATAAAATAATCTTTAAGAAGCTCGTCCTGCTGTGCAAAGGCTTTGTCAAGTGCACTGAAAAAACGCCTTTCAATATAGTTGGATTCTCTTAATGTCTTGTAAAAGTCATCAATATTTTTTGTGACAGCACTATATTTACTAAGACTTCTGTCTCTCACAAGCAAGTCCGAGAAATCCAACGGAGTCCAGTCACCAGCATGTTCCCAGCCACCGTCAAGAATTTTTACGTCACCGGAAATATTTGACTTAATAAAATTCATATTGTGTTCTGCAAGCTGCATTCTCTTGCCGTTGTCAAGCTGAACAAACTTATCCTTGTATTTTGACAAAGCCTGCTCTATGTTGTCAGCAGGAACTGATGCAATTTCATTTCCAGCTCCAATCCGATAATAGGATAATGCTTCGCCCCCGTTTTTTGTCACATACGCAGTGTTAGAGCCAACCTCGGGGGTTGCAATGCTTTTAAAGTCAGGCTGTTTTCCAAATTCCCTCATTATTTTTCCGATGTGCGTACTGTCTCCGGAAAGTTCATAAAACTCGCCAGTTGTTGCATCCTTTACAGCCATGTCATACATTCCCGAGAATGATTCACGGCTAAAGTATTCAGGAAAATCAAGTGAAATAGTTGCATCCATGCTCTCGTAAAGACCTGATACCTTGCTACCATAGTTTACTCGTGCTGCCTGCCCAGCAGGATGATTGAATGGATCTTCAATGCCTTGCTTTCTGAGAAGAGCAATTAAGTTATCAAATTCAGACTTTGCCTTGTCCATCATTGCCTGGTTTGTTTTTTGATAGCCTCTGATTTCTGCAACACTTTTTGCAAGCTCTCTTCGCCTCACAGGGTCAGTTATTTTTCCAACAATTCCTTCCTCCGGATCCATCATATTATTTTTAAATTTTCTCCAGCCACTGCCCGCAGTAAACTTGTAACCGCCAGTCCAGCCGTCAGTGGATTCAATCAAAGGCTCGTACACATCGTAGAGATGATACTTGGAAAGCCGGTTGTTAAACTGGTTCAGCCTCTGCTTTCCAAACCACTGGTCTGGTCTTGTGAAAGTGTTTCTAAACCATTGATGGAATTTTGAATTGGAAATATCCCAAAACCATCCGCGCATTTCTGCCCCGCCAAGAAGTCTGCCTGCCTCTGAAAAAAAAGTTGGGCCAAAATTGCTCACAACCATTTCCGCAGAAAACCAAGAATTAAAGTATTTGTCAAAAAGAGAATAGGTTGAAATAATTGTTGCTCCTGATGTTCCATCAGTTTGTGTCTTTGCAGTAAATTCACGGGTAAGAATTGAATTAGGAATTAAGTCAACATCAGTGTTTCTCTGCAAAAACTGGTACTGGAATGTTTGACCAAGTGACACGATATGTTCTTTTGCATTTAGAATCTGGTCTTTTGCTTTTGCAACAGTTGATGTGGATGTGTTTTCATCACCTGTGCTTCCTGAGCTATTGTCGCCACTGCCTGTGCTATTTTTTTCCTCATCAGCATTGTTTTCGCCACTGTCTTCAGTTCCTTTACTTCATCTGGAGTTGCGCCGGTTTCCTCAGTAAACTTTGCTCTTAAATTTTCATATTCTTCGGCGGAGAGTTCAGGGGGTTTTTCTACAAAAATGCTTTTGAAGTCGTCCCAGACATTTCCAAAATTCTGTTTTATTCCCTCTCCAGAATTTCGATAAGCAAGATTTTTTCCCTGAAGCATGCAACTGTTCAGGTCAAGCTCTCCAGCTTCTTTGGATTCACACCTGCCTATTCGGATTGTGTCCTCAAGAACTATGCCAAAAGCAAAAGGCCCATTATAGTGAGTGTTGATTAGATGAGAAACTTCCTCTGGATTAATTTTTTGAGAAGGCATTTCCTGTTCAATGGCTAGCTCGTCACTTGCTTTTACAAGAAGCGTGTTCTGGTCAAGAACATCTCTGTCAAGGTCAGGTTCTGTTCCGGAACTGAGCTCACCCCCAGTAAAACCCTTGTTTATTGTTTCATCGTATAATTTCTGAACCTGTTTTGGGCCAAGGGAAGTATTTGTGCAAGCAAAACTGTTTGTGCTGGTTTCAACAACTGGCACTGCAACAGGCACTGGGTTTTCTCCACCCACATCTGCAAAAACAGGCAGAAACATTGAATTCAAAAAGAGATAGAAAACAATTAGCGAATAAATTTTGTTCCATTGCATCAAGAACCACCGTAAATAAACATGACAAGCGCAAGCAATAACCAGGGCATTACAAACAGCACTAAAGCAATCACTATCAAAACAGTTAAATAAACTGAGGCAAAGACTTTCAGCATTGTTTTTCCAACAAATTTTTTGTCAAGGAAAGAAAAAGCAAGAGAGGCAATAAGTTCAAATGGAATCACAATAATTGTGAGAACAAGTGACTTGAGCAAGAGAGAAACAAATGTTGAAATATTGTAGAAAATTACATCCTGTGCACTTGGCAGAAATTCAGGCGGAACAGTGCCTTTAAGGTCAAATGGTACAGAAAGCAGCGGAAAGAAATACAAAAAGAATATTAATAAGGTTACAATTACATATGTGGAAATGAACGAGGTTTTAACCCAATTCATGTCCAGTTTTTTTGAAAGCTTTGACTGTATTGCTGCAGCAATTAATGCCAGCCCGAAAACAGGAATTGAAAGCAGTAATCCTGTTTTCAACAGATCAAAAACCGAAATTAGGAAAACTACGACTAAATCAAGAACCATGTGAAAATTAACATTAAAACTACTATAAATAACTTTTCAAAGATGATTGGCGGAGAAGAGGTGCATTAATTGATTGAATTGTTAGGGCAAGCAGCGTATCTTTTTGTTGGATCTGCTTCTGCAGGATACATTCTTTTAAGAATTGGCTGGCCTTCAACCCGCGGCCTTAACGAAAGCTACAAGGCGGGCTGGGCAATAGTTATAGGAGCCTTGTTTGCAGTTGTTGCCCTTATTATGGCAATAGTTATTGCTGGTTTTGGAATTGGAAATCCATTGCTGGCTTCTGCTTCACTTGCATTTATAATCAGCGGAATTGCTCTCAGCACGAAAAGAAAGACAATTGCAAAAAAAAGAGTGAGAATTTCTATTCCAAAAAAGATTTATGTAAACAAAGCAGAGGGCAAACGCAAAGAAAAACTATTGATTGCATCAAAAAAGATTCCGGAACACAGAGCAAGAGAATTAAGAGAACTGCTTCATGAAAAAAGTGAAAAGAAAAAAGAGGAGAAAGAAAAAGATGCTGAAAAAAACAAAACTGCGGAAGGAATTGACAATGTTTTGAAAAATAAAAAAGTTGTTGAAAAAACAAAAGAAACTGAAGAAAAAACAGAGAACGCAAAGAAAGAGAATTTGTCGGTAGTCACTGAATCAAAAAAATTATCTTTTGTTTCAAAATTTAGAGACGGGAAAGAAAAAGAGACAGACAAAGAAGAGGTTGTTGACAAGATTGAAAAAGAATGGAGCAAGCTTGAGAAAAGAGGAGAAAAATCTAAAAGAAAGCAAGCTGGAGCTGGCTCAAACTTAAAGACTTCGTTGTTTGGATTTCTTTCCCGAAAAAAAGATGACAAAAAAGAAGTCTCAGAAAAAAAGCAATTGTCAGAACCGGAAACTAAAACCGGGCAAACCGCAGAAAAACCTGAACAAAAAGTTTCAGAAGAAAAAAAAATCCAAGGCAAAGAAAAAACTGAAACTGGTTATGAGCGACTGCCAAGAAGATTTTCTTCCAGACAAGAGAAAAGAATGAAGGAACAAAAAAGAAGGGGACAAGAAAGAAAAGCAGAACAAAAATCAGAAAGCAAGATTTCAGGAACTGAAAAATTAAAACTTGCCTTGTTTGGAGCACACACAAAAGACTTTAAAAAAGATAATCTGGAAGAACAAAAGAGTGGAGAAGAAGGCAAGGAGTCATTCAAACAAGACCGGGGCAAAGAAGAGGAAACAAAAACAATTGGACAGATATTAGCAGACCAGACTCTTGAAGAATCCAAGCCAGAGAAGACGCACGGGGCTGAAGCATTTAAGAGAATTGTTGAAGACAAAGAACTTGAACTTTTAGAGAGAGAAAAATCAATATCTGAAAAGGCAAGACTTGCAAGACAGTCAGTTATTGAAAGTGAAAAAACTGAGCAAGAACTTGAAGAAACTGAAAAACAAGAAAAGGAAATTTCTGAAAAAAGAGATGAAGAAGTAAAGAAAATAATGAGCAAGCTTAAGTCGATTTCAGAGAAAAAAAAGAAACCAAGCAAGAAAAAGAAAAAACACACCCCGAGAAGGCTCAGAAGATTCAAAAGAGCAGAGGGACAGGAAATTTCAGAAGAACAAGAAGATGAAATATCAGACGCACTTGGATCAAGCATGCCAAGAGACAGTTTCAAGGGAACTGATTTAGGGGAAGAAAGTGAAGATTTGTTTGAGCAGATTGATTCTGGAAAAGGCGAGAGAACACGAAAGCTTGCTTCAGAAGAATACGAACTCTTTGTTTCAAAACACAGGCGTGTTCCAAAAGGAAGAGAATATGATGAGATTGCGTCAAATCTTTACGACCAGATAAAAGATGATGGTAGTGGAGAAGAACATGGTCGAGGAAGAAGAAGCAGAAGAGATGAAAGCCTGGGCGAAGAAGAAAAAGAAAAAACCAGCAGAGGAAGAAGAAGCAGGAGTTCAAGGCACGGTAAAAGAGATGAGCAAGAAAACGAGGAAGAACCAGGGGAAATTAAGGATATTGAAGACAGTGATGTTGGCGAAACAGGATCAATGGAAGATTTGAGTGTAAAAGAACTTCTGGGAGCTGATTCTGGAAAAGATACCGCAAACCAAGCAATTGAAAAAAGCAGTAATTTTGAGGGTGGCGTGCCAGACTTTTCTGAAGACCTTGAATTGAAAGGACTGGAAGACGGAGTAGACAATATTTCTGAAGAACTTGAAACAGACAAAAACTCTTGCCCAAGTTGCAAGAGCAAGACAGGTGAACTAATTTTTTGCTTTGAATGCGGAACAGGTTTTTGCCCACACTGTGCAACAAAAGCAAAGAAAATTGGAGACATTACACATTATTCTTGTCCAAAGTGTGGAGCAGAAGTAAAAGTTAGACCTAAGATGTAATAAGTAAGGCCTAGGGCGTAATGGACACAGGTGGACAATCAGATGTTCCAATTACACAGCACCTCAAATGAGAGTTGTCTCCTTCAAGCAATGGAAGGCCATCATTTGGTTCCGGAACTTCTCCAGAATGCCACATTAAGAGATAAGCTGTTGCAACAGGCCACTCTGTTTCAAAATGCGAACCAGCAGAACGTGATTGAGTCAGCTTTGGAAGCTTTATTGTAGTACTGCTTTGAAATATATCCCCAATGTTTACAAGAAAATTATTTGTAAAGTCATCCATTGAAACTGGATTGCAATAGTATTCTACACGCTGGGCATCGGAAACAGTTTTGTATCTCCCCTCTCCCTCAAGCGCGTATTTTGTCCATTTCAGATACATGTAAACAAATTCATCTGTTACAGCAGAACCAGGATCAGGTTCTATGTGAATATAGAAAACATAGTTGAAGACATCGCTTTGCGGAGCCATAACTCCCTTGACAACAGAAGTAAGGGTTTCCCTGTAATCATCCAGCATGCTGTCATCAGCATAGTCTTCTTTAATAGCAGTAATCAGGTAGTCTACTTCTTTTGCATCAGAGATAGAAGCAGAGTCTCCACGCGGAACAGTAACATACATTATTGTTTTAAGAGATGAATCAATGTATTCTGCAAAATATTGTTTGTCAAGCTGTTTTGTTACAAGAAAGCCGTACTGAGTTGAAGAGATAAGCAGGAAAACTGAAAGCACTGAAACAATCATTAAGAAAAACATTGCATCTGTCACAGAAGCTTGTCCATTTGAATCCCTTGATTTTGATTGATTCAAAGACCAAGCTTGGTTTGAATACAATGATTGCTTTAATTGCTTTAACTTGATTAATAAGCCCATAACACAATCACCAAAACCATTGGCCTGACTGCAAACTTGCTGTCAAGCGTTCTTGCCATGTCAGGATTACTCTCTGACCAGATTTTTGTTGTTTGAAGAGCAATAGGATACTGTACTACAACATAGTCTCCGCTTCTTGAAGAAGCATCTTCTTCAACATTAGTGCACCTGAAATCCTGTCCTGTTTCAGGGTCTTTGTAGAATTGAATGTCCAAAACATTAACTGTTTCGTAAACATCTTCAATCTTTTCTTCACCGATTTTAAGTTCAACCAAGCCAGCTCTGTACTTGAGCTTTTTGATTCCAAGAGAATCGCAGACTTTCTGAAATGAATCATGTCCTTGAATATATGCCGCAGACCTCATTTCAGCAGTAATCTTTGAAGACTCAACAGATCTGTCAAAAACAGTGTTGTGTCTGTCAAACTCGTTCAAGGAATATGAAAAAACTCCAAAGAAAAGAACAAGAGCAAAGATAAGTGGAATAAGGCTGGGAATATCATCTCCAATCGGACCAATAAAACCTTTTTTGTTAATCACCACTTTTTCGTTAATCACCAATATCACATCCGCAAGTCCACTCGCTCACAGTATCAGATTCACAGCAGGGAGCTAGAGGAAAACAGGCTCCTTCAAAACCGCGCTCTTTTTTTATCATACAGCCAACTAAACCAAGATTTTCTTCACAAAAGCCTCCGTCTACTCCCCCTTTTGAAGAGCAGGCAATGATGTAGATTGTTTTTTCTCCCTCATATCTTTCCATTAAAATTGTTACTGCATCTTTTGGAATTTGCTCTCCCCACATGTCTCTCTGAGGATCAATTAGAAGAGAATCAGATTCTTCAAAAAAACACTTGTTTCTTGTCTCATCCTCAACCCATTCAAACAAGCGAACATTTGCAAAGGTTTCAAAATCGGTTCCGCCAATTATTTGGGTTGGGTCAATTCTGCTTGCTGCTTTGAGGAGAATATAGTTTTTGCCAGAGTCATTTTCAACAAGCTTTGAAATTTTAACAGTGTAAAAATAACGTCCACCAGAAGCAATATCTGCAAAATAGTCAATGTATTTTGGAACTGAATTAATAGGGCTCCTGTCACAGATTGATTCCGAATCAATCTTGTTGTAGATGTCGCTTCCTATTCTTTTGTCAATTATTTGCTGAGCAGAGTACTTGACCAGAACAGTGCTCCAGCCAAACATGAAGTAAGTGAGAATAACAAACATGGAAAGAACAAGAATTAGCAAATTTATTTTGCTTATTGTAAAACCAAACATTCTTTCACCTCAAAACCTCAACTTTTATTAAACTCATTCGCTTTTTTTAAACTCGTTCCTTTTTGTAAGCGCAAATTGTTGGAATCCCACCAGTAATGCTTTTGTTAAGCAGCATATATCTGCCCTGCGGAATATCCTCTGAAAGATCTTGAAGAACAAATTTTTCAAACTGTCCGTCTATAGGGCAGGGCCCTGGATTTGACTGAGAAGGATAGTTTGTTTGAGCAGGAATGCTTAAACATTTTCTGAAACCAAAATCAGGATTGGTATAGCTGAGCAAAACACAGTTTTTCATTATTCCACTGCAAAAATTTTCGCACAAATATTCATTGTCAACGTGAACAACAAAAAAGTCCTCGTCTTCATCGGAATAGCAATCGTTTGGAAAATCAACAATTGTGTCAACACTTCCCTTCTTTATTACAACTTCTTCAAGCGCTGCTCTAAAGTCTTCCGACAGCTTGTTTATTTTCTGCCTGCAAACCTTGTCCTGAATGTCCTGCATTGCCATATATCCTGCAACAAGAACAAAACCCATTATAACCACGGCAACAAGCAACTCAAAAGGAGCTTCCTCTTGTCCTTTTTCATCTAAGAATTGCATTCAAGCACCTGCTGGTTTTAGCTCTGCTTTTTGAACAAGCTGTTGGCTTTGCTTGAACATAGGCTTTACTACAGCTATCAAAAGCAGAGCAGCTATTGCCAGGACTATGAGAAGATATATTGAACTCCATTCACTCTGTCCTTGCTCTTCTCTTAAAATCTCTTCAAGCATTTAAACCAGTAATAGAAGCAGATTGTGGTATTTAATAGTTTCTCAAAAAAATAAAAATGAAAAAAATAGGGCTTTTGCCCGGAGAAATTAATCTCTAATTGCCTGAAGTTTAGTTGCCTAAAAGAACTACTACACAACAGGTTTCAGAATCGCCTTCGCAAATTCCTTCGTCTATTGGACAACAGTCATCAATATGGTCTTCGTAGTCGTCTTCACCTAAGGCATCATATATTCTTCCGCCAAGAGAAATTGCTGATTTAACTCCTTCAATTCCTTTGTCACAGAGAACAGCAATTTTTGCCTGTTTGTCTCCGCCATCATATGTGATTGATTGCCCAAGACTTGTGTATTCCCAGTTTGGTTTTCCTTCGTCACAGTCTCCGTCTGAAAAGTCTCCAAGTAACAAGCAAACTTGTTCCTGTGTTAATGCTACTTTTCCTCCGCTGACTACGGCACGAGAGTTAATGTTTGTTCCTCTTGCAAACTGCACTGGATTTGAAACAACCTCAGAAGACAGCTTTCCCGCAGAAGCATCTTTCAAGGAAGTCGTGATTGCATCAGTAGGGTCTGTTTGACCAAGAGAGGGAATCACGCCAATTATTGAAAAAAGAATTGTGAGAATTGCCATTGCAACGATTGCTGCAATTAGAAGTTTAAAGGTGGAATATGCTTGACCTTTTGAATTCATCATTTAAATCACCCACTAAAAGAAACACATTCTTGTATTTAAATATTTCTTAAAGGATTCAGCACCCAATTATGCAGTTTAGAACCCAATGTGCAATTCAAAATTCAGCATGCAATTCATAATCGATTATGCAATTCAGAACTTGGTTATACAATTCAGGACTCTAATGACTCAATCTCTTTTCCGAATGAAATTAGACAGCATTGAATGCACTCTTCTGGACAGTCAGAATCAAGCTGTTGAAGAGCACACCTGTAATAAACATCAACAGAAACAGGGTTTGCAGAGTAAACCGATTTTGAGTTTTCACCCAGCTTGAAGCCCAGTCTTTCATTTGCATCAAAGCTAATGCATTGTTCTCCCATTGCAACAAGCTCTGAAAGTCCACGGCTGTTCACACTCTGGCCTACTCCAAGAGAAAGGCTTTTTTCCACAATAACGCTTCCGTCCTTGAGTTCTGAAGCAGATTCAAAACCGTCAATAAAAATTCTCCAGTCAATATCAGTGCTCTTTTGTTCAAAGAAGTGAATTGTTGCAACAATCATAACCATTATTGCAAGACCCATTATTGCTCCAATCAAGAGACGATATGCCGAGAAAGCCTGTCCCCTGTTGTTCACGCAAACCCTCCTCCGAAAAAAGAGCTTACAATAAAGTTTGTGGCAACAACTGCAAGAAGGAATGCACCAACAGCAATTGGCATGGATTTTGCAATATTTATTTTTGCGAGAAGAGAATTGTCTTCTTCAATTCTGGTAGTGAACCAGCTCATTATTATGACAAGCTCTAGAACATAAATTGCAACAATGATGAGAAATTCTGCAGGAGAAGCAAGGCTTTTAAGTGATTCAACTCCTCCGCCAAACACCTGGTCCATTTGGTCAAATGAAGCGAATTCTGCAGGAAGATCTTTTGCAGTACTAAGAGCAGAGGAAGGAGACTGCATTGAAATCTGAGCAACAGTCAGCATAACAATTTTTTGAAACGCAGCAGTTATTCCAAGAACAATTGGAGCAATAAACATAGTCATTGTTTTCATCATAGAGGTTACGTCTGAAACAAGAACTTTGAGCATTCGCTGAACTTTTTCAGTGTTTGAAAGCTGAAGGGAAAGAGAAATCAGTGTTCTGGACGCAACATTTACTCCAAGGCGCACAGAGTCAATCAAAAGTTTCATTCCACTTCTGATTCCCTCAGACGGAATATCTTTCAAAACACCGTACTGTGAATCAAAGACAGCGTTTTCAAGAGTCATTCCAAACAAGCTGATGTTATCATAGGCTCTTCCGAAAATTTTTTCAGAAATTGTAAGTGTTGGCAAAAATTCCCGCGTATGCCTTAATGCTTCTTCAACAGGCTTGTTTTCTCCAAGACGGGATGCAAGAACATAGAGAGAGTCCTTGAATTCTGACTCCATTTCCATTACTTCCACTTGAACTTTTCTTTTGTAAATATTTCTGAAATAAATTAAAACAAAACCGCAAAGTGAAGAAGTCAAAAGCATTCCAAAAATCAGATTATAGGGCGTGGTGTCATTCGCAGGAGTCATAAAGAAAATAAAGGCCTCATCTTCTGTTTTCTGCCAGGCAATTTCTGCATCCAACCCCTGCGAGATATACTGCTGATAGGCTTGCCCGCCTTTGTCAAAGTAAGCAGAGTCGTTTTTTTCCATTAACAAGATGTCATCCCTTGATTTGTCAGCTGGAAGAAGCTGTCCGGAAAAACCATCTTCTCCAAAAAAAGACTTGGGGGGAATCCCCTCAGCTGAAAGAAAAAGTGAAACCATTAAACCAATTACCAGGACTATTCCTGCAAAAACTCTTGCATCCATTGAAAAATTTTTTGTGCGAATCATCCACTTGGGTGGAAGATCAGGGTGATTGTCTGGAATTTCAGGAGGCGAACGAGTAGGCGGTTTTTCAGAAACAACTTTTCTTGCAAAGAAAAGAACTGCTCCCGGAATCAATACATTGTAAAGCAGAAAAAGAACCCAAGTGACAGCAAAACCCTGTCCAGTAAAAGCAGAGCCAACAGGCAGGATTATTATGAGAATCAATGGAAGGAGAACTCCTAAATAAAAAAGCATGACAGATGGCTGGGAAAGATTTCGTGCATAGTCCTCCATCTTTGACTTAATTGATTCAAGAATTGAAGTCATGGTCTTGTCAAGAAGTTGATAGCGTTTTGCTTCAGTGTTTTCAAGAACAGAGGCGCGAATCATCATCAAAGCATGTTTGAATTCCTCGGAATTGTTTCCCCACCTGTAAGCTAAATCATCAAGCCCCTCTGATAAAGAAGAAAACACTCCTAATTGAACATCCCAAAGCATTCTTTTGAAGTCCTCTGCTATCTTGCCCCGCCCGTGCTCTGCTGAAAATTCAACAGCTTTTTCAAGATTTGGAACAAGCTTCATGGACATAATCATGTATCCAAGAATCTCAGGCACATAGGTTAGGGCGCGAGTTTGTTCCATTCGAACCTCGGTTAGAGGAAAGTTTTGAACAAAGCTGGCTATGTAAATTCCAACTGCAAGAGGCAAGCCATAAATGTAAACTATTGCCAGTCCACCAGCAAGCTCTCCAATTAAATCTGCAAGAGGGGAGAGAGCAGTAAGAGTTCCAACAACAAAAGCCAGCATGATAACTGCTAAAAGAGTAAACTTTGTTGCAGCAGCAAACTGTTCTGCTTTCAAATCCCATCCAAGAAAATTTATTGCATTCCTGTACTGGCCAGTGTAATGAGCTCCGTTTCCAAGAGAAGGAACCATTGAATGAATTCTTTTGCAAAAAACAACATAAGGGTGTTCTCCTCTTTTGACAAGCTTTCCCTCTCCTTCATCAAACTCGGGCCTTGAAACAGTAATGTTTCTGTACATTGCTCCTGGAGAAAGCGGTTTCATCTTTCTAGAAAAATCTATTTTTGATTTTCTTGCTCTTGATTTTATTGGCATTTCAAACAACCCATGCTATTTTTTTGCAACATAGTCAAAATCATTTTTTTGCAATAACCTGTTTTACAAGCTTGTTTCTGACCCAGTACTTCCACTTACCAATCAATTCATCATAGTCAACAGAGCCATGTTCCACAATTTGATTTTCTTTGAGAAGCAATAGCTTGTTGTGAGCAAACGAACTGTTCTCTGCCTCAAGCAGTTCAGGTAACTTAAATTCTTCTTTTAGGTCAACAAGGAAAGAATTTGCATTTCCCCTTGCCCTGATGTCTTTCCAGATTTCCTTTACATTCATTCCCGACGTCATCCTGATTTTGTCAAAAAGTTCACTTTCTTTCAGGTTGTCTTCAAGAAGTTCTAGTTCATCCTTTTTTGCATCGTAAAGCATTAAGTCAAGCAAGCCACCCTCTTCTTCCGGATCTTCACGCCAATGCTTTTTAACTTCAGTTATTTGAACCACGCGCTTGTGTCTTGTAAGCGAACCAGCAAACCTTATTGGTCTTGCTACAACAACAACATCTGTTGCCTTGAAAGAAGTGTTCGGTACTTCAAGATCGTTGACTACACGATCCCAGACGCTATAAGCAGAGTCTCCGTGAATTGTTCCCATTACAACATTTCCTGCTGCTCCAATTCTCATTGCCTCATAAAGAACTTTTGCTTCCTTGGAACGAACCTCTCCCAAAATCAAAGCAGAGTCTCCGAGGCGCAAAGCAGTTCTCAAAGACTCCTCTGGAGCAACCTCTGTCTCGGTTTTTGAAACACTGATTGCAGACCTGGTTTTGAGGCGCTGGATGTTGTAACCTATTCTCTTCAGGTATTCAACTGGAATTTCAAGCGTGTCCTCTTGCACAATTATTCTTGAATTCTGCAAAATTTCCTGAACCAAGGCACCGAGAAGAGATGTCTTTCCCGAACCCCTGCTACCAGTAATCAAGGACGTAGCCTGCATGTCAATAAAGAAGGAAAGCAAGCCAGCGGAAAGAGAATTCATGTACTTAACATCAATGAATTGGGGCAGAGTCCACGGCGTTATCTTGTGAAGTCTGAAAGCAAAAGCTAAACCATCAGTTGCAAGAGGCGGACCAATTACTGCAACACGTGTTTCAAGGTCAGGCAAGTCATAGTCGAGAACAGGATGTGCTTCGTCAAACGGGCGACCAGACATTGCCCTGATTTTTGAAACAAGAGATTCTGCTTCGTTCTGCGTATAAATTATGTTCGTCTGGCATTGCCCAAAGTCAGAGTGAACTGCATAAATAGGCTTTTGACCGATTGGAGAGTCAAGATAAATATCAGTCATTTTTCTGTCAGACAAAAGAACTTCAAGCATCCCATATCCAACAGTGTAGCGGGCAACAATTTCTGCAAGATTAACAATTTCTTCCTTTGAAAGCTCAACACGAAATTCTTTGGCAACATCGCGAATTGTTGATTCATAAATTCTTTCAAAATACTTGCGGGATTTTGCAACAGTGCTTAATGAAGTGCGACCTGGCTTGTAACCAGCAACAACCTCTCTTGTTTTGCTGAGAACAAAATATTTCTCAGGAGGCAGTAAGTATTCAGGAGGATTGATGAAATAAATTTTCTCAATTTTGTCAGGATGACTAAAGATTTGAACAGTTGAACCCATTACCTGATATTCGTCAAGCAATTCCATTTGCTCAATTCCCTTAAACATTAAGCGGGAGCCAATAAAAGAAGGCTTAATCGATGCCTCAAAAAACGCCCTGTATAGCTCGGTTGATTCTGGAATTTTTACAGAACGCTGAAGAAATTTTCGCGAAGACTTGATAAGCCTTGTTTCCTCAAACGCCTCTTTGATGCTGGCAAGTGTTTCAAGATAGGATTCAGTGCACTTTGCATATGCTCCTCCCTCTTGTTGCATGCGCTTGCTTTCTCTGGAAATTTCGTTAAGGCAGGTTAGATAAGCCATGATTGGATCATAGGAAAGAAGATCATGCGCTATCTTGACAACAGCATTGTGCCTTTCAGAAAAATATTTTTCACAGCCTTCACCAGCTTTTCCAAGATGAGAATAGCTCCAGATGCTCTCGACTTCAAATCGCTGGAGAAGATTTGCAACCTCGGAAAGCATTTGAGTCTGGTCTTCTTCGTAAACTCGTTCATAAACTTCTGCCAAGACAAGAAGGTCTGCTTCAACCTTGTTCAAAACAGAAATTGCGTGAAACCTGCATGCCTTGTCATCAGCAATGTTTGCTGAATAAACACAGTTTTTGCAGTCAAAAATAAGATGTCTCCGCCCACCCTCTTCTTTGACTGCATAATCTCCTACCTTAAAGCCGCCTATTCGCATAACAAACACATATCACAGTTTTCGCCAAGATTCAGTGGATTAAATAGCATTAAACTTATATAAAAGAATTAGCTTGAATTAAAGTAATGGTTGCTGAGAAGTTTTTGGAAAGTGAAGACATAAAAAGTGGAGCAAGATTTCTTGCCTTGTTCTCTGTTTTTTTTCTTGCATCTATTGTTCTGGTCTACTTTGCACCGCTTGAACAGGTTGAAGGATTTGTTGCAGAGCAGGCATTGTTTGTTCTTGAAGCAAACAGTATTAGAGGAATATTGGAGCTGAGCGAGCCAGTACTTATTCTACTTTCGACAGGGCACACAATTTCAATCTCGTTTCTTTGCACTGGATTGCTGGAAATAGCAGTGCTTGCTTCAGCTATTCTTGCATCTTATGGAATATCTTGGAGTAGAAGAATTCTGGGAGTTTTGATTGCAGTGTTTTTTGCACACTTGTTCAATCTTGCGAGGATTGTGATAACAGTGTTTGCAGTGCTTGAGCAGCCACCCTATGTTGCAGAGCTAGCTCACGACTTCCTGTTCAGACTGTTATTGTTTGCAATTGTTTTCTTGATGTATGCAGTGTGGTTTGCGATTGTGACTGGAAAGTTGCAGGCTTATGTGCCAAAGGGAAAAGGAAAAGAATTAATAGTTGAAAAGAGAAAATAGTGGTCTTTATGGAACAGCCTGTTAAGATGCTTGTGATTGCGATTGCTGCAGCAGCCTTATTACTGATGTTTATACTTTACATTGCACCGCAGTTTTATCAACAACCAGAACCAATTGATGAAATACACGAAAGTCTGTCAATAGCAGAAAACTCACTTGGAACAATGACAGACACAAAAGAAATAGAATTCGGAATAGAGCATCCGCATCTTAACGCAAAAACCTTTGAATATGAAACACAAAGAAGCGTAACAATCCACTGCAACAACGAAAACATCTGCTGCGACAAAGACACAGACTGCACCAAAATAATCAAATGGAACGAACTAACAGCAAACTTCGGACAA
>JAFCCW010000020.1 GCA_017609985.1 Candidatus Iainarchaeum sp.
TTCGGCTACGACAAAAAAGGAAAAGCCCTGCGCGCAAAGCAATTAAATGCAGAAGGAGCAATGGCTGCACTGCTTTCAAAGGCTCTTAAACCAAACCTTGTTCAGACAGGAGAGGAAACACCAGCAATAGTTCACGGCGGAGCATTTGCAAACATTGCTTTTGGAACATCAACAGCAGTTGCAACAGAGCTTGCGCTGAAGAAAGCAAATTATGTTGTGCAGGAATCAGGTTTTGGCTCAGACCTTGGATTTGAAAAATTCTGCAATATCTACTGCAGACAGACAGGTTTCAGAATTTCAGCAGTTGTCATAGTTGCGACTTTGAGGTCACTTGAAGAGCAGGGAATTGAAAACCTGCAAAGGCATTTAGAGATTGTAAGAGGCTTTGGATTTGAGCCGATTGTTGCCCTGAACAGGTTCAAGAAAGACAGCAAATCAAAGCTTGAAGAATTGGTTAGTGTGATTGAAGAGCTTGGAGCCAAGGCAGTTATTGCAGATCCGTTTCACAGCGGGGGAGAAGGATGCATTGAATTAGCAAAAGCTGTTGTGAAAGAAACAGGGAAAAAATCCAAAAAGCCAGAAAAGCCAAAATATACTTATCCTGCAAACACGCCTGTAAAAAAATCAATTGAAGCCGTTGCAAAAAAAGTTTATGGGGCAGGCTCTGTTTCGTTTTCAAAGAAAGCAGAGAAAAGCATTAAGCTGCTTGAAAAAAACAAGCTTGACAAGATGCCTGTCTGCATGGCTAAGACGCAGTACTCGTTCACCGGCGACGGGAAAAGAAAAGGAGCTCCAGACGGATTTGGGTTAAGAGTTGACGATGTGTCAGCCGCAGCAGGAGCTGGATTCATTGTGGCGAGATGCGGAAACATTATGCCCCTGCCCGGCCTGCCGGAAAAACCAACTGCGGAAAGAATTGAAATAAATGGAAAGGGGAAAGTAAGTGGGATTTGAGCGAACATTTAAATGAAGTTGTTGCATACTTTTATCGGTGGGCATGGGAGAAAAAACTCCATTGTATGAATGGCACAAGTCTGCTGGCGCACAGGTTATTGACTTCGGCGGATGGGATATGCCTGTCTATTACTCTACTCCGATTGAAGAACACGAATGCATTCGCTCTTCTGTCGGACTGTTTGATGTCTCTCATATGGGGGAAATCTGGATTGAGGGAAAAGACGCGCTAGCAGTCGTGCAGAAAGCAGTGAGCAGGGATATTTCAAAAACAGCTGTGGGAAAAATGGACCTGTGCGTGATGTGCAACGAGCAGGGCGGAATCATGGACGACCTCACAGTCTACAAATTCTCCGAAGAAAAAATGTTGCTTGTCGTGAACGCGGGAACCGCAGGCAAGGACTTTGCTCAGCTTGAGGGAATTGCAAAGGGAACAGGAGCAAACGTGAAACTGTCAAACAAGACAATGGAAACAGGAAAGATTGATGTGCAGGGGCAGAAAGCAGAAGAGGTTTTGCAGAAGCTGACCAAGATTGAGCTTGGAAAAATTGGATTTTACAGATTTAAGGAAGGAAAAGTAAACGACAAGGAAGCAATTGTCTCGCGCTCTGGTTATACTGGAGAAGACGGCTTTGAAATTTACTGCTTGTGGAAGGACACGCAGGAAATTTGGGAAAGATTGATTGAAGCTGGCGCGGAAGCAGGGATTAAACCATGCGGTCTCGGAGCAAGGGATATGCTCAGGCTGGAATCAGGCTACATGCTGTACGGCAACGACATTGACGAAGAACACACGCCATATGAAGGGGTATATGGCTGGGTTGTTGATTTAAACAAGGAAGACTTTGTTGGCAGAGAATCTCTTGCAGGACAGAGGGAGAAAGGAATCAGCAAAAAGCTGGTCGGATTTGAAATGAAGGAGAGGGGAATCGCAAGGCATGGCTACAAGATTTTTAGAGGCAAGGAAGAGATTGGAGAGGTTACTTCAGGAAGCTTTTCTCCAACTCTTGGAAAGAACATCGGCATGGCTTACGTTGGCAATGAATTTAAGGAAATTGGAACAGAAATTGAAGTGGAAATCAGAGAACAAAGAGTTAAGGCAGAGGTTGTAAAAATGCCTTTTTACAAGAGGGAATAAGAATGCCAAAAAAACCATACTCAAAACCAGAAATGTCAAGAAAAGAACCAGTGCACAGACACCCCAGTGCAAAGAGTTCAGTCCAAGAGTTTGCTGTTGGAGGAAAAAAAGTGATAAGAAAAGTCTTCAAAAAAAAGTGGGGATTGGACGCGGGAAAAATGCAGGCAAATGCGCATGAAAGATTTTTAGAATTTGAAAATAGTCATTGTGTTATCAGGCCTGCAAAACCCATAGCAGCAAAAGGAAAAGTTTTGCTAATGGAAAAAGCTGAAGGGATTCCGCTAGAAGACATGATTTCAGGTGAAGGTCCAGACCAAGAAGAAATTTCTAAGCACAGAAACGAATTTATGCGAAATGTTTATAGAAACAGGGAAGTAAGAGACTTTATATCGAAAAATATTAACCGAAGAGAGGCACAAGCAAATGTTTCAAAGCGCCCAGACGGAAAATTTTTGATAACAGTGTATGATATAGAACAATAAGAGGTGATTTAATGACAGAAGAAAGCAAGGTGTTGGATGACAGAAAGTACACAAAAGAGCACGAATGGGTAAAGATTGAAAATGGGATTGGCACGATTGGGATATCCGACTATGCACAGCACGCGCTCACAGACGTTGTCTATGCAGAGCTTCCAAAGGAAGGAGAGAAGGTTGAGGCAATGGGAAAGCTTGCTGTTCTTGAAAGCGTTAAGAGTGTCAGTGATGTTTATGCTCCTGCAAGCGGAGAAGTTGTTGAAGTAAACAAAGCACTAGAGGAAACTCCCGGGCTGATAAACAAGAGTCCATTTGAAGAAGGATGGATTGCAAAAATCAAGGTAATTGATGAAGCAGAACTCGACAATCTCATGGGTGCAGAAGAGTACAAGAAATTTTTATCAGAGCAGGAGCATTAGGTGAGTGGAAATGAACTTCATTCCAACCAATGAAAGCAAGAGAAAAGAAATGCTGAAGGAAACAGGAATTGAAAGTATTAAGGAATTGTTCAAGGATGTTCCTGAAAAAGCCTATATAGACGGCTGTCTTAATCTCCCAAAAGGTTTAAGCGAGAGGGAACTTGTTTCAGAAATTTCAAAACTGGCAGTAGAAAATGCTCATGCGGGAACAAGCCCGTGCTTTCTTGGAGCTGGCGCATACAATCACTTCTGCCCCGCAGTAGTGCCTGCACTAATTGGAAGAAGCGAATTTTATACCGCTTACACTCCTTATCAGGCAGAAGCAAGCCAGGGAATGCTTCAGGCAATCTATGAATTCCAGACCTGGGCGTGTCTCTTGACCGGAATGGATTTAGCTAATGCAAGCATGTACGATGCATCCACAGCTCTTGCAGAATCAATGTTTATGTCAAAGAATTTAACTGGAAAAAACAAGGCAATTGTTTCAAAACATGTTCACCCTCACTACAGACAGGTTCTTGAAACATATGCTTGGGCGCACGGAATGGAACTTATTGGAACAGAAGAGCCAGAAAAAGAAGTTGATGAAAAAACAGCTTGTGTGATTGTGCAGAATCCAAATTTTCTTGGGCAAATTGAAAAATTAAAAGAACTAGGGACTGTTGCGCACAGCAAAGGAGCACTTCTTGTTGTGTGCGTTGGAGACTCAACATCGCTTGGAGCAATTGAAAACCCAGGGCAGGAAGGAGCAGACATTGCTGTTGGAGACTGCCAGGCTTTTGGAATTCCTCTCTGGTTTGGAGGACCGCACGCTGGTTTTATGACTACAAAAAAAGAACATATGAGACATATTCCGGGACGACTTGTTGGAAGAACTGTGGACGAAGAAGGAAAAACAGGATTTATTCTTACACTTCAGGCAAGAGAACAGCACATAAGAAGAGAGAGAGCAGAAAGCAATATTTGCACTAATGCTGCGCTAACTGCTTTGTGGGCAACTGTGTGGCTGGCAAGTCTGGGAGAAGATGGCTTGAAAAAGCTTGCTGAAGAAAACATGGAGGCTGCGAAAAAAGCAAGCAAGGAACTAGACCTTGAATTTGAAGAAAACTTTTACAACGAGTTTGTCGTAAAAGTGAATAACAAAGAAGACGTGAAGCAAAAGCTAGCAGACGCAGGAGTGATTGCGCCTCTTGACTTGGAAGAATTTTATCCAGAACTAAAAAATCATCTGCTTGTGTGCGTAACTGAAATGAATTCAGACAAAGAAATTGAAATGTTGAAGAAGGTGTTGAAATGAGCAAGCTGTTATTTGAAAAGGGACTGAATTTGAGCGAACCAGAAATAGTAAGGCATTATACAAATCTTTCAAGAAACAATTTTGGGGTGGACTCTCATTTTTATCCACTTGGAAGCTGCACTATGAAGTATAGCCCGAAAGTTAATGAAAGTGTTTCAGTGCTTGACGGGTTTGCAAAAGCTCATCCAATGCAGGAACAAAAAGCTAGCCAGGGTTGTCTTCAATTAATGTTCGAGCTAGAACAACAGTTATGTGAAATAACTGGTTTTTCTGGATTCACTCTTCAGCCGGCAGCAGGAGCACACGGAGAGCTTGCAGGAATGATGATTATAAAAAAACATTTTGAAGAAAAAGGAGAAGGAAACAAAAGGAAAAAAGTAATAATTCCTGATTCAAGCCACGGAACAAATCCCGCGTCGCTTCAGCTATGCGGTTTTGAAGCAATTGAAATCAAAAGCAACAGCGAAGGAGATATTTCCCTTGACAAACTGAAAAAAGAAATGAGTGAAGAGGTTGCAGGAATAATGGTCACCAACCCAAACACTCTAGGTTTATTTGAAAAAGATATAACAGAAGTTTGCAAAATAGTTCATGAAAAAGGCGGGCTTGTTTACATTGACGGAGCAAACATGAATGCAATGCTTGGAGTGTGCAGGCCAGCAGAACTCGGAGCAGACGTAATGCACTTGAATTTGCACAAAACATTTTCTACTCCTCACGGGGGAGGAGGCCCAGGCTCAGGACCAGTTGGAGTAACAAAAGAGCTGGAACAGTTTTTGCCAAATCCCAGAGTTGTAAAAAATGGAGAAGACTATTGTTTAGATACTTCTTCGGAAAAGTCTATTGGAAGAGTCAAAGCATTTTATGGAAATTTTGGAGTGCTGGTAAAAGCTTTTGCTTACATCAAGGCTCTTGGTTCAGATGGATTAAAGAATGCTGGAGAGAGTGCAGTGCTCAATGCAAACTATCTGAAAGAAAAATTGAAGAAACACTACAAGCTTCCTTATGACAGAGTTTGCCAACACGAGTTTGTGCTAAGTGATGAGGGAATGCCCAACGGAGTAACCACTGGAGACTTGGCAAAGAGACTTCTTGACTATGGAATTCACGCTCCAACAATTTACTTTCCACTTATTGTTCATGGAGCAATAATGATTGAACCAACAGAAACAGAGAGCAAGGAGACGCTTGACTGGTTTGTTGAAACAATGATTAAGATAAAAAAGGAAGCCGAGGAAAACCCTGAACTAGTGAAGGAAGCACCTCACTCTCTTTCTGTAAAAAAGCTTGATGCAGTCAAGGCAGCAAGGGAGCCTGATTTGAGATGGATTCCAAACAAATGAGAAAACCTGACTGGCTAAAGGTAAAGATTCCCTCAGGCAAGAAATTTAATTCTGTCAGAAATGCAATAAAAAAGCATGCCTTGCACACTGTCTGCGAAGAAGCATTATGCCCCAACCGAGCAGAATGCTGGGGGAAACAGACAGCTACTTTTATGATATTGGGAGATGTTTGCACTAGAAATTGTGGTTTTTGCTCCATTAAAAGTGGAAGAAAAGGCAGTGAAGTAAACAAAAACGAGCCAGAAGAACTTGCAGCCGCAGTGAAAGAACTTGGGTTAGAATATGCTGTAGTAACTTCTGTTGACAGAGATGATTTAGATGATTTGGGAGCAGGACACTTCGCTGAGTGCATCAAGACAGTGAAGAAAGAAAACCACAAGGCAATGGTTGAAGTGCTTACTCCTGACTTTCAGGGAAAAAAAGATTTAATTGAGTGTGTTGTGAAAGCAAAGCCAGATGTGTTTGCACACAATATTGAAACAGTGAAAGAATTAGAGCAAGTGAGAGATTCAAGAGCAAGTTATGACATATCACTCAAGGTGTTAAAGATGGTTAAGGAAATTGATGAAAAAATTTTCACAAAGAGCTCGATAATGCTTGGATTGGGAGAACGCAGGGAGCAGTTACTGAGGGCAATGAATGACTTGAGAAAAGTCGGTTGTGACTTTCTTGTGCTAAGCCAGTATCTTCAGCCAACCAAACAACAACTGCCAGTAAAAAGATTTGCGGAACCAAGCGAGTTCAGAGAACTTAAAAAAACTGCTTTGGAAAAGGGATTTAGGTTTGTTGTCAGCGAACCCCTTGCACGCACGTCATATCATGCTGGAGACTATTTTTCAGAGAAACAAAAGCCCAAAAACAGCTGAAACAAGGTTCATTGCAAATGATATTTTCAATGCACTGGAATTGAATTTGGAAGAATAAAAAAATTTGCTGATTAAAACTGCTTCAATAAAAACAATTGCCAGCTCTCCAACAAGCCAAGCAATAAGATAGAGAGAATAAAAAAACGGGAGAGCTGTCCAGAAAAGAGACAAGGAAAAAAGATTAATCAAAAGGAGAAAGAACAGTTCTTTTTGCAAATCCTTTCTAAGAAGAAAGTGAAGTATTGGAAACTCTAGGCTATTGGTCAAAACATATGCAATTATAAATTCCTGAAGAAACATCATGTCTGCCTTTTTCTAAGGAAAAGTGCCCAGACAATCAAGCCCGCAATTACTAAAAAAACAGGAACTCCAATTAAAAGCAAGGGACTTATTGAATTATCAGCATCTGATTTGTTTGTTTTCACAACTAAGTCCATGCTTCCTGAACCTGGATTAAAAGAGCCTACTTCAAAACTTGTTTCGCCTGCCTGCAAATCAATCGCTGAAGAAACAATACTTTCCTGAACAAGCGCATCGCGGTCTACTCCAGAAATAGTTTCAGGATTTTTTATCTCCGACAGTAACTGCTTTGGAACTGCATAAATCTGTATGTGTGTGTTAAGCTTGTACACAAATACTTCTCCTGAAACAACCTCCAGATTGTCAGGCCAGATATTTCCACTGTAATAAAACTGGTAATCTGGAAAGTCTTCAGCATTTGAAATAGTGAAAGAAAAACTCGGGCTTGGACCAATGTCAGCAAAGGCTATTGAAAAGCAGGACAATAAAACAAGCAAAACCAAAGCGTATTTTTTTGTCATAGATGACAAAACAAGAGACTTTGCTCTATTTATACTTTTCTTTTTCCTAAAAAAATATATTTCAGCAAACTAAATCAGTTTATTAAATCTATCGCAGTAAAGAATTTTCTATGCAGGGACAGGTTATTTACAAAGTGCCGGGCGGAAAATTGTTAAGAGTCAGAGTTGATTTTGAAGAAGACATTATTGCAGGATTAGAGCTTAAAGGAGACTTTTTTGCCCACCCAGAAGAATCAATTGAACTAATTGAACAGTCCCTTATTGGCGCAATCATTGGCCCTGAGATTGAGGAAATTCTTGAAACTCTAATTGAAGAAAACCAGATAGAGCTTTACGGAGTTGACGTTAACTCAATTGTTACGGCAATTCATATGGCAAGAGAATGCGGTGAAACACGTTGGAGTTCAGGTTCCTGAAACATCCTGCACAGGATGGTTTCACAAACATGGCAATCGATGAAGCGATTGCTCAAACTGTTTCAAAAACAGGCAAGCCAACAATTAGATTTTATTCCTGGAAGCCAGCGGCTGTGTCAATTGGTTATTTTCAAGGAATGAAACAAGAAGTAAATCTTGAAGAATGCAGAAATCAGAAAATAGATGCTGTGAGAAGACTGACCGGCGGGGGAGCAGTCTTTCACGAAGAAGAGCTTACATACAGTTTCTCCTGTCCCATTGAAAGCAGAATTGTTTCAGATAACATACTTGAAAGCTATAAAAAAATCTGCGGAGCACTAGTGAATGGATTTTCAGAGATGGGTTTGAAAGCAGAGTTTGCTCCGCTGAACGATGTTGTTGCTGAAGGCAAGAAAATTTCAGGAAATGCACAGACAAGACGATTCGAAGCAGTGCTACAGCACGGAACTATACTGCTCAAGGTTGATGTGGAAAAAATGTTTTCAATTCTCAGAGTTCCAGATGAAAAAATAAAGGACAAGCTTGTGAAAAGCGTCAAGCAAAGAGTTACTTCTCTTGAACAATTGCTGGAAAGAAATGTTTCCTTTGAAGAAACAGCAAAGGCAATGAAGCAAGGTTTTGAACAAGAGTTTGAAGCAAAGCTAGTTGAAGGAAGTTTGTCAGAAGAAGAGAAACAGCTGGCAGGAAAAGTGAAAGAAGAAAGATTTTCAAAAGAAGAATGGAACTTTAAGAGATGAAAGTTAAAGAAGTTCCTTAGGTCTTGTTTCTTCTTTGAGTTCTCTAAAAATGTCTTCTCTTACAGAAGCAGGAAGCTTAATTTTATTCAGGTGCGTTAAAGCTTCTTCAGCACGCCTTTCTTCCAGCAAGCCTTTTATAGATCTCCTAGCAGAAGCCTTGCGTTCCGCTAATTGTTCGAAAGTCATCTTGTTTTCTCTAAGCCATCTGTCTAATTCAAGTGCCTTTTCTTGCATATCTCTAAGCTCAACTCTTCTTTTGTAAGCTGGAATTCTGCACAAAAGCTTGTGAACACGCTTCTTAGCCTTAACTTTTGCAAGTCTTAGTCTCTGTGCAATTGATAAATTCAACTTCATTGAAAAACCTAGCTGATATGCTGTTTTGGAAATGGAACATTAATATTTGAAGAAGAAGATGCTTGCTCTCTGAAATCATCATAGTTTTTGAGAGCCTGCTCTCCCTTCTTTCCTTCAAGAATTTTTATTATTTTCATTCTTGGAGCTGCTGAGCCACTTGCTGGCCTGTAATCAACCAAGACCACATCTTTCTTCTTCAGCCTGTCACACAGTTTTGAGTGAACTGAAAGAGTGATTGTTTTTTCATCCCACATTTTGCAGGTTGCCTGTACTCCGTTGTCTCCAGAAAAAACATTCTTTTCATCAGGTCTGAAAATTTCAAGAACTATTCCCACATGAAACATTTTATCCCTCCATTTGAAGCTTTGCAGCATTCAAAGTATTTTTCATTAAGCAAGCAACTGTCATTGGACCCACTCCGCCAGGAACAGGAGTGTATTTTGAGGATTTTTTCTGGGCTTCGGGAGAAATATCCCCAAAAACCTTTTTTCCCTCTCGGATTATTCCAACATCGATTAGAACACTGCCTTCCTTGATCATTGATTCTTTAACTAAGTGCTTTACTCCAGTTGCGCTGACAACAACATCAGCTTTTTTTGAAAAATCTTCAAGGTTTTTTGTAAACTTATGGCACACTGAAACAGTTGCGTCCCTGTTCAAGAGCATTAGTGCAAGAGGTTTGCCAACAACAACAGTGTGACCTATTATGCAGACATTTTTTCCCCTCCAGCTTACGCCAGCGTGCTCTGCCAGCTCCACGATTCCTTTTGGAGTGCAAGCTGCCAAAAGTTCGTTTCCTTCAAAAAGTTTTCCAAGAGTTTCAGGAGAAAAACCATCAACATCTTTTTCAGGAGAGATTGAAGAAATAACTTCCTGTTCATTGATTTGTTTTGGAAGAGGAAGCTGAACAAGAATTCCATGAATTCTCTTGTTTGCATTAAGCTCTCTGACCTTTGCAATAATCTCTTCTTGTGACGCTCTCGAGCTGAAATAATGCTGTTCAGAATAAATTCCTGTTTCCTCACACGCCTGTTGTTTTTTTGAAACATAGATTTCGGAAGCAGGGTCTTTTCCCACAAGGATTACTGCAAGACCAGGGGGAAGACTGTGCTTTTTTTCAAAAGCCTCCGTAGCCTTCTTTGTTTTAACCAGTATCTTTTTGGCAAGACTGTTTCCATTAATTTTTTCAGCCATAAGCTTCACTTGTAGAACGGGAACTGTTTGCAAAATTCTCTGACGTCTCCACGGACTTTTTCCAGAGCAGAGTCATTTTCCGGGTCACTAAGCACTTGCGAAATAAACTTTCCAACTTCGTCCATGTGAGTTTCCTTCATCCCCCTTGTTGCAAGAACTGGCGTGCCAATTCTTATTCCTGAAGGTTCCCAAGGCGTGCCTGGGTCGTAAGGGATTGTGTTCTTGTTGCAGTAAATTTCTGCCTTTGCAAGAGCTATTGCTGCTGTCTTTCCATTAATTCCCTTGTTTCTGACATCAACAAGCATTAAGTGATTGTCTGTTCCTCCTGAAACAAGCCTTAGTCCCTCGGAAGTGAGAGTGTCAGCAAGAGCTTTTGAGTTCTTTACAATCTGGCTTGCGTATTCTTTGAAACTTGGTTCAAGAGCCTCCTTAAAAGCAACAGCCTTTGCAGCAGTAATGTGGTCATGAGGACCGCCCTGCAGGCCAGGAAAAACTGCTTTGTCAATTGCTTTTGCATGCTCTTCCTTGCACATTATCATTGCGCTCCTTGGACCCCGCAGTGTCTTGTGAGTTGTGGTTGTAACAACATCAAAATAGGGCACTGGATTTTCATGAGCCCCCCCAGCACAAAGACCGGCAATGTGAGCAATGTCTGCACAACAGTAAATTCCAAGATCGTCACAAATTTCTCTGAAAGCCTTGAAATCTATTTCTCGCGGATAAGCAGTGAAACCGGAGAGAAGAAGCTTTGGTTTTTCTTCCTGAGCCATCTTCTTGATTGCATCATAGTCAAGCATCTCTGTTTCCTTATCAACACCGTAGGCAATCGGTTTGTAAAGCTGTCCTGAAAAGTTTACCGGAGAACCATGTGTCAGGTGACCGCCCATGCTCAAGTCCATTCCCATGAATTTGTCTCCTACTTCAAGCAAGGCAAAATACATTGCCATGTTTGCGGGAGAGCCGGACAGAGACTGAACATTAACATGTTCTGCCCCAAAAAGTTCTTTTGCTCTGCTGATTGCAAGGTCTTCAATTGTGTCAATTATCTCGTTTCCAGCATAATATCTTTTGTGAGAGTAACCTTCAGAGTATTTGTTTGTGGGAATGCTCCCCATTGCTTCGAGAACAGCCTGTGAAACAAGGTTCTCGGAAGGAATCAGTTCAATTCCGTTCATCTGCCGTTCCTTCTCTGCCTGAATCGCGTTGTAAATTTCTTCATCGTATTCTTTTAAAGCATTCAAATGCATTTCATACTCCACAACAAAACACCCCCATATGGATTGAAACAATAGGAATAAGCGTTAACTTCTTTAAATTGTTTCGGTAATCAAAACAGTTTGAATCAGTTTCAATCATTTCAAATTATTCCGAATTATTCTAAATCATTTCAAAGCATTTCGCCTATGAAGTAAATAGAGCCTGTTGCAACAACTATTCCGCGCTCTCCAGCCTGCTTTTTTGCTTCTTCAAAAGCTTTTTCCGGAGTTGAAAACAGCTCTGTGCCAACACCGTGTTTTTTGAATTCCTCTGAAATTTTTTTCGAATCAACGCTCTTGAACTTTGCCTTGCTGACAAAAGCTTTTTCTGCAAGTGGAGCAAGAAGCTTTATTGTTGGCTCAATCTTCCAGTCATAGGACAAGCCAAAAACCAGAAAAACTTTTTTTCCCGGAAAAAGCTGTGAAAGCATTTTGACAAGCGCGTTGATGCCGTGCGGATTGTGAGCAGAATCAACAATTGTCAAAGGCTTTCGCTCAACAATCTCGGTTCTGGCACTCCACTTAACATTAAGCAAGCCTTTGCGAATGTCCTTTTCAAGAACCCCAAGCAAGCGCGCAGCAGCAAGAGCAGTGCAGGCATTTTCCACCTGGTGCCAGCCGATTAAAGGAATTTTCAGGTTCTCAAATTTTTCTTCCCCGATGAAAGCCTCAAACTCCATTCGATTGGAAGAGTCAAAATTAATAAAATCCTGGCTAACATAATCTGCAGAAGGAAAGAGCTCAGCTCCCTTGATTTTTGCAACCTGGGTAATAACCTTCAAAGCTTCTTCTTTCTGGGGGGAAATCACAACTTTGCAGCCAGTTTTGATAATTCCAGCTTTCTCAAACGCGATTTTCTCAATCCTGTTTCCAAGAGCATGCATGTGGTCAAAGTCAATTGGAGTGATTATTGCAATTTCCGGCTTGACAATGTTTGTAGCATCAAGCCTTCCCCCCAGTCCAACTTCCACAACAGCATACTCAACACCCTGCTCTTTGAAGTACTGAAATGCGAGAAGGGAAACAAACTCGAAATAAGTCAAATTGATGGAATGCTGTTCGTCAACCTGCTTTATTCTTTCAGCAATGCGAGCAAGCTCTTCATAGGGCGCAGGCTTCCAGTCAACGCGAATGCGCTCGTTGAATTCCTTAAGATGAGGTGAAGTGAGCAAGCCAGTTTTCTTTCCTGAAACAATAAGCATTGACTCAAGCATTGCCGCAGTGCTTCCTTTTCCATTCGTACCGGCAACATGAACTGTTTTGTAAGCAAACTGGGGATTTCCAAGAAACAGAGCAGCTTTTTCCACTCGCTCAAGACCAAGACTGCTTCCCCGAGAATGAAGACTTTCAAGAAACTTAAGAAATTCTTCCTTGTTCATATTAATTAGTGAAGCAAAAAGGTTTTTATTGTGTAAAGAACGCATTAGAATTGCATGGTTTTGAGATTTCTACGGAGAATCAGGGACAGGAACTCGAAAAAACCAAGAAAATCAGTAAAACAAAGAGAACCAGTTAGGCCTGAAGAACCAAGCAAAACAGTAAAACCGGAAGAACCAAGACAGCCAGTTGAACCTAAAGAACCAAGAAAGCCAACAAATCCAGGGTACTGGCAACATGGAGAAAAACCAACTCCTGGCCACCCTGTGAAATCAATAAGACGCAATAGGTTAATCCCTGAATTCACGCCTGAAGACATGAGCAGAATTAGTGAGTCCGACAAAAACATTGTTCGGACAAAAAAATACGGGCTTGACTTTCTTCAGAGAGAAATCACAAGAAGAAGAAATGCCGGCTTTTTGCCTTACAGGGAATACACCAGCGCAGGAGAGTTTTCAATAAGGGATTTTCCAAAAGCAGGGGAAGGCAGGCTTATAATAAGGACTGGCTCCAAACACGCTGTCCAGCACGAAGAAAAAGGAACAAGGAATTTCAGAATGCGGGCAGTCACTTACAAAAACCAGCCAGCAAGACCGGAGTTCTACGACCTGATTTTTTTGGGCTCGGGGGGTTAAACAGGTGGAGCTTGTTTTGAAACAGCAAACTTGCTATTGGAAAAGCTTTTTATTATCTTCAAACCATTAAATTAATTGGTTTTCATGGCTGACGTGCTTGTTGTTTTTGGCTCTGACTCGGATGCAGTGGTTTACAGAAAACTTGCAAAAGAGCTTGA
>JAFCCW010000033.1 GCA_017609985.1 Candidatus Iainarchaeum sp.
CATTTCTAATAATAAACATGGATTTTCAGCAGGTCGCAGACCTCTTTGAGCAACTGGAAAGCGTTTCCTCCAGACTGGACATGACATCCATTCTTGCAAAGTTTCTCAGAAAAGCCGGGAAAACAGACATAGGGCAGTTTGTATACCTTTGCCAGGGCCAGCTTGGGCCAAGGTATGAATCAATAAATGTTGGAATGGGGGAAAACTTTGTAGAGGAAGCAATTGCAAAAATAAGCGGCTATTCAAAAGAGAAGGTGCACGACCAATACAAGAAACTTCGAGACCTCGGCCTTGTGTCGCAGAGTCTTATTGAGAAAAAGAAACAGCGCGCACTTTTCTCTGAAAAGCTTTCCCTCAGCAAGGTCTTCAGGAATTTGCTGAAAATTGCCAATGTGTCTGGAAGGGGAAGCCAGGATCTCAAAATAAAGCTTCTCGCAGAGTTGTTGAACAGCGCCAGCCCCCCTGAAGCAAAGTTTATCACCCGCATTCCAATGGAAAATCTGCGATTGGGCGTTGGCGACCCAACAATAATGGATGCGCTTGCAATTATTATGATTGAAGACTTTAAGAAAACGTGCAGTGCAGAGTTTGAAAAAATAAAAAAAGGGCTTAAAGAGAAAAAGGAAGAGAAAAAGGAAAAGGAACTTGATTTGAGAGTTCGCCAGCGCATCAGGGAACTTATTGAGGCAAAATACAATGTGCGGCCGGATCTTGGGTTTATTGCAAAAACACTTCAAGAGAACGGATTGGGCGGCCTGGACATTGTAAAAATAGAGCCCGAGATCCCAATAAGGCCAACTCTTGCGGAGAGGCTGCCAAACGCCGGCGAGATTGTGAAAAAACTTGGGAAGTGCGCGGTGGAAGCAAAATATGACGGCCTAAGATGTATAACTGGCTTAACTTCAATTTATGTGGAAAAAAAAGGCTTAATTCCGATAAGAGACGTTAAAGCAGGGGATAAAATTCTAACCCACAAAGGGGCATTTAAAAAAGTAATTGCAAAAAAGGAAAGGACTATTGACCGCAGTGAAAGATTGTTTTTAATTCAAAGCTATCTTGGAAACAAATTTAAAATAACAGAAAAACACCCGCTACTTGTTAAGCGAAAAAAAAAGACTGTGTGGATTGATAGTGACAAGATTAAGAAAACCGATCTTTTAGTATTTCCCATTCCCAAAAATATATTCAAAGGAAAACCTCCAAAAAAACTCAAGTTAGAGACGTTGGATTGCTACAAAAAAACAATTAGTTTAGACATTGATTTTTTTAGGTTTATTGGATATTGGATTGGGGACGGGTTTACAAATGAATACCATAACACAGAAAGAATTGGATTGATATTTAATGCAAAAAAAGACACTAAATTGTGTGCAGAATATGAAAAGATTGTTAAAAAGCTCTTTGGCATAAAGCGCGTTTCAAGAAACATTCACAATGGTGCAATATACCTGTACTGGAGAGACGCTCCATTTAAAAAATGGCTTACCAAAAACTTCAGACGAGAGTGGAAAGGCAAAATGTTGCCGAACTGGTTCTTCAATATAACCAAAAAACAGTTCTCTACATTTATGCAAGGCTGGATAGAATCAGACGGAACAATAGACAAAATAGGGAGGACGAGCATTACAACAAAAGAAAAAGACCTAGCTATGTTTGCACAACTTTTGAACCTAAAATTTAACAAAATTATAGGGATTAAAAAGATCAGAGTCAAACTGAAAACACATACTGCAACATACTACAAATTAATTATAACAAAATCTGAAAGAAAAGCCTCAATATTGGGAAAAAAAGTTCTTGTAAAGATACTTAAAATCGAAGAAGTAAAACGCCCAGATCCAAGAACACACCTCTACAATCTTCAGGTAGAGGGGGATGAAAGCTACTGCACCACCATGCTATCTCTGCATAACTGTCAAATTCATAAGAATAATAATGAAGTAAGAATTTTCAGCCGCAGAATGGAGGAAATGACCCATATGTTCCCCGACATTGTGGCAGGGGTGAGAAAACAGATTAAGGCAAACAAAGTAATTTTGGAGGGGGAAGCCCTTGCCTTCAACGAGCAGACAGATGAATTCCAACCCTTCCAGATAACAATCCAGAGAAAGAGAAAGCACGAAGTAAAAAAAATGGCTGAAAAATTTCCACTGAAACTGTTTGTGTTTGATTTGATGTATGTTGACGGCAAGAATATAATGAACAAACCGTTTAGTGAAAGGAGAAAACTGCTTGAAAAGATTGTGGGAAAAGGTGGAGTAATAGAGCTTACAAAATCAATCTCCACAGACAATGCGGGGGAGATTGAGAAATTTTTTGAGGAAAATGTTGAGAAAGGCCTTGAGGGAATAATTGCCAAAGACCTAAACGCACCATATATTGCAGGGGCAAGAAAGTTCGCTTGGATAAAACTCAAGAGAAGCTACAGCGGCGAATTAACAGACTCCATAGATGTTGCAATTATTGGATATTTTAAGGGACGCGGAAAGAGAACAGAATTTGGCCTTGGAGCACTGCTAACCGCTGTCTATGACAAGAAAAGCGACTCCTTCAAAAGCATTGCAAAGATTGGAACAGGAATGAAAGAAAAGGATCTTGTAGAACTTAAGAAATTGCTCAAACCAATTCAGCAAAAAAACAAGCCAGCAAGAGTTGACTCAGAACTCGAGCCAGACTTTTGGACAGAACCAAAATATGTAATAGAGGTTATTGCCGATGAAATAACACAGAGTCCAATGCACACAGCCGCAAGAGAGAAAAAAACAGGCCTTGCCCTTCGCTTTCCAAGAATGATTAAGATAAGGGAAGACAAGCAGGCTGAAGAAGCAACATCTGTAAAGGAAGTAAAACAGATGTTTCAGGCACAGAGACACATTGAAGCGGAAAAATGAGCCTCTTACCTTTTGTAAACCTTTTTAGCCCAGCACTTTTTAAAAACCGACAAAATAAGAGTGGAGAGCATAAAAGCAAACGCCGCCACAATGGCGTTCAGCCAGGGCTGTGGAACCTTTACTACACTTAAATAAGCACCAATTGCAAGAAAGGTAAGAAACATCAATAAAATTCTTCTAACATAGCTTGTTTCCCACGCTTTGTCAAGCTCAACTCGGGAGTTCCGCTCATTTATTGACTGAATTTCCTTCTCAAGTTCTTTAAGAGAAACCATGCACTAAAATTGAGCAAACAAGCTTAAATAAGTTTCTGGGGGGCTTAGAAATTTTTTTATACTAGTTTTCCCCTTATAATTGGCATGGGAATAAGGCATATTTTGTTGTCCTCAAAAAGCACGGTGATAGTGATTGGCGCATTCGCACTTGTCATTTTTTTGAGGCTTGCGTGGAGTGAATGGAGTGGGGGATTCACACTCACATTCTTCAGAACAGGCAGGGTGGAAGAGCTTGCAATTCTCCTACTCCTCGGGCTAATTGTGGCAATGATTTTCACAAAACTGC
>JAFCCW010000006.1 GCA_017609985.1 Candidatus Iainarchaeum sp.
GACGGCAACTATTCTGATGGAGACTGGCTTGTGGACTTGAATGCAACTGACAATTCCGGAGAGGTTCCGATTGAGTCAATTTCTTCACAACCAGTTAACTCCTTTAACCTTAGCACTGGGCTAATTTCTGCATGGAACTTTGATGAGGGAAGCGGAACAGTAGCATTTGATGCGAACAGAATAGGAGCAAGAAACGGAACTCTAACAAACGGTCCAGCTTATATTGATTCTCCTTTTGGCACTAATGCGCTGAGCTTTGATGGGGACGATGACTTTGTTTCAGTTTCCAATACCACTGTTTTGAATGATGGCGGTGGATTTGAAGAATTGTCTGTTTCTTTCTGGATTAAAAGCTTTGCTTTTGAATCGCCAGAGGCAGGAGCCTATGTTCTATCCAAAGATGCTTCCGGAGCTAATACAGGAGATGCGTCTTTTATTTGGGATCACGATACTGTCAGAAACAGTCACTTAATATTTTTTGAACAAGTTCCTAATGTTCAGGTTGGATTTCCCACTTCAGACATGGGCATTGGGAATTGGCAACATGTTGCATTTACAAAAAACAGTTCAGGCATTGGAAAAATATACCTAAATGGTGTTGAAAAGGAAAGCAAAGGAGGGTTTACCGACAATTTATGGGGCAGTTCTACAGATTTGCAAATAGGAAGTGTTCTTGGAGATAGTTTATACAATTTTAATGGTTTAATAGATTCTTTGCAAATTTATAAACGTGTTCTTTCAGCAGATGAAATAAAAGAACTGGCTGGACGCGTGATTGTTGATAATTCTCAGCCGCATTGCTATGTTCCCTCTACGATGATGCGAATCTTGTTGGATTGTGGCGAATGGAGGGAGGAAATCCAGACCAAGATATTTCAATTGTTGACGGCTCAGGCAATGGGAACAACGGGGTGATGCACAATTTCAACTATGATTCAAGCGACGGCTGGGTTAACGGCAGGATAGGCAGAGCATTAAAGTTTGACGGAAGCAATGACTATGTTTCCTTATCTTCTTCTCTTACAAATGGGCTTTCTTCCTTCAGTGTCGCTCTTTGGATAAAGACAAGCGAAACAGGAACTTGTGCTAATTACTGGGAATGCCCCTGTGTTATGGGTGTTGGGACTGGTGGTTTTGCAAGCAATGATTTTTCAATTTTAACCGATTCTGGAAATCTTTCATGGTATTCTGGCCTGGGAGCATCAGGCGATAACCAGGAAGTTTTGGGTAAAACAGTTTCTGATGGGGAGTGGCATTTTATTGTAGTATCCAATGATGGAAGCAATCTAGACCTTTATTTTGATTCGGAAAAAGTTTCTTCTTTTTCCAGCGACGGAAGCGGATTGGATTCACAGCCTTTTTACATTGGGGCAAACAACAACGGAGGTTCACCAAACTACTATCATGAAGGGACTATTGACGAGCCAATGGTTTTCTCCCGTGCTTTGAATGCAGCTGAAGTCTATGAGCTTTACAAGACACAGCATGTACGTGATGACGTGAATGTGTTTGTTTCAACTTATTGTGAGGATGGAGGGAGTGTTGGAATGGCTTGGATGATCAGAATACTTCAATTGTTCAGTTGTTCAATGATGGCAATGGATTGTATTCTTTGATTCACCCAATTTCTGCAAGCAATTCTTTGAATGATGGAAATTATGAAGTTTCTCTTGCGCGCGTTTCCGACAGAGCAGGAAACAGCGGAGCGATTGGAGAGCGAACAGACGACTGGCCATACAACCACTTGCTTTTGTATGCGAGTTTTGATTCGAATGAGACTGTTTCTGGCAGTGTTATTGACAAGAATTTTTCACTGGACTGGTCTGATGGTGATGGCAACTATGAGGTTCACGGCGCTGCTCGCAGGGCTGGACGAGACTCAAATGCCTTGTTGTTTGATGGCGTGGATGATGAAATAACTTTTACTCTTGCATTGGATAATAAAGTTACTTTTGAATTTTGGCTTTATTATGTGGGGGGTGTAGCTTCTGTTATTAGAGATAATACTTCTAGTGATGGCTGGATAATAGGGTGGGATAATTCTGGAACCTGGACATATAGAATCAATGGAACCTCTGTTGGCACTGTTGCCACTAACACTCTTATTAATCGATGGTCTCATCATGCACTGACGTTTGATGGAACAAACTCAAATTATTACATTGATGGTATTTTGGTCAAAACAGATAGTTCTGCCAGTTTTGGAGCTAACATCGCACCATGGCATTTAATGAAAAATGGAACCAGTGCTTCAGGTTATATAAATGGATTACTTGATGAGGTTGCCATCTACGATGTTGCTCTTGATGGCAATACTATCCTTAATCAGTACAATGCTTTCAAGGTGAATTATTCTGATTCGGAGGATGGCAATTCTATTTACTTGGACAACACTGCTCCGTCTGCTCCAACGTCTGATGCTAATGTTGAATGGACTGCTAGTGATGGAAACGTTACACTCACAGAGCCCTCAGACAATTCTGGGGTTAAATGCATATACAGGCGTGATTCTGATTCTGGTCAGGACACAAACTCGTGGACAGCAATGCTTGGATACGATTCAAATATTTTCTTTCCCTGGCTGGGCAACAATACAGAATATTACAGGCTTGACGCAAACTGTGTTGACGGAGCAGGAAACTGGTCGCCGACACTTTTTGACATAGTTCAGTTAGGGACCGGTCCAAATAAGGCTCCTGATGTAAATATTGTTTTGCCAAATGGGAGTGAGACATGGGATATTGAGTCAAATGATTATAATCATTTAATCAAGTTCACGGTTTCCGATGCTGATGGGAATCATTTGACTGCGCACTTGTATTATTCGAGTGATGCGAATTCGTTTGAGAATTCAATTATTGATTTAAACCTGCATTGGATTGGTACTGCTGGCAATCAAACAGTCGATGCAAACTGTGAAGACAATGACTTCTCCAATTCAACTGAATGCTGGTTTGATGTTAACGTATTCGGTTGGGGTAAGGGTGATTATTTCGTTGATGTGAATGTCTCAGACTCAAGTGACTCAAACGCAGTTGACTCAAGCGACTCAAGCTTTTCAGTGATTATTTCCAGCGCGCTGTGTGGGACAACGATTACTGGCAATACTACTCTAACCGAGGATATGACTGATTGCACAGGAGATGGTTTAATTATCGGTGCTGATTCGATTACTCTGGATTGTGATGGGTATGGCATATACTCTGATGGTTTGGCTACCAGTGGAGAGAACGGAATTGACATGACTGGTTCTTATAACACAATCACTATCAAGAACTGTGACATCAATGGCTTTTATCGTGGAATAAACTTTGATGATCGTGGAGCAGACTCAAATATTTACAGATGCAATATTACCTACAACGTCGAGATTGGAGTTCGCTTGGATGATGCGGACAGAACTGTTATACAGGACTGCAATATAAGAAACAATGTAAATGACGGGATTTTTGTCACAAGCGCTCCTGATGTAAGCATCTTTGATAACAATGTTTCGGCTAACCAAGACAAGGGAATGTACCTGCATATAAGCAGTGACTTCAATATAATGAACAATATTATTGAAGACAATTCAGATGACGGAATCTGGTTGTATGAAAGTGATGATGCGTACATAAAATCCAATCATTTTTCAGGAAATGGTGGTGTTGGCTTTGAAGCAGCTTACTCTGTTGACAACCTGTTCTTCTCAGACAATAATTCAATTGAAAACAATTCAGCAGGATTTAATTCAAGAAATGGTTGTTCAAATTCGACTATTTCCGACAACAATTTTTCTGCAAACACATCTTCAGGGATATCTGGTGACGGGTCACAAACCCATGATAATAATTTTTCCAACAACATAATCAAAAACAATGGCTCTTACGGGATTTATTTTACAAATGGTCCAACAGACAACAACTTTTACAATGAAATAATTGAAGACAATGATGCTGGATCACAGGGAATCTGGCTACAAGCATATTCTGGGCTGGTGGGAGACAACAGGTTTTTTGACTGCAACATCGGAGGGCATACAGACGACTTTTATCTAAAGGGACGATCTGGAGTCAGGGACATGAATTCCTTTTCAATAGGGACAAATTTTACTACTGTGAATTTTGGCGATGCAAATGGTTTCCTCTACGTTGGCTGGTGGCTGGATGTGAATGTGGTTGATGGTTCAACTTCTGCTGTGATTGATGGTGCGACTGTTACAATAACTGATCAGTATGGTTTGGAGAAATGGTCTGGTTCAACAAATGCGAACGGTGTGATTACAAGACAATATGTATTTGATTACAACCAAAATTCTGATGGACAAAACTCCTACTCTCCTTATGATATCAATGTAATCGTAACAGGTTACGACACAAACGGAATGACTGTTTCAATCGACGAGAATAAGGAATTGACAATCAGAATGGCTGACCATACTGTGCCTACAATATCTAGTTTAATTCCTGCTGATGGCTCTAGTGTTTCTGCTCAGACAGTTTCCTTCACTGTTTCAGATGCAGGCAAGGGAGTTGACTCTGGAACAATTTTTGTTAAGTTAGGGGGTGTTGCAAGCTCTGTGTTCAGCTTTGCAACTCATTGCTCTGGCTCGTCTGCTTCCTATTCCTGTTCTTATACTGAAACAGGGATTGCCACAGGAAGCAATACTTTGACTGTTGATGCTGACGATTCTGCAGGAAATTCTGCTGTACAGGCTTCTTCTATATTTACATATTCCACTGGCTCTAGTCCTGATGACCCCAATCCTTCGTATGTGTGTGGTGATGGTGGCTGTCAACCAGGAGAAAATTGTTCTAACTGTCCAATGGACTGTGGAACCTGTTCAACTGGCGGAGGCGGTTCAGGCGGCGGAAGCGGTGGAGAAGGCGCAAGCACGCCAGCAGAGAAACTTGGTTTGGGCGCATTCTGCAATATTGATTCAGTCTGCGAATCAGGCGACTGCATTAACCACTTCTGCGGAGACTGCTACGACACAAACGATTGTGAACAAGACGAGCAATGCACAAACAATGTATGTTCTCAAATTGCAGGAGCCTGTGGTCATGCTATAGGACATGAATGGTTTGAATATGAATGCTGCAGAAACGAGGACTGTGAGGGCGGCAGAGTTTGCACAGAAAACCATAAATGCGAAATAACTGATGAAAGCATTTTGTATGTAAAGTTTGACCCAGAAAAACCTGTTGAAGGAGAACAATTCAAAATATTCATTTACCAGACAGGAAATATATTAGTGGAGAACGTAAAAGTTCTAATAGATGATAGAAATTATACTGCAATAAACGGCACTCTCTCAAAAGTATTGGATGGAGGACTGCACAGAATAGATGTGAACAAGCAGAATTACAAGTCAGACAGCTTTTGGTTCAGAGTATACAAGAAAGCCCAGCTTATAGTTAAAGCTGAAGCTCCGGAAGTAGGAGACTTTATTCCAATTGTTCTCAGAGATGATGGTGGAAATCCCTTGAAAGAAGTTGAGGTTCTGGTAATCCTGCCAGATGGCTCTGAAAGAGTAATGAAAACAAACAAGGAAGGAATTGTTTACATTCAAAGTCAGGTTGCAGGAAAAATTGAAGTAAATCTTCCAAAGTACACTGGATATCTTCCAATTTCTCACGAAATAAATATTTTGGAAACAGGTTCCCTTGGCGGGGGCTTGTCTGAATTCCTTGTTCCGGCGATAGTGCTTTTTTCAGTGCTGTTATTGCTTGTGGGAATTCAGGTTTTTGGAAAAAGAGGTGGAAAATCTGGACTGGACTTGGTTTCAGATGAAATCTGACATAGCTTTAAATAAAGTACTGTTCAAATTATTTCTGAGACCTATGAAAAGAAGGGATTTACTTTGGAACTTTCTCTGATTCTCTAAATAAATCTAGGCTCTCAATTAAAACAAATAGAAGGGATTTACTTTGGCTATTGCCACTCAGATATTGCTCTTTTTACTAATTCAGGACGTGGTCTTAAATGAGTTTAGGCCTTGTTCTGCAGTCAAAGAAGGGAACAATTATACCAATAACCAAGACAATTCACGCTCCTGGCTTTAATCCCACAGAGTTCTTTTCAAAAATTTCAGACTATGGGCGAAACAAGGGCTCAATTCTTCTAGAGTCAGCTGACGTGGTTCCAAAATACGGAGAAAACTCAATTGGGTCTGCTTCTCCCTGTCTAAGTGTTTCAGGAAAAAAGGAAAACTTTGAAATAAAATCACTTAACTGCACTGGAAACAGATTTTTAGAATTCATTTCCAAAGATTTTGGATTCTGCAAAAATGTTCAGGTTTCCAAAGAAGAGATTTCTGGAAAACTGTCACCATGCTCAAAAAATATTTCTGAAGAAGAAAGACTTTTTGAAAAAACCCCTGCTGATGTGCTGAGAGCAATAGCTTTCAAATTTAAACCAAGCCTCAAACCTTTAACCCCCTATGCTGGTTTGTTTGGAAGAATAAGCTACGACTTTGTTGAACAATTTGAAGAACTTCCTGCTCCGCAAAACAAAGGATTTGAATATCTTGAAGGATTCAAAAGCTTTGAAGACTTTGACTACGAACTTTACTTTTTTGACAATCTGTTTTCTTACGATCACAAAACAAAACAGTTAACATTTGTTTCAAATGCGCTGATAACAAACGGAGACCGGGAAAAAATCTATCAAGACTGCATTAACAAAATTTCAGAATACGAATCTTTTTTCTCAAAAGAAAAACCTGTTTCCCTAAAACAAGCAATCAAAAACAAAGAAATCTCAACAGACACTTCAAAACAGGAATTTATTAAAGTTGTTGAAAAATGCAAAGAACACATTCTCTGCGGAGATGTCTTTCAAATAGTTCCTTCACGTACTGTCTCGCAGGAATTCTCTGCAGAACCGCTTGACATTTACTCAGAACTTAGATCCCTGAATCCTTCACCCTATATGTTTTTCATGCACGGAGAAGAAGGAATCCTGCTGGGAAGCAGTCCGGAAATGTGCCTAAGGGTACAGGGCGAGCAAGAAAAAACAGTGGAAATAAGACCAATTGCGGGAACAAAACCGCGCGGAATAATTGAGGGAAAACCGGATAAGGATCTTGACTCACGCTATGAAGCAGAGCTCAAGGTTGACAGAAAAGAGTTAGCAGAGCACACTATGCTGATAGATCTTGCCAGAAATGATATTGCGCGCGTTAGCAAATCAGGAAGCAGGCACGTTGATGAACCATTTGTTGTAGAAAAATATTCTCACGTCCAGCATTTGGTAAGCAATGTTTCAGGCAAACTCAAACCAGAACTTGACGCAATGCACGCATATCTTTCATCGATGAACATGGGAACACTTACTGGAGCTCCAAAATTAATGGCAATGCAACTTCTCCGAAAATATGAAAAAACAAAACGCGGATTTTATGGAGGCTGCATTTGTTATCTTACTCCAAGCAAGGACTTTGATTCAGCAATCGCAATCAGAACAATGTTTTTGAAGGACAAAACAGCTTTTGTACGTGCAGGGGCAGGAGTAGTTTTTGACTCAATTCCTGAACAGGAATTTCTTGAAACAGAGAACAAGATGAAAGCCTGTTTTGAAGCAATCAGGCGAGCGGAAGAAAAGGCAGGCGAAGCAGAAAAACAAGCAGTTAAGTCAGAAGAAAAACCAGAAAACAAAGCACCCAAGGCAGGGGAAAAAGAGGTGAAAGCATGAGTGAAAAAAACATCTTGAGTGGAAAGAATTTGAATGTGTTATTCATAGACAACTTTGATTCCTTTACTTATAATCTTGTTGACGAATTTTCAAAAAAAGGATGTGAAGTAACAGTTTACAGAAGCAACACTCCAATAGAAAAACTTGAAAAAATTTCAGAAAAAAACAAAACAGGTCTTGTTGTCATCAGCCCTGGCCCAGCTTCTCCTAAGGAAGCAGGAGCAAGCATGCCTGCAATTGAATCATTTCTTGGAAAAATTCCTTTGTTTGGAGTTTGCCTCGGTCACCAATGTTCAATAGAAGCATTGGGTGGAGTGGTGGAGAGAGCTCCAGAAACAATTCATGGAAAACCTTCAAATATTTTCCACGACAACAAAACAATTTTTAAAAATCTGCAAAACCCATTCAGCGCAGGCAGATATCATTCTCTTTGCGGAACAAAAATTCCAGACTGCTTAGAGGTTTCTGCAAAAACAAACAATGGAATTGTAATGGCGGTAAGGCACAAGGAACATTTTCTTGAAGGAGTTCAGTTTCATCCTGAAAGTATTCTGACTCCGGAGGGAAGCAAGATAATTGAAAACATAATTGCTCTGGCGGTGGAATTCAATGATTGAAGAGCACATAAAAAAGATAGTTGGAGGAAAAAATCTTTCAAGACAGGAAGCAAAGCAGGCATTTTCTGAAATAATGAATGGGGAAGCATCGCCAGTTCAGGTTTCTGCGCTGCTTGTCGCTCTTAGAATGAAGATTGAATCAATTGAAGAAATTTCCGGAGCAGCAGATGCAATGCGTTCTGTTGTTGCAGAAGTCAAACCAAAAACCAAGGAGTTATTGCTTGACATTGTGGGTACAGGAGGGGATGAAAAAAATTCATTTAACATAAGCACTGCTTCTGCTTTTGTTGCTGCGGGAGCTGGGTGCAGAGTAGCAAAACATGGGAATCGTTCTGTTTCAAGCAATTCAGGTTCAGCAGATGTTTTAGAAAAACTTGGAATAAATATTGAATGTTCTGCTTCAAGGAATGCAGAAATTATTGATAAGTGCGGGATAGCATTCATGTTCGCTCCCAATCACCACCCTGCAATGAAACATGCAATGCCTGTGCGCAAAGAACTTAGAATAAAAACAATTTTCAATATTCTTGGGCCCCTCACCAATCCTGCAAAAGCTCAGACAATCTTATTGGGGGTTTATGGAGCAGAGCTTGCAGAAAAGCTTGCTTTGTCTCTTGCAGGTCTTGAAATAAAAAAAGCACTTGTAGTACGCGGAGTAGACGGCTTTGATGAAATATCTGCCTGCAGTGAGACAACTGTCTTTGAAGTTTCAGACAAAGAAGTTGAAAAAAAAACTATTTCTCCGAAACAGTTTGGGTTTGAAAGATGCGCTGAAAAAGAACTCCTTGCATCTGATTCAGAGGAATCTGCAAGGCACATTAAAAATGTTTTATCGGGACAGGACAAAAGTGGAAAACTAACTTCTGTCTTGCTGAATGCTGGGGCGGGAATTTATGCAAATGGAAAAGCAGAAACAATTTCTGACGGAATAGAGAAAGCAAGGCAGTCAATTATTTCAGGAAATGCTTTGTCAAAAATTGAAATACTTGCGGAGTTGACAAATAAATGATCCTTGAAGAAATTGCAAGACACAAGAGAGGAGAGATAGTCTGCATGAAAGAGCGTCTTTCAGACAATCCATTTAATGGAAACCTTGAGAAGAGCAACAGGTCTTTTCTTGAAGCAATAAAGGGAAAATCCAGCGTGTCTCTTATCGCTGAAATAAAAAGAGCTTCTCCGAGCAAGGGGCTTATTCGAGAAAACCTTGATGTAAAATATGTTTCAGGACTTTACAATAAATATGCGGATGCAATATCTGTTGTAACTGATGAACTGTTTTTTGCAGGGCATCCAAGTCTTGTGAAGAGTGCGAAACTATATTCTCAAAATCCAGTTCTTAGAAAAGACTTTCTTGTAGATGAGCTACAGATAAAAGAGTCAAGATTTTTAGGAGCTGATGCTGTTTTGTTGATTGCTTCTCTTTTGTCAGCAGACGAAATAGCAAGATTTATTGACACTGCCAGCTTTTATGAAATGGATTGTTTAGTGGAAGTTCACAACAGGCAAGAGCTTGAAAAAGCTGTCTCCGCAGGCTCGAAAATAATAGGCATTAACAATCGGGATCTTCAAACATTTAAGGTTGATGTTTCAACAACAACCAAGCTGGCTGGACTTGTTCCGTCTGAAAAAATCCTTGTAAGTGAGAGTGGTTTTTCTTCAAGGCAGGAAATAGACAAGATGCAGGGAATTGCTGATGCTGTGCTGGTTGGCACAAGCTTGATGGAATCTGAAGATCTGGAAAAAAAATTAATGGAGTTGTCAAACAATGACTGAAGTAAAGATTTGTGGTCTGACAAACAGCGAAGATGCAAAAACAGCACTCTCGCTCGGAGCAGACTATTTAGGGTTTGTTATTGAAGCTGATTCTCCAAGGAGCATTTCCTCAGAGTTTGCTCGAAAAATAATTTCAGAACTGTCATCCTGTAAGACTGTGGCTGTCACAGTCTCTGAAAGTGTTTCAGAAATTCAGAAGCTTGTTTCAATTTCCGGAGTATGCTTTGTTCAGATTTCAGTTCCGCTTTCGCAGGACAAATTTGTTCAGCTAAAGCAAGCTCTCCCTGAAAAAGAATTTATTCAAACTGTTCATGTCTGTGAGCCAGAACTAGATTCAATCAATCCAGCGAAGCAAGGCATTGATTTTGTGGAAGAAAACGCTGATTTTGTACTGCTTGATTCAAGAGCTGGTGCGGGGTTGGGTGGTACTGGAAGAACACATGACTGGAATAAAAGTGCAGAGATTGTCAGAGGTTCTTCAAAGAAATTCTTTTTGGCTGGCGGGCTTAATCCTGAAAATGTTTCTGAGGCAATACAAAAAGTCAAGCCCTATGCTGTTGATGTTTCAACAGGAGTTTCGTTTGATGGAGTAAAAAAGGATTTTGAAAAAATGAAAAAATTCATTGAGGTGGCAAAGAATGGTTAAGAAAAGATTTGGAGAATTTGGCGGAGTGTTTATGCCTGAAACTCTCATGGCAGCAATAGACGAACTCTCAGATGCGTTTTATTCCGCAATAGAAGATAAAGAATTCAATTCAGAACTTGAAAGTTTGCTGAAAAAATATGTAGGAAGACCAACTGCGCTCACTAAAGCAGAAAATCTCAGCAGAAAACTTGGCTGTGGAATCTATTTGAAAAGAGAGGATCTTGCTCACACAGGCGCCCACAAAATAAACAATGCTCTTGGACAAGCACTGCTTGCAAAGCGAATGGGCAAGAAAAGAATAATTGCAGAGACTGGTGCTGGACAGCATGGCACAGCAGTTGCAACTGTTGGAGCAAAGCTAGGTCTTCAAACAGAAATTTACATGGGTGATGTTGATATTGAAAGACAGAAGCCGAATGTTTATAGAATGAAACTGCAGGGGGCAAAAGTGAACCCTGTTTCAAGCGGAAGCAAAACACTTAAAGATGCAATAAACGAGTGCCTGCGCGACTGGACAGCGAGTGTTGAAACAACACATTATCTTCTTGGAAGTGTTCTTGGACCAGCGCCATATCCTGACATGGTTGCATATTTCCAAAGCATTATTGGCAAAGAAGCAAAAAAACAGTTTTTAGAGGAAACAGGTGTTTTGCCTGACTCAGTTGTTGCCTGTGTTGGCGGGGGAAGCAATGCAATAGGAATTTTCAGAGAATTTGTTGAAGACAAGGAAGTAGAACTTCTGGGAGTTGAAGCAGGGGGCATGGGAATTGAAACAGGAAAGCATGCTGCCAGATTTGCAGACCCTGAATTTGGAAGGCCTGGGATCTTGCACGGTTCTTTTACTTATGTTCTTCAGGACAAGTTTGGGCAGATATACAATACGCATTCTGTTTCAGCAGGGCTTGATTATTCAGCTGTCGGGCCAGAGCACGTGAGATTAAGAGAGCTGGGCAGGGCAAAATATGGCTATGCTACTGATGAACAGGCACTCAATGCCTTCAAAATGCTAAGCGAACAAGAGGGAATAATTCCGGCGCTTGAATCAGCCCACGCTGTTGCCTATGTAATAAATCATGCCTCTGATTTTAAGGGAAAACAAGTAATAATTAATCTTTCGGGAAGAGGAGATAAGGATATTTTCCATGTGGCAAAAGAAACTGGAGAAAGCATAGGGCTGGTGGTGAAAAAATGAAGCGAATTGAGAACAGATTTGAAAATAGATCTGAGGGCGGATTTGAGAATAGATCTGAGAGGATACTTGAAAATAGATTTGAAAAAAGATTTTTAGAATTGAAGAAAAAAAACGAAGCAGGTTTCATGCCTTTTGTTGTGTTGGGAGACCCAGATTTTGAAACATCTTTTAAGATAATGAAAGCCTTGATTGACTCGGGAGCAGACGCTTTGGAACTAGGTTTTGCTTTTTCAGACCCTGTTGCAGACGGTCCAACAGTTCAGGAGGCAGGACAGCGGGCATTGAAGGCAGGAAGCAATACTTTAAAGTGTCTTGAACTAATTAAGAGGATTCGTTCTGAAAACAATGAAATTCCAATAAGCCTTTTGCTCTATGGAAATATTGTTGTTCAGCATGGAACAGACAAATTTTATTCAGATTGCTCAACTGCGGGAGTTGATGCGGTTCTTTTAGCAGATGTTCCTGCTGAAGAATCAGACGAGTTTGTAAAATCAGCAAAAAATTATGGAATAGAACCAGTGTTTATTGTGTCTCCAACAACAGAGGAAGAGCGCCTTGGAACAATTATTGAAAAAGCAGGTGCTTATGTTTATCTTGTGGGAGTTCTTGGAGTGACTGGGGCAAGAATTGAAGTGCAGAATATGACTGTAGACCTAGTTAAAAGAATAAAACCGAAAACAAGTCTTCCAGTTCTTGTCGGCTTCGGGATATCAAGTTCTAGAAATGTAAAGAATGTTATTGAAGCAGGAGCAGACGGGGCAATAGTTGGGAGTGCAATAGTTCAGAAGATAAAAGACAATCTGGGCAACTCTGAAAAAACAATTGAAGAAATCTCGGATTTTGCACGCGAGCTCAAAAAAGCAACACTTAGTGCACGCCCTTGAAAGCCTGTTTGGTTGCTTCATTGTTTTCCTGTTGCTTCAGTTTTGATAACTGTTTTGCAGGTGCTTGGTTCTCTGCTAGGAATCTTTCCCTGTGATCCAGAACTTTTCCGCGAACAGCTTCTTTGATGAACTCTGTTCTGTTGTGGTAGAGGCCTTCGCTTACAAGCAAGTCAATTTCTTCCAAGAGCTTTTCATGCATTCTCAAACTGATTAATTTATTATTCATACGTCAAATGTAATACGTTTGTTGTATTTAATCATTGCTAATCTCTTTTTTGTGTAGAAAACACACACTATCAAGTTGAAACAAAATTAATTGGGGGGGTTAAGACCCATATAGAGAAAAATAATCACAATCAAGATGCTGAAAACAAGTGCCAAACCAATCAAAAGCAAAGAAGTTAGGATTGCAATAATACTTGCTTTAAGAAATGATGTTGAATAAACTCTTTTAACTAAAAAAATTAAGAGAAAGAATGAAATCAAAACATTTAATGATAGAGTTAATGCTAAAAAGATTGATCCAAAAAGATGCCCTAAAACAAGGCCAGCACAGATTACTACAAAACTAACTATGTATGTAATCGATGAAATCAGCACTGCAGACCAAAAAGTTTTATTTTCTAAATTTAATATTTTTGAGAATACCCAAAGAATTAGAGACTCAGAAAAAAGCAAGAGTCCATTTAAAACAATAGTCCAAATCATTTCATAAATGATTGTGTTTTGTTATATAAAACATTTTCCATTAAAAATTCTTGTCCTTTTTCAAGATTGTGCAAAACACCCTGATTTAAAAGATAAACTTTCCTAAATTGTCAATAAGGGCTCGTAGCTCAGTCTGGTAGAGCGCTCCCCTCGCACGGGAGAGGCCGGGGGTTCGACTCCCCCTGAGTCCACTTTTCTTCAATGATTAATCAACAGAAAAATTATCCAAGTATCTCTGATTTTCCCCTATAAAGCTCGTCGAATCTTTCAGCATCTTCTTTGTCGCCGACAATGCTTCCATAGTGCATTGGAATCGCAAGCCTTGGCTTGATTTTGTTTGCTGCTTTGACTGCTTCCTCAGCAGTCATTACATATGTTCCTGAAACTGGAAGAAGGGCAACATCTATTTTTCCAAGTTCAGCCATTTCAGGAATATGGTCTGTGTCTCCAGCATGGTAAATTCTTTTTCCGTCAATTTCTATTACTACTCCAATGCCCAGCCCTCTTGGATGGAATTCCTTGTCCAAATTGTATGCTTCCACTGCGTGAATCTTTACTCCCTTTACTGAAGCAGTTTTTCCTGCCTTCAAAGTTTTTATCTTGTTGCAGTCAATCTTTTTTGCACAGGACTCAGTAGTAATGATTGTTGCACTCGGGTTTTTTTTAAGCAGTCTCTCAACATCTTCTGGAGAGCAATGGTCATAGTGTTCGTGCGTTGCAATAATTAGGTCGACTCGTTCTGTTCCTGGAATTTGATAAGGATCAATCATTAACGAAACCTTGTCATTGCTGATGAGGAACGCAGCATGCCCAAGCCATTCAATTTCAATTCCTTCAAACTCCATTCAATCACCCCATAAACAAATGTTTTATTCAAATTTAAGTTTTACTCTTTTGAGCTTGCCTACTGCTCTTTAATTCCTTCTATTTCACTAAATGCTTTTATATAAGTTCCCGCAGTCCAGGCAAAAGGATGCTCGCTTTTCAAAAAAAAGCTGTCAACAGGCTCCCCTTCTTTATTGAATATTTCGTGGCAGACTCCATAGTCCTCTATTTGAGATGCGATTTTTTTGAGTTCATTTTTTGCATCCTTTTTCCAGCCAATTTTCTTGAGAGCAATCGCATTCAGGCAACCCAGCCAAGGCCAGCTTAATCCGTTATGATAATTGTATGCTTCAAAGGGAAGCAAGACAAAAGGAATTCTTGTCAATGGATAGTGCGGATAGTTTGTTGAAAGAGGCACTTTGTTAATCTGCTTTGATTTAATAAAATTTTCAATCATCATTCCCTGTTCTTCGTCAGCAATTCCCCAAAGCACTGCAAGCATGTTTCCATCGCTTGAAAAAAAATTATGCTTCTTGAAATCAATCCAGTCAAAGTAATAGTCTCCCTTCCAAAACAATCCATTTATTTTTTCTTTTATCTTAAGAGCTTGTTTTCGATAAAGTTCGTGTTTTTCTTTTCTGCCAATCGCAAGACACAGCTCTGAAAAAGACTTAACTGCCTTGTAATAACAGCAATTGCTGTAAAGAACTTTTCCAAATTTTAGAACAGAATCAGCCCAGTTAGCGTAAATGCTTTCCTCGATAAGATAGTCTTTGTCAGAATCCATTGACTCAAGCCAGTTTACTGCAAGAAGAAACTTTGAAAAATTGTCTTTGGCAAATTTCTTGTCGCCAGATTTCTTGACATATTCTGCAAGCGCAATAATCATAAGCGCGTTTCCGTCAGCAGAATAAGAAAAAAACATGGGCTTGAATTCAGGCTTTTTCTTGAGAGAAATTCTCCCCGGAATCAATCCCTTTTTGTTCTGCATGGAGATAAAAAATTCGAACTGCTTTTTTACGATTTCAAAGTCACCAAGTTCAATTGCTCCAAGTGCAGAAAAAAAACTATCTCTTGCCCAGAACTGCTGAAAATGTTTTCTTCCCGCAAGAATTCCCTTAGAAGCATAGCAGTCTCTTAAATCTCTTTTAGCAATTTCAAAAGCGTTCTGAGTAACGGACATGCAATAAACTAATAAACTAGAAAGTTATTAATTTTAGTGGTAAGAATATGGTAAAGATTGCTCCCTCAATTCTATCAGCAAACTTCTCAAAACTAGGAGATGATGTTCTAAGTGTAGAGCAGGCAGGCGCAGACTGGATTCATATAGATGTAATGGACGGCTGTTATGTTCCAAATATCTCGTTTGGCATGCCGATAATAAAATCAATCAGGCCTGTTTCAAAGATTTTTTTTGATACTCATTTGATGATAAACAAACCAGAGAATTATGTAGAAGAATTCGCTTCTTCTGGTTCAGATCTTATTTCTTTTCACATTGAAGCAACTGACCAGCCGGAGCGAGTTATTGAGCTAATCAAGAGAACAGGAAAAAAAGTAGGTGTTGTGTGCAATGCAAAAATTTCTGCTAAAAAAATCCTGCCCTATATTGAATCTGTTGACCTTGCTCTAGTAATGTCAGTCAATGCTGGCTTTGGAGGCCAGAGTTTCATGGCTGAGGCAATTCCAAAAATACAGACAATCAAAAAAAAGATTGATGAAGTTAATCCAGAGTGTGAGCTACAGGTTGACGGTGGAATAAACAATGAGACAGCAAAACTCTGCATTGAAGCAGGAGCAACTGTTCTTGTTGCAGGAAGTTATATCTTTAAAAGTGAAAACAGGGAAGAAGCTATCCAATCATTAAGGTGAATCATCTTGAATGAAAAAAAATCACAAATTCTTGATGCAAATCTCAGATTCTACGGCTTTCCAATGGCTGAGTTCATGGAAGAAGCCGGAAAGGGAATTGCAGAAAAAACAATCAAGCACTTTGGTTCCAACAAGAAAATACTTGTTGTCTGCGGGACAGGAAACAATGGGGGGGATGGGTTTGTTGGAACACGCTATCTTTCTAAAAAAAACAAGGTAGAGCTACTACTTTTAGGCAAGCCATCTGAAATAAAGCATCCAGAAGCAATAACTGCGTGGAAAAAAATCCCAAAAACTGTCAAGAAAGTAAACTTGATTGGAAACAAATATGATGTAATTGTTGACGCAATGCTTGGTTCAGGAGTTCAGGGAAAAGTAAGAGAGCCATTTGCAAGCACAGTAAAAGAACTCAACAAGCTAACTGCAAAAAAAATTTCCATTGATCTTCCAACCCCCGAATTTAAAGCAGACGTAATTGTTTCCCTTCACTTGCAAAAGCATCCAGACGCAGAAGTAATTGATATAGGAATTCCACACGAAGCAGAACTTATCGCTGGTCCAGGAAACATAAAATTTCTCAACAAGCCCTTTAAGAAAAGTCACAAAGGAGAAAATGGATGCGTTCTCATAGTTGCCGGCGGAAAAAAATATCACGGCGCAGCATTCTTTGCAGGAAAAGCAGCTTCGCGCTCTTCCGACTTAGTTTACTTTGCAACATCAAGAGAAAATATTCCCATTCTTAAAAAAGATTCTTCTTCATTTATTGTTTCACAATTCTCTGACTCTCTCAATTTTGCAAAAAAATCTGATAGCATTCTTCTTGGGCCAGGACTTGACGAAAGCAACAGGTCAAAAAGCATTGTTCACAAAATTCTTAGAAAATTTCCTGAAAAGAAAACAATTCTTGACGCAACAGCTCTTAGACTTGTTAACAAAAAATTTATTCACAAAAATTGTCTGCTCACACCGCACGCCGAAGAATTTAGGGACTTGTTCGGATTTACTGCTACGCCAGAGCACGCAAAGCAGGCAGCAAAAGCATTCAAATGCATTATTGTTCTCAAAGGAGCAGTTGACGCAATAACTGATGGAGTGAACATTTACAAAAACTTCACTGGAAATGAGGGAATGACAAAGGGAGGCACGGGAGATGTGCTGGCTGGATTGATAACCGGGCTTGCGTCCACTAACTCTCTTCTTGACTCTGCTCTGGCAGGAGTTTTCGCAAACGGGCTTGCAGGCGACCTGCTTTATTGCGAGAAAGGCACAAACTATGACGCAGAAGACTTGCTGGAAATTCTGCCTCACGCAATCCACTCCTGTGAAGAGATTTAACCAGCAAATAGTGTTCAGGGAAAGAAATAAATAGGAGAAATTATCTGATTATAACATGCCTTCACCAGCAACAAGAAGAAGAACAGGGCGAGATACAAATCCAAAAACAACAGCATCTTCTCCCCGGCCTGGAACAAGATATGGTGTGAAAAGAACAAGAGCAGCTCATCTGCCCAAACAATCTGTTGTTCAATTATTGAGAGAACTCACTGCTCAAGGCGTTGACATTCACATGAGGCATCTTGAGAAGGCACTTCACCCTGGCGACTCAGTTGTTTCCAATAAAAGCAGACAGACCAGAAGAAGAGGTCGCTAACTATTCCCACTCAATTGTTCCAGGCGGTTTGTGAGTAATATCCAAAAACAATGCGCTAATCCCATTAACTTCAAGAATTTCTTTTTCAACTTTTTCAAAGAACTCTATTGGTAGCTCGTAAAACCTTGCAGTCATTGCTTCCTTGCTTTCAACAGGGCGAAGAACAATACTCTCTCCTTTGCCATTGAAAGAAACAGGAACAAGCACTGTTGGAAACTGCCAGATATCATCCATTAAACCAAGGTCTTCAACAGCTTTCATTACAACAGCATCAGCTTCCCTTAACAAGTCAGCCCTCTTTCTCGTCAGAGTTTCCTTCAACAGCTTTGTTTTCTTAAATTTCTTCGGAGCAACAAGCCAAACAACTCTGTTAACTTCCTGAACCTCATTGGTTATTCTAGTGCTTGCCTTTTCCAAAACACTGTATCCTGCTTTGCCAATCAAAACAGCTGGGTGCCTGTAAGTTCTCGCATCCCCTTGCACTCCAACACTCTTGATTGGAAGAACAATCGCATCCAAGCCAAATTCTTCTGCAATCTTTTTTACTTTTTCTTCAGCAACTGAAACAACTTCTTTGTCTTGCTTTCCGTCAGAACACAAGCACCGGATTGCAAGACCGGGTCCAGGAAACGGGTGACGCCAAACAAGGTCCTGAGGCAAACCCAGTTTTTCTCCAAGCTCTCTCACCTCGTCCTTGTACAGCTCCTTCAATGGCTCAACAACAAGACCAGCTTCAACCATTTCCTTTATTGATTCAATGCGGTTATGGTGTGTTTTGATATGAGCAGCATTTCTTGTTCCAGACGACTCAATAGTATCAGGATAAATTGTGCCCTGCCCAAGCAACCATTTTTCTGGTTCAAGACTAAGCTTTTTTAATTCCCTGTCCTTTACTTCAATAAATTTTTTGCCAATGATTTTTCTCTTTTCTTCCGGGTCAACAATTCCTTCAACTGACTCAAAGAATTCCTTGCTTGCGTCAACTACGTGAAGTTTACTCAAGTCAAGTTTTTCAAGAGCTTTTTTCACAAGCGCAGTTTCTTCCTTTCTCATAAAACCTGTGTCAATGTGAAGCGCATAAATTCTCTCCCGTTCAAGAGCATTTCCAAGCAAAGCAAGAGCTACTGTGCTGTCAACTCCGCCTGAAGCAAGAATGAAAACATTTTTGTCACCAACCTGTTCTCTGATTCTTGTTTTTTCATCTTCTAAATAATTCTCAATTGTCCAGCTCTGTTCACAGTCACAAATTCCAATAACAAAATTTTCAAGAAGCTTCATTCCATTCTCAGTATGCGTTACTTCGGGGTGGAATTGCACTCCATATCTTTTCTTTGAATCACAAGCCATTGCCGCCACATCACAATCACTGGTGCAGGCAACAGATTCAAATCCTGGCGGGAGGTTCTGCACAGCATCCCCGTGACTCATCCAGACACTCTCCACATCAGTCATTCCCTTAAAAAGACTGTCCTTGTTTTTCACGTCAACTTTAGCAGTTCCAAATTCATTTATCTTCCCAGGCTTTACCTTGCCCCCGAGCTCCTGACCCATGAGCTGGTGACCATAGCAGATTCCAAGGATTGGAACATCAAGGCTGAAAATTTCCTTGTTAAATTTTGGCGCATTTTTTTCATAGACCGAGGACGGTCCGCCACTCAAAATAATCCCCTTTGCTTTCTCTAGTTCAGAAACAGGGGTCTCAGGATCTCTAATTTCAGAAAAAACCTTGAGTTCCCGCACTCGCCTTGCAATCAGATGAGCATACTGTGCTCCAAAGTCAAGAACAATTATTTTGTTTTCTTTTTCCATAACCTAAACAGGGACGAAATCCTTTTAATAAAAATTAATTTTCTAAAACTTCATCTGTAAGGCAAATTTTTCGAATTTCTCTAAAAACAAAATAATGACAAATTAGGATATAAATTTTTTCCGTTTTAGGAAAATTTTATGTAGACACGAGAAAAGTATTTAAAGACAAAAGACATTATCTTTTTCAGTGTTGGGAGTTAAGGAGGTAAGTTATATCGCAGAGCGGTTCCCTGACTTGCCCCTTATTTTTTTAATCTATTTTTTTCAGAAAATTATTTTCTTAGCTTCACATGACTTCTTTCAAAAAATTCAAACTAATACTTAATTACTTTCTCAAACTAATAATTAATTCTTCTTAATAATTAATTCTGTTCAAAATTCCATCCAAATCAAGTTTTTCTTCCTCTCTCAAAATCGTTTCTGGGTCTGCCTTAGTGGAAACCTGCTTTGGAAGAAGTGAACAATCAGGAGCCTGTTCAATCGCAATTTCATAAAGCCCGGCTTCCTTGGCAAGGTTTTCAATCTCCAACTTATCCATTCCAATCAAGGGTCTGACAATAGGAATCTTTACTGCCTGAGAAATAGTTTCCATGTTTGCAAGTGTCTGGCTTGCAACCTGTCCAAGCGAGTCCCCCATAACAACCGCTTTCGCTCCCTTTTCAGACGAAATCTTTTCAGCAACTCGCATCATCATTCTCTTGCACACCACACACCTGTACTTTGATTCAACATGCTTTGCAATCTCTTCAGCAACAGGCACGAAATCAGCAGAAACAAGTTCTATTTTCTTTCCAGTGCTTTTTTCAATCTCTTTCAGAATATGCTCTATTTTTTTCAGGGAAACATCCTGCTTTGAATTCTTTAAATAGAGTGCAATAATATCTGCCTGCTTTGCAGTCAAAAGAGTGGAAACTGCAGAATCAATTCCTCCTGAAATCAGTGATACAAGCTTTTTCATGAAAGCATTAAAAGAGGAACCATTTTAATATCTTTTCAATTAAATTACTTCACTAAATGCCGACGTGGCGGAGCGGCTAAACGCACTCGGCTTGAGACCGAGAGTCCTCGCGGGCACGCAGGTTCAAATCCTGCCGTCGGCGTTTTCAGATTAAGAAAAAAAGGAGTTCAAAACATGATTTCGGAAAAAGAATTTCAAAAAGAAATTGAACTAATCCAGAAAAAATTTGAAAACAATGTTCTTGGCGCAATCAACGACAACGAGCCAAGAAAAGCAATTAGGGCAGCAAGCTCGTTTATTAATTTTCTTGAAGCAAAAGCAAAAAACATCAAAAAAAAATATTCTGGACAAAGCAAGGACACAAAGGCAACAGATTTTGTTATGGACAAGCCAAAGACGCCTGAATTCAAACAAAAAGAAATGAAGGGCTACAAGTTTCCAACAGCAAATGATAACCTAGAAGTTTACCTTCTGGAAGTAAGCCATGGTCATGAAAATTACATAAAAAGTAAAAAATCCACGCATTTTTACTATATAGTTGAAGGGCAGGGTTCCTTTGACATCAACGGCGTAGAAAAACATGTTTCAAAGGGACAGTTTGTGGAAATTCCCCCAAAAGTTGAGTACACCTACTCTGGAAAAATGAGAATTCTCATGATAATGGAACCGCCCTGGATTGAAGGAAACGACGAAGTAACCAAGAAAAATCCAAATGTTTAACCAGACAAAGCCAGTCAAATATTTTTCTAAAATAGATTAACTAATTGCTATATTCTTTGACTGGTTCTTCTTCTTTTTCTATTGCTCACAATATTCCAAACACTGCCATTCCATAAAGCAGTACGCCAACAAGTGCTCCTGCTGCAACCATTAACAAACCATGATATACAAGATTTTCTTTTGCAATCTTTCCAACAAAGGCTCCGAGCAAAAATAATGAAATTGCCATCAAAGCAAAAGAAGCATAAAATGCTTCAGTAAGCCCGATCAGTTTCGTTAGCGCAAAAAAGAATGGGGCTAGAACAATCAATCCAACAAAAGTACTGCTCAAGCCATTTGCCAAGCCCATTACCAAAGACAATTTCTTGTATTCTTTTTCAATGCTTGTCTTTTCAAGCTTTCTCATTAAATGCCTTTCAAGAATCTTCAGGTCCCTTGTTTTCTCAGCTTTCTCTGCCTGATAACCTCCAAGAATTCCACTGATGCCAGTGGCAATGATTGCTCCAATGCATGAAATCACTACAAGATTTGCACTGTCAACTCCAGCAACAAACATTGCAAGAATTATTCCAAGGATTGTGAGAACACCGTCAAAAGAGTTCATTACGATGTATCGCCTAACAATCTCGTTTTTTCTGATAAGGAGAAAAGCGTCCATTTAACTACTACTCCTTTTTGTCAATCTGGGGAACTTCAATAACCTTTCTCTTTCCAACAATAACCTTGTCAACGGAGTGAATTACTGCTCCAAATTCTTCAACTGTGGCAGAAACAGCATCAAAATTTATTGAAGAGCCTTCAAGCGTAACCTTCACAGTCTCAGTCTTTTCATCAATAGCAGTCACTGCAATATTAGCGTTCTGCACGCTTTTTTCAGAGCAAAGTTCTTGAGCAAACTCAACAATTGAAGGCTTGTGTGGCTTTAAAACATCAATAACCAGAACCTTCACAGCCTGTTTTTTGCCAGCCATACGCCAATAAAAGAGTCAAACTGGTATAAATAGGTTAGGGTTTTTCCTGCCTGTTAACTCTGTTAAGTGCCTGTCTCAGCTGTTCAAACTCTTGGTGCTCCCCTGGTGTGAGAACAGGCTTTGCTTCCAGCTCACGAAAGCGAGTCACAATGTCTTTTTCAATTATAACAGGTTTTCTTGGCACACCGCCTTCCTGATAATGGACAGCAACTTTTCCCTCTCCGCCTCTTCTAAGCAAGCGTCTTCTTCCCTGACCAGGAGCCATAGCAATAATATTAAAGCTTTCTTCTATAAAATTCTTTACAATCGCACTAATCAAGCCGAGGTGGCGGAGTGGTCAAACGCGCTAGGTTGGAAACCTAGTTTCTTCACGGATACGCGAGTTCGAATCTCGTCCTCGGCGTGCTTTACTCAAGAGAGCAAGAGCATTAAATTTTAATACAACCTATGACTATTGTATAGTGATTTGTAATGCCTCCGGAACCGCCAAAAAAGCATATTCCTGAACCACCAAAACACCACTCTGGGTTAAATCTTTCAAAAAGAACAGCTCTCGCAATAGGGTTAGTGCTTGCATTTATTGTAGCAGGAATAACTGGCTATGTAATGTTTGGGCTTGGAATCTCAATCGAAACAATTCTGCCAGTGCTTGCGCCAGTTTGGGTTGGAGTGCTTACACTATCTTACACAATTCTGAGAAGCTAGTGACAAGAAGCAGGCAAGCTTTATAAAAGTAACAAACAAGCAGTAGACAAACAACAAACAAGGAGCAAACAAGAATCCTTTAAAAGCTTATTTCTCTCAATTTAATTACCGCGCGGGGTTGCGGGAGAGGTCAAACCGGCAAGGTTGAGGGCCTTGTGTCTTAGTGACTACAAGCGTTCGAATCGCTTACCCCGCATCTTTCTTTTTGTAAAAGCTTAGCCAATGCATTTCTATTTCTAAACCACAAATCCAGAATCTGGTCTCATGCGTCTAAAAAAGTTCAGAGAAAACTGTTTACTTTATTCACTCGCCTGAAATCTTGGCAAAGTGGAACAGTGATCTTGCCTGCATGTAGAGAGTGAAACCACCTACTCCCGCCAGCCAAGCTGCAACATAGTACATCATTGGCGTCGTGGTGTCTCCGATAAGGTGGATTGTTATCCCCTGAATAAGACACCAAATGAACAGGCTTGCAAGCACTACTCCAATTACGAAAAAGAACACTGCTTTTACAAACATACTTTTTGATTGATCCATTTTAACACCTTTAACTTTGAGGATAGTATTGTTTCTCTTTAATAAATGTTTTCCCGCATCTAAAATATTGGTTTGGATGAAAATAGTTTATTCTCCAAAGTATCTGAAACACGGTTTTGAAAGCCATCCTGAATGCCCTGGCAGGGCATCGGCTATTTATAATTTTCTAAAAGAAAAGTCTCTTGAATTTGTTTCACCAACCCCTGTAATCGAAAACGACTTGTTATTGGTTCATGAAGAAGAATTGCTCTCAAAACTGAAACTGTTTTCAAAAATGCAGATGTCCACTTCAGACAATCCCTTCAAGGAAAACACTTTCGAGATTGCAAAGCTTGCTGCTGGTGGAGCACTAAAGGCAGCGCAGTTAGCAGAAAAAGAATTTGCTTTTGCTCTTGTTAGGCCGCCTGGCCATCACGCAGGAAAAAACTTTTTTGGGGGATTCTGTTATCTAAACAATCTTGCTTTTGCTGTCAGAAAGATTCAGAAAGAAAAGGGAATTGGAAATATTCTAATCGCAGACTTTGACATGCACCATGGCAATGGAACACAGGATATTTTTAGAGAAGATGCAAGTGTTTACTTTTTTTCAATGCACCAAGACCCGATAGACACTTATCCATTAACTGGAACGGATTCGGAGAACACAGAGCACATTAGAAATGCAATTCTTAAAGGGGGTGAAGGAGACAGGCTTTTTGTAAAAACTTTTAAGGAAAATTTTGAGGAAATGTTTGACAGGGCAGAACCGGAGATGATTGCTGTTTCCGCAGGATTTGATGCTTTCCACGCGGACGCACAGTATGTGGGGAGCAGGATTGGAATTGAAAAAACAAGCACTTTTGGAGAGATTGGGAAAATAATAGCTTCAAAGAAACTGCCCTGCTTTGCTGTACTGGAAGGAGGTTATCATCAACCAACTCTGGGAGAGAATGCCTTTAAATTCATTAAAGAGTTTAAATAAGTACAATAGGGGAATAAAATGAAAGTGCTCATAGTATACTATTCCAAAACTGGAAACACAGAGGCAGCAGCAAAGGCAATTTCTGCAAAGCTAAGAGAGCATAAACACAAAGTAAATCTTCTAAAAATTCTCCCAAAAAAAGAACTAAAAGCAAGGGATTACAAAAAAACAGGGAACAGAGTAGAACTAAAAAACAATCCTGTTTCATTTATTGACTATGACCTTGTAATTGTCGGAACACCTGTCTGGAATTTTTCTCCATCTCCAGTAGTTCTTTCCTATCTTCGACAAACCAGCAAGCTCAAAAATAAAAAATTTGCATTGTTTGCAACCTGCACTGCAATGTCTGGCTCCACAATTCTCAAAATGTCCAACATTCTCAGCACACGCGGAGCAAAAGTAGTTGAGTCTCTGACAATCAAGTCAATTTTTGCACTCGACAAAGAAAAGCTGAAAGAAGCAGAAGTATTCGCAGAAAAATTATCTGAAAAAAATAGTCCAAGAAAATAACTTGAAAGAGATAACCTGAAGGAAACATCTTGAAAGAAATATCCTGTTTATTTTTTCTAAGGAGTTAAGTCTTGCCAATTTAATTAGTGCCAAGTTATTGCCTTACTCCTGTTTTAGCAGGTTAAGATTTGAGTAAATATAAATCAGTGCAAGACTCATTATTAGAATTGCAAACAACACATCCCACATATACTTGTTCATCAGCCGTTCATAAAGATAGATTAGACAAACCAAGAGAACGATTATTCCAAGAGTTATTTCAGTAACATTATTTTCAGCCATGTACAGTAAATAGGTTTCAAAAATATTTAAAATTAACTGGTTTGCGGGAAAAGGTTAAAAAAAGAGGAAAAAAGTGTCCGAATTTCATTTTCCGATTTGTTAAAGAATTAACGAAAAAACAGTTTTCAGCAAGGTTTTTAATCTAGAGGCACAAAAATATTATTAATAAAGAGCTTGTTTTAAATTACTTGAATGGGTCCGTAGCCTAGTGGATAGGGCAACTGCCTTCTAAGCAGTGGGTCGGCGGTTCGAATCCGCCCGGACCCGTTTCTTATTCAACTCCAAACTTAGTTTTGATTCTTTCAAGCCTTTTTATAAGCGTGTCATGAACTTTCTGGCCAGTATGTTTAAGTTTGCCATCAAGCCAAGTATAAAAATATCCTTCAAGGTCAATATATCCGCTTTTGTCCGCAGTAGCAACTCTGATTAAATGTTTTTCTTTGTCGCCTGCTCTTCCTTTCACAAGAATTTCTCTTGCCTTTTCAGGACTTGCCTCCAAAAGTCTTCTAACCTGCTTTGCTGCTTCTAACTCTCCCGCAGAGCAACGAAAATGCCTGCAAAAATAATGGTCATTAAAAGCTCTGGGAAAGAATCCCCCAAATCGAGAATCTGGTTTTTCACTGGGGCAGGTTTCTAAAAGAGGGCATTGTTTGCAGCCCCTAGTGTTTCTCTTTTTTATTGAAGGCACAATAACAAAATAGGTCTTTTTTATTTAATTCTTTCTCAATTAGAAAAATATATAATCTTGAAAAGCAATATTTTATTATGGTCTGCGGGAAAGTAGATGAATTCTCTGTCAAAAAAGATGGAAAGAATGTGTCCATAAAATTCAGATATCCTTCCATGAAAGATGTTCCCTCTGCACTCAGCTACATCAATGCAGTGAGAAAGGAAGCAGAATTTCTTGGACTGACCCATATGGAGACAACCGAATCCGAAAAAAAATATTTGCAGGAACAAATTGAAAATATTGAAAAAAGGAAAGGAGTATTTTTGTTTGTGGAAGTTGAAAACAAAATTGTAGGGAGCTCAGTTATCAAACCAAATTCAAAAGATGTTTCCCACCATGTTGGAACTTTTGGAATATCCTTGCGTGAAGAATTCACTGGCTTGGGCATTGGAACAAGACTTGCAAGAAAAGTTTTGGAGCTGGCGAAAACAGAAACAAGGTTCACGCTAATCGAATCAGAACACTTTTCCGAAAACAAAAGAAGCAAGGCGCTTCATGAAAAGCTTGGTTTCAAGCAATGGGGCGTGTTTCCAAACGAAAGAAAGCTCAAGACAGGCAGGCTCAACGATGGCGTGCATCTTTATCTGGAACTATGATGGTTGAGAAGGCATAAAAATTGAGGAAATATGAAAATTGAATCAGGAAAGCTGTTCGTCAACAAATCTTTGCTCTTCACTACCCATCTTTTCTTTTTCATGTTGTTCAATTTTTTCAAGAGTACAGCTTAAATCGCCCATAACCTGTTTTGCTCCCTCGCTTGAATGGATTTCCTGAATTGCTGCTTCAACTTCTATTGCGTCTCTTTGTAGACTATTTATTAATCCAGAGTAAACAGATTTTGAAATCTTTCTCTTAAGATACTTTGATTTTGCAAGAGACATTTGTTTCACAATTTTTTCCTTTCTTTCAAGAAGTTCTTTCAGCACATGCCTTTTCCTTGCAGTGACTCTTTCAAGTTCGCTTCTCTCCTGTTCGTTTTCGCCCAGCTCTCGGTGATAAAGCCTGTCAATGTCTGCTTCAAGTTTTATCATCTTCCTGTGGTTTTTCTCCATTATCTGGGTAAAGGTCTCCTGTCTAATCTTTCGCTTAAGAAATTTTTTTTCAGCAATGTTTATTTCTTCAATCAGAATCTTTTTTTTCTTAATCAGCTGTCGCAGAGTAGGAGAACCATACTTTAGCTTGATAATCGCGAGCAAGAGAATCAATGCAAGAACAAAAACAATCACCGCAAGCACAAAAATCAAAATAGCTTTCCACAGAATAAAAGCAAGAACAATCGCAAGAACAATTGCAACATAAAGAACAGGGTTCTCCATTGCCTTGTCGTGAAGAAGAACAAAGTAATCAAACAAGCAGTGAGTTGCTTCTTCAATTTTTTCTTTCAAATTCATGCTATCATTATTGCGTTCAGGTTTAAAAAAATTGCCCTAAGCCTTTATTGCCTTCAAAGCATGTTCAAGGTCTTTTTCTTTTACAACAAAAAGCGTGTCAGTCCAGCTACTCGCGGTTTCAATGATGTTAATGCCCTTGTTTCCAAGGCGGGAATAAAAGAAGGCAACAACCCCTGGAAGTTTCTCTATTTCCGGACTGCTCCTAATCAGGATTTCAACTAATCCTTCTTTTTCAGAAACAATAAATTGCTTGAATTTTTTCTTGATTGTCTTGCTAAATTTTTCGTGAGTGATTATTGTAATAGACTTGCTCCCCCTAATTAAATGAAATTGCTCGTTTTCAGAGGAGATGTCTGCAACAAGAGAAGAGACTGTTGAAAAAGGAGCTTTGTCACTGAGCACAAAAACACAAATCCTGCTCTTAACCTCAAAACTGCTTTCCCTTAACAGCTTTCTGATTCTGCTAGACTTGTCGTCTTTTCTTAACTGTTCAGAAAGGCGTCTTAAAGAAACAACAATTGCGTCAAAAGTTTTTGGGTCAAGTTTTCTTTCGCGGATTATTTCTCTTGCCACAGCAGAATAATTGATAATTCCTTGCCTAATCATTTCGGAAAGGAAAGGTTTTTCTTCAACAAACTGCTTTGTATCTGAAGACACCGACATACACACAATTTGTTTGGAAAAACATATAAATGTTTTATATTGGACATTTATGTTTATTTTGTCTGTTTTCGGGCGTCAGGCTTTTTAATAAGGGAAACAGTTTTTAGTGTGTGATTAGACAGGCGAAAGTCCAGGATGCTGAAGCAATCAAAGCCCTTATTGAATTTTGGGCAAAAAAAGATTCAATGCTTTCAAGAAGTCTTTCGGAGATTTATCAAAACATTGGGAGTTTCAAAGTCTTTGAAGAACAGAGCAAGATTATTGGCTGTGCTTATTTGTCAGTTATCTGGAAAGAACTTGCGGAAATTAGAAGCCTTGCTGTCAAAGAAGAGCACGCAAACAACGGGATTGGTTCAAAGCTTGTTCTTGCTCTTGAAGAAGACGCTCTTAGTCTTGGAATTCAAAAAACATTCACTCTGACAACTGTTCCAGAATTCTTCAAAAAAATTGGCTACGTGGTTGAAGACAAGGCAAAAATGCCCCCAAAAATCTGGGCAGACTGCATCAATTGCACAAAGTTTCCAAATTGCGACGAAGAAGTTTTAGTTAAAAAACTTTAATCAACAAGTTTTGTTTGTCTAATAAGTTTTATCTATCTAACAAGTTTTGTTTAGTCAATAATTCTTGTTTGTCTAATAAGTCTTATTCAACCAAAAATTCTTATCTTCAGCAGACCCCAAGCCATGCTTGGCCAATATCTTAATTTAAATCTTGAACCAGACCTGTGCTTCCAGATGACAGGAACTTCTCTGACATTGTAGCCTAGCTTTTTAATCTTCCAGAGAAGCTCCACATCAAATTCAAATCCAGTGCAGTTGAGCAATGGCAGAACTTCCTTCGCTGCTTTTTTACTGAAAAGCTTTGCACCACATTGAGTGTCCTTGAAGTGCAATCCAAAAACAAGCCTTATCATTGGGTTAACTATGTGCTCCCAGTATCTTCTCCACCAAGGCTGTTTGATTACAATGCGCGATTCTCTTAGTCTTCGAGACGCAATTGCTCCGTCAGACACCCTCATTTCTCTCATCAACTTCTTGAACTGCCTTGGAGTCACAGAAGCATCTGGATCAAGAAAGCCAATCCAGTCTCCGTCTGCCTCCTGAAAACCCAGTCTCACAGCCCCGCCCTTTCCAAGATTTACTTTAGAAACAATCACATTTGTATGGCCTTTTCCCCAGGCTCCAGCAAAATGCTTTGCAATGCCTACACTGTCATCAGTGCAGGCAGAACAAACAACAATTAATTCAAAGTCTTCACCATATTGTTTGAAAAAATAGTCATACATTTTGAGCGAGCGGTCAAGATGTTCTTCCTGATTATAAGTTGGAAGGACAAGAGATATTTTCATGAAAAGATTACAGTAAACTCGTATATAAATAATTCTGAAACCATTCTCTTGCAGAGCGAAACCGTTTAAAAGCAGTATTTCCCTTATTTACTGCATGCTTTTTGGGGATAGAATAGCAAAGGCAGTTGCAAAGCACGTGCCGAATACAAAGCCAAAGGACTTGGAGGCAATTCTTGAAAGACCTCCTGACTCAAACATGGGTGATGTGTCCCTGCCCTGCTTTACTCTCTCTCGTGTTCTCAAAAAAAAACCTGCTGAGATTGCGGGAGAACTTGCAGGTAAGGTTAGTCCAGCAGGTTTTTCAAAAGTGCAGTCAGCAGGACCATATCTGAACTTTTTCTATAACTCTGGAGAAATATCAAAAAAAGTCCTAACCGCTGTTTTAAAAGAGAAGGAAAAATATGGGCAAAACAAGTCAGGAAAATCAAAGAAGATAATGGTTGAGTATTCTTCTCCAAATACAAACAAGCCCCTGCATCTTGGGCACTTGAGGAATGATTCAATTGGGATGTGCATTTCAAATATTTTGGAGAAAACAGGGAACAAGGTGCTGAGAGCAAATCTTGTCAACGATCGCGGAATTCATATTTCAAAAACAATGCTGGCCTATCAGAAATGGGGAAAGAAAAAAACACCTGCTTCTGTGGGGAAAAAGCCTGATCACTTTGTCGGAAACCTATACGTTATGTATAACAAAAAGCTTGCTTCAAATCCTGGGTTGGAGGATGAGGCAAGAGAACTTCTTAGAAACTGGGAAGCAGGCGACAAAAAAACCATTGCTCTCTGGAAAAAAATGAACTCTTGGGTAATAAATGGATTTAAGGAAACATATAAAAAATTCGGTTCCGAGTTTGATGAATTTCTTTTCGAAAGCGATTTTTATGATAAGGCAAAGCCAATTATTCAGAAAGGGTTGAAGAAGAAAATTTTCTTCACTTCAGATGACGGGGCAGTTATGGCTGAACTGGAAAAACATGGAATGCCAAACAAGACAGTGCTTAGGGCAGACGGCACTTCAATTTATCTTACAAACGATTTAGCGCTCACAAAGCACAAGTTTTTTAAATTCAAAATTGACAACGCTGTCTGGGTTGTTGCATCGGAACAAAATCTTTACTTCAAACAGCTCTTCAAAATACTTGAATTGCTTGGATTTAGCTGGGCAAAAAAATGCAGGCATCTTTCTTATGGTATGGTTTTCCTGCCAGAAGGAAAAATGAAAAGCAGGGAAGGCACTGTTGTGGATGCAGATGATCTTATTGCAGAGGTTGAGAAAATCGCGTTCAAGGAAGTCAAAAAAAGACATGAAAAACTTTCCCAGAAAGAACTGCAGAAGAGAGCTGAAACAATTGCTCTTGGAGCAATCAAGTTCTTTCTCCTGAAAACAGATGCTGTCAAAGACATTGTGTTTAATCCAAAGGAAAGTGTTTCATTCGAAGGAGAAACAGGGCCTTATCTGCAGTATTCTTATGCACGGGCAAAAAGTATTATGCGAAAGGGAAAGAAAAGCAAGCCAGACTATTCTCTTTTGAAAGAAGACAAGGAAAAAGAAATAGTTTCGTTGATTGCGCGCTTTCCATCTGTTGTTTCCAATGTTGCTGAAAGCGGAAGCCCGCACCATCTCTCCCAGTATCTTCTGGAACTTGCCTCGCAATTCAACTCATTTTATCAGGCAGTGCCTGTTCTTGACGCAGAAAAAGGGGTTATGTGCGCAAGACTGGCTTTGGTTGAAGCATTTTCAATAACCATGAAGAGTGGACTTGGATTGCTTGGAATTAACACTCTTGAAGAGATGTAGTTCGTCAATTGTCTTAGAGAAATAGTTTTAAACTTCAAAGTGCATGTTTTTCTAATGAGTAGTGCTCGTGATCTGGAGAGCAAATTTGAACAATTAAAAAAAAAATTGTCTAATTCTAGTAGATACCACAATATAGAACTTATCACTGATGCTTTCAGGCTCGCAAAAAAAGCTCACAAACACCAGAAAAGAGCTTCAAAAGAGGATTATATTATTCATCCCCTCAGCACTGCATTGATTTTGTCTGATTACGATGTTGATGACATAACAATTGTGTCTGCTTTGCTTCACGATGTTGTTGAAGACACTCAAATAGGTGCTGGCGCAATTGAAAGGATTTTTGGAAAAGAGGTTTCAAAAATTGTCGATGGAGTAACAAAAATTGATTCAATTCCAAAAAGCGAGCGAAAAAAATGGGAGAAAGCAAATTTTGAAAAATTTTTCAATGCTTCTTCTCAAAATATGCGCGTCTTACTTGTAAAGCTTGCTGACAAAATACACAATCTCAGCACTCTGGAACATCTTCCAAAAGAAAAACAGGTTAGAATTGCAAAAGAGGCTCTTGAACTATATGCTCCTCTTGCAGAAAATCTTGGAATAAAAAAAATGCGCTACGAAATAGAGGCTCTTGCTTTTCCAAAAGCTTTTCCTAAAGAATATGCTTCTGTTAAAAAAAATCTAGAACCCAGAAAAAAAAGAAAGAAAAAATTTCTCGTAGAAATGTCAAAAAAAATCGAAAAAAAGCTTTCCCAAAAAATCAATTCCTTTGAACTAAAGATTAATGACATTGAATATTATTCAGTACTTCTCAAAATGGAGTCGCGGGGCAAGGTATTCAAAGAGCTGTACGATTACTCCTATCTCAAAATAATCACAGATTCTGCTGACGACTGTTATACTGCGCTTGGAATAGTTCACAGTCTTTTTGCACCTATTCCAAAAAAAGTAAAGGACTATATTGCTCTTCCCAGTAACATAACTTATCAATCGATTCATACAACAGTTATTCTTCCAAACGGACAAAGAGCCAAAGTGATAATCAGAAGCAGGGAAATGGACCGGCTTGCAAGCTGGGGAATAATTTCCTTTATTGATGATGAAAAAAGGATAAGCAGGTTTGTCAAAGACAAGTTTGAATTGATTAGAAGCGGAAGAATTGACGAAGAAGAGGATTTTGTTTTAGCAGTAAAAAAGCATGTTCTTGATGATGCTATTCTTGTTTTTGATTCAGGGGGTAAAAAAAGAATTATTCCAAGGCATTCAACAGTGCTGGACTTTGCTTATCTCTTAGGCGAAAGAATGGGAAACCATTGCTTGAAAGCAAGAGTGAACGGGAAAGAAGTTCCGCTCTGGAAAGAAGTAGAACGTGGTGACAAGATTGAAATAGTCACTGGAATTTCAAGAAAAATTCATCCTGAATGGTTAGAGTATGCAAAAACAATTAATGCAAGAGACTCTATCAAGAAAGCTCTTTCAATCAAGCCAGCTTCAGAGATTCCAACACAGCAGGCAAAAATAAAGATTAATGCAAAAGACAAAGTCGGGTTGCTTGCAGAAATTGCAAAAATAGTTTCAAGTAAAGGAATCAATATTTCAAGCAGTAGCATGAATCACGACGTAAAAAACAAAAACATTACAATGATTCAAATGACTATTGATGTTCCATCAAAAAAAGAATTTGAAAGTCTCTTGGAAACAATTGAAGAGCACAAAAGTGTAATTAGTGTTTTTTCATCCTGAAAAACTACTATTTATTTGAACAACGGTTATTTGTTCAATCGTTTATTCAATTAGAATGGCTGGTTTTAACGGAAATGCAGACCCTGCTTTACTTTCACTTGATTTCTCTGCGGGAATGATTTCAATCACTGCAGAAAATTCTTTTTCAATAGCTTCTTTCGCAGTTTCCATAATTTTTTCCTCTTCCACGCTTTTGAAACCACGTAATTCATTTGCCTTTTTTGAAACAGACTGAATGAATGAAACAGCTTTCTTTCCCTGTTTTTTAACAGCGTCAACAGCCATCAATTCCTTAATTAGGTTTGAAGATGGATTCTCTTCAATCAATGCAAGAGCTTTTTCAACAACAGTGTTTTTCCATTTTGGAGCAATAAAAATTGAAATTTTTTTCGGATTCTCTATTTCAGCAAGCCTTTTGATTTCAATAATATCTTTTCTGACATTGTCAACAAAGTCCTGTGCTCTTTCAGCATCTTCATCAATTAAATTCTTATCAAACTTTGGAAAATCTGCAAGTGAAACAAAAGCCTTCATTCCAATAATTTCCCACAACTCTTCAGATGAGTAGGGAGCAAAAGAAGCGAGGAGAAGAATTATTTTCTTTACTGCATCTCCCGCAACATTCTTTGAATAGTCTCCGTCCAGATATTTTGCGGTTCCGGAAACAAGTGAACTGATTGAAGAAACTGCAAAATTGAATTTAAATTCTGTCATAAATTTTTCAACATCTCTGACAGCACGGTTTGCCTTGCTTAGCATTAACCTGTCCTGCTGGGAAAGCTTTTTTGGAATTTTTTCAAAAGAAATATTTTTCGAATTCTTTTCAACTAAATCAAAGACTCTTGAAACAAATCTATAAGAGCTTTCAACTCCCTTGTCACTCCATTCAAACTCTTTTTCCGGCAAAGCAGATGAAAGCATGAAAAGTCGTGCAGTGTCTGTTCCGAATTTCTCAATTATTTCCCCAGGGTCAACAGTGTTTCCAAGGCTCTTTGACATCTTTGCACCGTCTTTTAGCACCATTCCCTGTGCAAGAAGACGGGTGAATGGTTCATCAAAATCAAGCAAGCCAATGTCACGCAATGCCTTGCAGAAAAATCTTGCATAAATCAAGTGCATTGTAGCATGTTCTATTCCTCCGATGTACTGGTCAACAGGCATCCAGTAACTGACAGCTTTTTTGTCAAAAGCCTTGTTTTTTTCTTTTGGGGAACAAAATCTGAGAAAATACCAGCTGCTGTCCACAAAAGTATCCATTGTGTCAGTTTCCCGTCTTGCTTTCGCACCACACTTGGGACAAATTGTGTTAACAAATTCTTTAACACTTGTAAGCGGGTTTCCCCCTATCTTAAAGTCTGCTTTTTCAGGAAGCAAAATCGGCAGGTCTTTTTCAGGAACAGGCACAATTCCACATTTTTCACAATAAACAATCGGGATTGGAGTGCCCCAAAATCTCTGCCTTGAAATCAGCCAGTTCTTTAATCTGAAATTAATTTTTCTCTGCCCAAATTTTTCTTTCTCAATCCAGTCAGAAATCTTGTCAATTGCTTTTCTGCTGTTCAAGGAATCAAATTTTCCAGAATTTGCAAGAACTCCCTCTTCAACAAAAGCTTCCTGCATCTCTGCTCCATTCAATTTATTTTTTTTAGGCATTATGACCGGCTTTACTTGAATAGAATATTTTTTTGCAAACTCAAAATCTCTCTGGTCGTGAGCTGGCACAGCCATAACTGCTCCAGTTCCATAATCCATTAACACAAAGTCTGCTGCAAAAACAGGCACAACCTCTTTGTTAACAGGATTAATTGCGTACAGTCCAGTGAACACGCCATGCTTTTCCTTTCCCTCAGCAGTTCTTTCAATATCAGTTTTTCTAGCAACCTCTGCCTTGAACCTCTGCAAATCATCCCATTCATCTTTTCCTTTTACAAGCTTTTCAAGCAAAGGATGTTCGGGAGCAATAGCCATGAAAGTTACTCCAAAAATTGTGTCAGGTCTAGTAGTAAAAACCGGGAGCTTTTCATTGCTGTCCTTTATTCCGAACTCAATCTCAATTCCTTTGCTTCTTCCAATCCAATTCTTCTGCATTGCCTTGACTCGCGCAGGCCATTTATCCAGCTTCTCCAATCCATTCAATAACTCGTCTGCATATTTGGTAATATTAAAAAACCACTGCTCCAGCTCTTTTAGTTCAACTTCTGAGTTGCACCGCCAGCACTTGCCTCCGTGAACCTGTTCATTTGCAAGAACTGTTTTGCACTTTGGACACCAGTTAACTTCTTCTTGTCCCCTGTAAGCAAGACCTTTTTCGAGAAACTTTAAAAAAATCCATTGATTCCATTTATAGTATTCTGAAGTGCAGGTTGCAATCTCTCGCTCCCAGTCATAAGAGAAACCAAGCTGTTTTTGCTGGTGCTGCATTTCTTCAATGCGCGAAAAAGTCCAGTCTTTTGGGGATGAATTTCCCTTAATTGCAGCATTCTCTGCTGGGAGGCCAAAAGCATCATAACCCATTGGATAGAGCACATTGTGTCCCTTCATACGCATGTATCTAGCAATAGTGTCTCCAATCGAGTAATTCCTCACGTGCCCCATGTGAAGCTTTCCACTGGGATACGGAAACATTTCAAGAACATAGTATTTTTTCTTGTTTCCTTCCTTGGACTGGAAAACATTTTCCTTAGCCCATTTCTTCTGCCATTTTTCTTCAAGCTTTTTCGGGTTATAAGGCATGAAGAAATTAGAAGCAAAAATAGTTTAAAAGCGTAATGCTGGGCGAGATTTTGATAAAAAAGTTAAAACCTCGGTCTTGAGAAGATTTAAATATATTTAGTATGCCATAGTATACTGTGGTATAATGTATTCTACAACAATCAAATTAAACAAAGAAACAAAATCCGAATTGGATAGATTTCGAGAGCACAAGGATGAAAGCTATGACCAAGTCATTAGAAAAATGATTTACATAGCCAACAAGTGCAGAAAGGATCCAGTTCTTGGGCAGAAAGCAGTAAAATCAATTGAGCAGGCCAGAGAACGCATTAAAGAAGGAAATTTTGTCTCAGAAAAAGAGGCAAAAGAACGGCTTGGTCTGTAAATGTATGCACTGGTTTTTGATAAAAAAGCAATTGACTTTCTTGAAAAATTGGATAAATTCCTGCAAAGAAGAATTTGGAAAAAACTAGTTTCTGCAAAACAAGATCCCTATTCTTTTTTTGAAAAGCTTTCAGGCAGGAATGATTTTAAGTTAAGAATTGGAAATTATAGAATAATTGCAGACATAAACAAAAGAAAAAAATTAATTCAAGTAACTTTAATTGGGCACAGAAAAAATGTTTATGAAAAGCTTGGTTAGCTTTACAAAAACACTTTAAAATAGTTTTGCCATAGATATATGCAATTTCAAAGGAGGTTTTTTATGGTTTTGATGTGGATTGGACTTGCAGTAGTTGCAATAGTGGTTCTCGCAACCGTATTCTACTACAACAAGTTCGTAACTCTGAAAAAAAGAGTAGAAAATGCCTGGTCCCAAATAGATGTTCAGCTTAAAAGGCGAGCAGACCTAATCCCTAACCTGATTGAAACAGTTAAGGGATATGCAAAATTTGAAAAAAAAGTGCTTACAGAAGTAACTGAAGCAAGAACTGCTGTAATGAAAGCAAAGACTCCAGCAACTGCTGCAAAGGCAGAAAACCAGTTATCAGGAGCCTTGAAAACAATATTTGCAGTAGCAGAAAGCTATCCAAAGTTGACAGCATCTGAAAACTTTAAGTCACTGCAGGAAGAGTTTGCAACAACAGAAAACAAGATAGCATATGCAAGACAGTTCTACAATGACTCTGCAATGCTTTTGAACACTGCAATTTCCCTGTTTCCCGGAAACATTATTGCAAAAATAGTTGGAATAGGCAAAGAAGCTGAATACTTCAAAACAGAGGGTGCTGAAAGAGAAGTAGTCAAAGCAGACTTCAGTGACTTGTAGGTGAAAAGATGAGTTCGTTCTATGAAGAGATTGAGTCAAACAAGAGAATGACCTATGTTCTCTTCATAGCCTTTTTTCTTCTTTTTTTGGCAATCGGCTGGACTGCATCATACCTCTTTGACTCATTTCTGATTCTTTTTCTGTTTGTGTTCATTGCAATAATCTATGTTTCAATAGCATATTACTTTAGCGACAAAATCGTAACAGCTGTTTCAAAAGCAAAGCTAGCAGACGGGCCAAAGTATGCTCAGTTGAGAAACATTGTTGAAGAAATGTCAATCGCGGCAGGAACTCCGAAACCAAAAGTTTACATAATTGAAGACAGTGCAATAAATGCTTTTGCAGCAGGCAGAAATCCGGAAAACAGTGTTGTCTGTGTTACAACCGGTTGCCTGTCCAGGCTAAACCGAGCAGAGCTAACAGGAGTAATAGCTCACGAGCTTTCACATATTAGAAACTATGACATCAGAGTAATGACAATCGCAGCAGTTCTTGTTGGATTATCAGTTCTATTGAGTGACCTGATTCTGAGAATGTTCATCTGGGGCGGAGCAGGCAGGAACAGTGGAAGAAGAGACGGAGACCAAAGGATTTACCTAATCGCAGTTGTTGTTGCAATAGCTCTTGCAATTCTCACTCCATTCATTGCACAGGCAATCAAGTTTGCAATCTCTCGCCAGAGAGAATATCTAGCAGATGCGACTGGAGCAAAGATTACAAGATATCCAGAAGGACTTGCCTCAGCACTTGAAAAAATCAAGAACGATTCAGAAGTATTGGAATCAGCAAACAAGGCAACAGCCCACATGTACATTGCAAATCCCTTAAAGGGACAAAAGCTCTGGTTGAAAAACATGTTCATGACCCACCCCCCGATAGATGAGAGAATTGCAAAGCTCAGGGCGATGTAGTTTTTCTTTTTTTCCAAATAATTATTTCCCAACCGCCTTCAAGATATACTTTTCAAACGGAATCCTGCCATAAACAATGCCTCTTCCGGCAAAGTGCGAGAGCACATGTTCTCTATCATAGCCAATTTTGACGCAAAGCTTTGCTGAAAGAATGTCTGCAATAAGCTCTTCTGCCTGCTCTTCACTCATTTTGTTGTTTATGGCAAAATCAGAAATAGCAGCTTTTTCAAAGTGACCATACTCGTGAGCCAAGGTGAAAACACCATCAATCGAGAGCTTGTCGCCATCAAACACGTGTTCGCTTGGCAGGTTAATGTAATGGCTTTTAACAAGAAATCTTTGCTCTCCCTTCTGCACTATCTGTATCTGGTGTACGTGCTCTCCCTTGGTTACGCTCCCGAAAATTCTTCCCCCTGCCCTGAAAATTGTTTCACGAATAGAGCGCCTGGGATAAAAAACGATAGGGGTTTCCCTGATGTTCTGCTGCATTATTCTGTATAGGTCCTGTGTGCTTCTGTCCTTGGTTTCTCTGGAAAGATCATCAAGTGCTTTGGCAGCATTTTTTCGGAATCCGTCAAGTGCCTTTTTTCTCTTCTTTGTGAGAACACGGTTTTTGAAAAACATTCCAGAAAGAATAAGTTGTTTGTTTATTTAATCCTTTTTCATTGATTTCACCACGATTTTCGAATCTATGCTGGTTTTTATGGGTTTCTTTATTCATTTATGTATAATTAACCTATTTAGTCTGGTGATAACTCTGAAAACAATTCTTGCTATTGGTGATGAGAAAGATTTTGATTCTTTTCAAAAGTTTTGCAGACAGGCAAAGCGCTTCAAAAAGAAGAATTTTTCCATCAAAAGCGTTAGCTATGATTCTTTTTTGAAGGGAAAACTTCCAAAAGTGAAGTCAAAAAGCATCATAGTGCTCTTTTTCTTTCCCTTTGAGTACTGGGACAAGCATATTGAAACAAGAAAAAGCAGGGAAGTTTATGGCAACAGAAAATATTACCTCAAGTTCAGGAAGTTCTGGAAGGAAATGGACTCAAAATTAAGCGAATTCTATTCAGACAAGAAAATAAACTTTGTAAACCCTCCTGGAAAAATTTATCTTGAAAGAGACAAGGAAAAGACAAACACTGTTTTTGCAGATGCAGGAATCCCTGTTTCAAGACATTATTCTACAAGAAACCATAGAAAGATTTTAAGGCTGGTTGACAATGGAAAAAAGCTCTTCATAAAGGTAAGATATGGCTCGATGGGAAAGGGAATTACTTATCTTGAGAAAGACCGCTGGTTAACAAACTTTTCCTTCAAGAAAGGCAGAATACTGAGCAAGAAATCAGACTATGGCTGGACATTTAAGGATATTACTGACAACAAGCCTTTCCTAAGAGAGCTCTTGAAACAGGATGTTATAGTAGAAGAAGCAATTAATCCATTTCTTTTAAAGGGCAGAATGTTTGACTTAAGGCTTTATGTCTGCTTTGGAAAAGTCCTCTATGTTTATCCAAGAAGCAATGAATGCGACAAGGTAACAACAAATATTTCTCAGGGGGCAAAAGGAGAAAACTCTGCTTTTGTTCACAGCATTCCCCCGCTCATACTGAAGAGAGCAGAAAAAAATGCGCTGAAAACTGCAAAAGCAATGAATTTGAAGTTTGCAGGAATTGACATCATGCCGAACAACGGCAAAAACAATGTAACCGTGATTGAAGCAAATGCTTTTCCAGGCTTTCCAAAAGCAAGAAAATTCAATCTTGCAAAACTATTGATAAAAGAAATAACCCTGCAGAAATGGAAATAAAAGATGACTAAGTAAAGGTGAGAATATGGAGATTAAAAAAGCTTCAATAGAGGATTTTGAACAGCTGATGAATCTCAAGCTAAAGCTCAAGGAATCAGAAAGAAAATTTCTTAAGGAAAGCCCTGAACTGAGCAAAGTAAGCGAGCACTTTGAAAAATATCTTAAAGAATATCTCTCCAAAGAAAACTGCGCTGTTTTTGCAGCAGTTCAAGAAAGCAAGTTAGTCGGAATGATTTCCGCAAAAACCTATTATGCGCTTCCAACACACGACTATGAAAAAAGAGGATATCTGAGCAATCTCTTTGTCGAAAAAGAATTCAGGAAGAAAAAACTCGGTTCAAAGCTTGCAAAAAAAGCAATCAACTGGCTCAAGAGTCAGGGGGCAAAGACAGCGCGCGGAGAAATTTACTGCGAAAACACTCCGTCAATTGAATTTTGCAAGTCGCTTGGCTTCAAAGAGTATTCGTTAAAAATATTCAAGGAATTATAATTTTTTTTCAATTCCAAACTCAAAGACACCTTCTTTAGTCATCAGGCCTGTTTCAAGCTCTTCTCCGTCAGCGACTTTCAAAACAAATTTTAAAATCATAGAACTCAGGTGCTCTGAAGCCTCTTTCGGGATTGCTGCAGGCAGGTTGTCAATGCAGACATGGGTTATTCCTTTTGTCTTGTAGGTTGGACTGCTCCACTTTGTAGGAACACAGGACTCAACTGCTCCTTTTTCATCACAGGAAATGTCCACAATCAGCGCGGTTTTCTTCATTAACTCCAGTTGCTTTACTGAAACAAGATGCGCTTCCCCTGGATTCCAAAGCACTCCGTTTACAAGAATGTCAAGCTCTGAAAGAAATTTTTCCATGTGCACAGTATCTTTTTCCAGGAGAATACTTGGCTTGATTCCAGCCTTTGCAAGAACCTCCTGTGCCCCCCTTGAAACATGTCCGTTTCCCATTATCACTGTCTTCGGCTTTTTCTTAAGGCACAGCTTCTCCAACAAGGCATAGGCTTTCTTTTTTCTCACTTTCTTCATTTCAGGAAGCTCTTTGAAAGGGTTTTCCTCATTGTTCTTCTCTATTATTTCTCCGTAAACTCTCAGTCCCTTGTACATTCCCACGACTCCGCCTTCGTAGCCGAGGTTAACAAGGCGCTTTCCATTTGAATCTCTGATTTCTTCAAAAGCATAGCCTGTGACTCTCTTGTCAAGAAGCTTTTTCAGGAGTTTCGGACTCTGCATTTTTTCAACATGAAGATAAGCCATGAGAATCTGGTTTTTTTTCAGCCTGTCTATTGCCTGTGCCTTAACCTTTACAACCAGGTCATGCTTCCATGCAGAATTAGTTATCTTTGCGCCTGCTTTCAGATACTCGCTGTCAGGAAAGTCAGCCTGAGCCCCGGCTCCCGTTTCAAGGAACACTTTGTGTCCTGATTCAACAAGCTTTTTTACATCGCGTGGAACAAGTGCAACCCTGTTCTCTGCCTGCTTGCTTTCAACTGGAATAGCTATTTCCATTCAATCTCCTAAATAAAAAAACAAGGAAAGGCATTTAAATGAGAGCAGATGCATCTATTGACTTATTATCTTGAATCAGTCTCGCATTCCTGCTTTTAGAACAAAAAATAAATAAGAGAAAGTTATTATTTCTATAATGCCTTCAAGACCAAAAAAAACACATTCTGCTTGCGGAGCCTGTCCAGTAAACTGTAGGATAAGCAATCCCTTTTTTGTTGAGCACAGGCACAGAGTTAGTGAAAAACATCCTTATTGTGCTCATTTCAGATGCAGTGAAGGATACAGACTTACTAATGCAAGAATTCTAGAACGGCTGGATTATTCAACTGCTGAAGACGTAAAAATAGCAACTCCTTTGATGAAAACCGCTGAGGGTAGAGCAAGGCTTATTGACGTTACCTCAGACCACAAAAAAGGTTATGTAGACCTTCATGGAAATTTCTATACTCTAATCAATGACACTCCAACAAAAACAGGCCAGAAACTGACAAGCAGTCTGATGTTAAGCAAGTTAAGTGCGTTAAGAAAAAAAATTTGGCAAGGAAAGAAAGGCTAGTTTACTCAAACTCGAACAGTTCCTCAATCCCTGCCTTCAAAGCCTTTGCAACGTCGTGAGCCAGCTTGAGAGAGGGATTGTACTTTCCCTGCTCGAGAAAGACAATTGTTTCCCTTCTCACTCCAACCTCTTTTGCCAGCTGTTCCTG
>JAFCCW010000034.1 GCA_017609985.1 Candidatus Iainarchaeum sp.
AGACATCAATCAGGATGGTTGCTGATACTATTCAATTGGATGGTGACAGTGTTATGGTTCATGGCAAGGAAGTCTGCCTTTCCGACGGAACCAACTGTCCTGATAGCACTGGCACTGGAAGCTCAGGAGTTTCCAAAATTACTGCTGGCAGAAACATAGAAGTGTCTCCTGCAAATGGCAAGGGAAACGTGACTGTAAGCACTACTTGGGAACCAGAATTTGAGTGCATTACACTGGGTGGTCAAAGAATCTGCAGTTGGCCTTCTTATGATACTTACATTGCATCAAATTTTGACACTGGTCGTGTCAGCAACGGAGTAAAACTTAGCAGTGGAGCAACATATTATTTTGCTGAATGTGCTCAGGGGGACATTATTCTCAGCGGAGATTGTCTCATGCCTGATGATGGTGCGTACAGGCACGCTATTGTTGGAGACATGGTTCTTAATTCTAGCGACGCAGGAAATTATTACAGTGGTTATGGTTGTTTTTATGACTCTCCTGTAGCAGTTATGAATCACACTACTCCTGGAACAATTGGAGCAAGAGCTCTTTGTCAGAAGACGTATAGATAGGGTTTTTATCAATGGTTACAAAAAAAACCTCAGCAATAGTCTTAACAGTAGTTTTGCTTACTGTTCTGATTGCAGGCTGTTTGGGTGAAAAATCTCCGCCAGCTGAATCTGATGTTCAAGACAATAACACTGAAGCTAATCCAGACTCTGTTGTTAAACCAGAGTATTCTGACTATGATTTGGGAAAATACAATCAGGCGGTTGACTCAGAAAACGGAATTTATTGTGGCATGATTGAAGACCAAGAGCTTAAAGACAAATGTCATACAGAGTTCCCTGAGTCTCAGGTTGTTGGTGACAACGATGTTGAATTTTCAAATCCTCCTGAATTTCAAACTGCTTATGACCAAGAAAAATATGAGCAGGCTGTGGAATCTGAAAATGGAATTTATTGCGGGATGATTGTTGATGAAACACTTAAAGCAAAATGTAAGGAAGAGTTTCCAGAGGCAACACTGCCTGGAGCGGGTGAGTAAATGAGTATTAAAAAAGCAATTTCAATTCTTTTTATTTTTTCAGTTATTGTTCCGTTGGCTTTTGCTGCTCTTGAATGTGATGTGCGGACATCCTGTCAAGCTGATGAAACCGCTGTCTTTCGATTCAGCGATGTTGGTTCTGGCGGAGAACATGTTTCAATTGCTGGCAGTGGCTCAGCTTTTCCAAACATTGTCTGTTGTAAGGCTGATGCTGTTACACTTTCAATTAATGACGAGTGCACTGAATCAGGTGGTTTTGCTGACGAAGATATTGTTTTAACAGTTCCAACAAGCCAAATAACAAACACACATGTTGCTTCTTCAATTGGGGGTACTTTTAACAGACCAAGATGTCTCAAGGTTTCTTCTGGCACAATAAACTGTGCTTTTGTTTCTGGAGACTGCGATACAGGACAGGAATGTCTTGCGACAGCTTCCTCAACTTCAAATGCTCATGTAGGCGACTGTTCTTCAGATTTTCCTTATACTATCTGCTGTAGCACTAATGGCGCAGTACAGGGCTGCAACAGAGACTGTTCTGCTGATGGTCTTTGCAATGTTGACTGTGCAGACGACCCATTTTGCAGTGACGACCCAGACTGCTGTGAGTTAGAGTGTGGTGCTGGAGATGGCTGCAATTCTGAATGTGAAACAAATCTTGCATGTCCAATAGACCCTGATTGTTCTTGTCCGTTCCAATGTGATATTTTTCCTTGTGATGCTCAATGTTATTATGATCCAAGATGTGAAGCAGGAACCAATTGTTCTGTCAGCCCTCCTTCCGAAATTTGTGACAATGGCTTGGACGATGACTTAGATGGATTAACTGATTGTGATGATCCTGACTGTGATTCAGATCCTGCTTGCAGTGGAACTGTTTGCATTCCTTCTCATGAAGACTGTGATAATGGAATAGATGATGATTGTGATAATCGCATTGATTGTGCTGATTTAGATTGTGCTTCTGCACCAAATTGTTCGGCAGTATCTGATGTCTTTGATGTTTCACTTGAAATTTCTCCAGCTTCTGTTGATGCTGGCGACACAGTAACAGTAACAATATCTGTTACTGTTTTGAATAAATCTTCTTCTCAGCACAGCGCGCAAATCTCGGTTTCAGTTGAAGACAATATTTTTTCAATTCCATCTGAAACTATTTCTGTTCCTGCTGGGGCATCTGCGACAAGGGATTTTACTCCGACAGTTTCCTCAGGAGCTGCTGAAAAAGTTTACAAAGTAACTGCTTCAGTTCCAGTCTTTGGTTCTGAGAGGTCGGGAAACAATACTGTTGTTAAGTCATTTATTGTTGGTTCAGCTCCGCAAGCAATTTCAGTTCCGGATATGAGCCTTGCTCTTGTTCCATTCCTTGCAATAATTGTGCTTGCACTTATTTATAGAAAAAAATAATTCAGGTTTTTGAATGGCCTTGGTTTTTGCAACCGGCAACAAGCACAAATTTGAAGAGGTTAGCTCTGTTTTGGGAGCCTATGACATTGACCTTGAAATAGCTGACGTAAACCTTGTTGAACCTGATTATTCTTCAATTGAAAGGATTGCTGAAGCAAAGGTAAAACAGGCTTTTCAAATTCTCAAACAGCCTGTGATTGTTGACGACACTGGAATTTATTTTGAAGCTTATCCTAATTTTCCCGGAACAAATGCAAAATGGGCTTTTGAAACAATTGGCTATGCTGGTTTTTTCAAGCTGTTGAAGGGCACAAGCAAGAAAGCTTCTTTCAAAACAGTTATTGCTTTTTTTGATGGTGTTGGAAAGCCAAATCTTTTTTCAGGGGAACTGGGCGGAAGCATTGCTTTGAAAGTGCACAAGCCAAAAGCAAATGTTCTTCCTTACGAACGAATTTTCATTCCAGACAAGCAATCCAAGCCAATGGTTTATGCTTCAAGGGAAGAAAAGAATTCTTGCTCTCATAGGGCAGTTGCTGCGGAAAAACTTGCCAAATTCATTGAAACAAAAAAACTTGACTCAATAATTGACTCAGTTTTCTAAAATACGCTGATTTTGGGAATATTTTAACGTTAATGCGTTAACAATAGCTTTTTAATATCTTCAGGTTCAAATCTTTATTTAGGGGTTTAATGAACAGGGAAGCATTTGTTTGGATAATTGTTTCATTGCTTATTTTTTCTACACAAGCCTGTGCTTTTTCTTTCACGAATTCTTTTTTTTCAGATATTTCTTTTGAAGACGCAGAAAATGTTTTTTCTGGTCTTTTAGAAAAAAATTCTTTTGTCAATAGAAATAGCAGAATTTTAACTAATCTTGCTGATTCTGGAAATTCTTTTTCATCCAGCTCTAGTCAGTCACTGAATACAATTTCTTCTTCAAGTTTAACTCTGAATTCAAATCCGAATTCAAGTTCAAATGCAAGTTCAACTCAGACTTCACTAAATTCTTTTTCTTTAACTCCTGTATTGCCTGCTTCCCTTCCTTCACCTGTTTCTGATTCAATAGTTTTTTACAACAGCATCTCGCCCAGTCTTTCACTTGAGCAGGTTCAGCAGGAAATTGAAGAGCAGGGAGCTGAGTGGGTGGCTGGGGAAACATCTGTTTCACGTCTTCCTCTTTCTGAAAGACAAAGACTTCTCTCTCCTGTTTTAAACCGTGAAATTTCTGGCGCTAAAAAAATTGCAATGCCTGCTTCTGTTTCAACTGCTTCAATCCCTTCTTCTTTTGACTGGAGAAATAAGGATGGAAAGAACTGGGTTACTCCAGTTAAAAACCAGGGCTCTTGTGGCATCTGTGATATATTTGCATTGATGGCTTCTGTTGAATCAAACTACATGATTAAATATAATTCTCCAGGGCTTAGCATTGATCTTTCAGAACAGTATGCTGCGGTTTGTTCAAGAAACTGGAATCATGGTTTTCAAGGCTACAACTCTGGAGTCTATGTTGACGAGTCTTGTGCTCCTTATGAATGCACTGCTGAGAACTTTCCAGGACCATGCAATGCCTGCAGTGATTGGGCAGACAGACGGGTTTCAGTTCAAGACTATTATTTTATTGATGGTGCAACTGCTGAAGATGTAAAGCAGGCAATTGTGTCTGGCGGTCCAGTGGATATTCCTCTCAATGTTGGAGAAGACTTTGTTTACTATTCTTCTGGTTCTTATTCTTCTGTTGTCAAACCTGCTTCAGTCATTAACCATGTTGTTCTTGCAATTGGATATGATGATTCAAAGAATGCGTTCCTTATCAAAAACAGCTGGGGAACCTCATGGGGTGATTCTGGTTATGGCTGGGTTTCCTATTCTGTTGAAGATGCCTGGATTGAAAACAATCTTTTTCCCAGAGTAGTAGTTAATGCAAGTTCTATTCCTGTTGTTCGCTATACTCCTGAATGTGATTACATCGAACGTGTTGACACATGTGACTCAGTTTTGATGAGTGAGGGTTCTTCAAAACAATTCTCTGCTATAGCAACAGATGCTGATGGAGATGCACTTTCATATAAATGGTTTGTGGATGTTTCTCTTCAGGCAACAACTCCTGATTTCAATTTCAGCCCTGGTTTTGATTCAAGCGATTCAGACACACGCCATCAAATAGATGTGATTGTTTCTGACGGAACATTTGATATTCATCGTACTTGGAGTGTAACTGTTGCTGATGTTGACCTTCCACCAGTTATTCAGTCCTTCTCTCCTTCAAATCAAAACCTGGACATTAATCAGGGAAGTTCTGTTTCATTTACTGTGACTGCTTTTGATCCTGAGGGAAAACCTCTTTCTTATTCCTGGAAACTTGATGGTTCTTCTGTTGGAAGCAATTCTTCTTCATTTGATTACAGTCCTTCTGTTTCCGATATTGGAAACCATTCTCTTATTGCTACAGCAAGCAATGGTGTTTTTTCAGAGTCTGTTTCTTGGTCTGTTTCAGTGCATGAAGTAGTTTCTCCAAACACTGCTCCTGAATTGGCACCAATTGCAAACATTACTGTTTCTGAAGGGGAACAAGTTCAGGTTATTGCTGATGCGAGCGATATTGATGGAGACACATTAACCTATTCTTCTGATTTTAATAATTTTTCTCAAAACGAAAACAAGTTTACTTGGAATACTTCTTTCAGCGATGCTGGAACATACGCTGTTTCAATTTCTGTGTCTGACGGACAACTCTCCGATCAGAAATCATTCACTGTGACTGTCAACAACACAAACCGGGCTCCAGAGCTTGAGTCAATTTCAAATATTTCTGTTCAAGAGGGAGAGCAAGTCTCTGTAACTGCTGTTGCGACCCAGATAATGATTCTCTTTCTTTTTCAATTGACAATCCTGACTTTTCTCAAACAGGAAATAACTTTGTTTGGAGCACTGGCTTTGAAGATGCTGGCACTTACACAGTTAAGCTAACAGTGTCTGATGGGTTGCTTTCAGATCAGAAATCATTCACTGTGACTGTTTACAATAGCAATCGCGCTCCTTCGCTTAATTCCATAGCCGATATTGTGGTTCAGGAAGGAGACAATGTTTTAATAACTGCGATTGCTTCAGATCTTGATGGAGATGCACTAACCTATTCAATTGACTCTTTGAATTTTTCTCAAAATAACAACTCTTTTGAATGGCAGACTGGTTTCAATGATGAAGGGGTTTACAATCTAAAAGTTTCTGTGTCTGATGGCTCTCTTTTCGATGAAGAAAATTTTACAATAACTGTGAAGAATGCTGTCAAAGTAGAGCTTGAAGCAGGCATGTCAATGATTTCAGTCCCTGTTGTTCCGGAAAATCCAAACTTTGACGCTCTTGACACTGATTGTTCTTTTGAAGCAATTGCTTTTTGGAACCCGCTTGCCGAACTTCATCAAACAGCTTACAAGTACGAGCTGTTTGGAAACAATGGAACCGGAGTCTATCAGCAGATTTCAACTCTTTCTTTCAAGCCAGGTCAGGCCTATTTCGTTAAGGTCTCATCTGACTGTTCAATCAGATTTATTGGAGAAGAATTTAATCTGTCCCTTGTGAAACCAAAGCTTGGTTCTGAACCATGGGCTGGCTGGAACATGGTTGGAGTTCCAAGAGACGCAGGACTGAATGATGTAATTGGAGACTGCAATATTGTAAGCGGCCCATGGGGTTATAATCAAGCTACAAATACTTATTTCCTTGCTTCAACTTTCCAGTTAGGACAGGGATACTGGATTGAGGTCAACAAGTCTTGTGAATTTGGATTGAATTCAACAGGAATTGTTTCAAGAGCTGCTGCTGCACAGCCTCCTTCCATTGACAATCAATCAGGTTCTGATAATAGCCAGAACAACAATCCAGAAAACAATTCTAACAATACAGACCAATCTCTTGCTTCTGGTGAAGACCATGGCCAAGAGTCAGGGCAGAGAACAGGACAGCAAACAGGGCAAAGCTCAGGGCAGGAAGCAGAGCAAGAAGAACCAATAGGGCAAGATAATGATTCAGGAAATATCTTGTCTGAAAACAATCAATCGCCTGCTGAAGAAACAAGTTCAAGAATTGAAAGACTGAGAATAGTTACTGAAGCACTGTCTTCTTCTCATACAATCCCTGTTTCAAACTCAAACTCTAGAATTCTTTCAAACTTGAGAGCTTTGTATTCCGGTTTTAAGGAAAGTTTTTCAGTTAGATAGCCTGTTTTTCCTGTTTTATATAAAAATATTCCCTTTCAAGTTATTTACTGTGCACGGGTACCGAAGTGGTTAAACGGGCAGGGTTTAGGACCCTGTGGCTTAGTGCCTCCCCAGGTTCGAATCCTGGCCCGTGCAATTATTTTCCCTAAAACTAGAACTTGGCTATTCTGACTTAATTAGGTCGCCAAGGTTGAATCTTTTGGATTCTTTTTCTTCTGTTTGCTCTTGCTTTTCAGATTCTGCAAGGAAAGCCCACTTTCCCTTAAAGTCTTCGTCGTCTTCATCTGATTCATAGATGCCTGCTTCAGGTTTTTCTTCTGTTTCTTCCTTTTTTCCAAATGCAAAAGGGAAAGAGTCTTTTCCATATATTGAGCTGACTCCTCCATTGTTGTACATAAACAGTCCAAACCATACTATTGCCACAAAGGTTAGGACTCCAATAACTGAAAGCAATGGATTCATTCCGCTAATTGCTCCGAATGAAAAAAATCCTGTTGATGTGAGCTGGGTTATTTCTTCTTCCAAGTCGTAAACCTTTGCTTCAATTAACCCAGTTTTTTCAGAAAACTCTTGTTCTGTTGATGAGAGGTCTGCTGCAAGTGAAGACAGTCCGCTTAGCACTTCTTCTAATCCGCTTTCAAGTCCATCATAGTCTCTTGAATCAACCTCGCTTTTGAGTGAAGAAACTTTTCCTTCAATGTCTGAAATTTTAGTGTATAAATCATCTTTGATTGATGATAAAGTGTCAACTCTTGAACTAAGCGATTCTATTTCCCTTTTGTAGCTTGAGTCAAGAGGAGTATAAATTTCCACGTCGACTGTTTCTTCTTCAGCAACTGTTCCATTGTCGAGAACTTTTGCAGTAATTGTTGTATCTCCTGGAAAAAGACCTTTGACTGAAACAAAGAGTGTTTCGTTTACAAACCAGGACAGGTTAGCCTTTTCTTCGTTTATCCAGGGGTCTCCCATTCCTTTTTCCGCTATCTTGTCTCCGTCTAGCAAGACCTGTATTTTGTCAAAGTTTGTTCCTGTTTTAACTGACACAGTAAAGTCCATTTCTTTAACAACTTTGGATGGAGCTTCAAGAGTTAGCGAGAAAGCGTTTCCCAGAAAAAACAAGGCTGCCAATAAAATAAGTGCTTTTTTCATATAAATCTAATAACAATAGCTCTTTTTTATATTTAAAGATTTCTCTTAAGACGAATTTGTTCAGATATGCCCTATTTGTGGATCTAGAAAATTTAATTTTTACAAAAAAGACAAAGCAACAGAAGTTGTTGCGCAGGAACAATTTCAGTGCAGCAGATGCAAAAATCTGTTTTATATTCCATTTGAGATTCCCGCGGCAAGAGTGAGTGAAATAAAAGAAGCAGAGCTTTCGTCAAAATTGTTGTGTGATACGCCTTTAAGTGCTTATGTGCCAGTAGGCATGTTTGAAGTGGGAGTTTACTGGAAAATACTTGGTTTTTTCCTCTTGTTACTTGGAATTGGATTTTTGGGGATAGGACTTTCTGGAAATATTTTGTTGTCATTAAATCTAATTTTCATTGGAGTTGCAAACATTATTGTTTCGATATATCTTTTCTTTGAATCTTTTGTGGTTTTCAAGCTTCATCAAAAACCAACTAGAAGAACTCGCTTTCTTCTTAGCATTGGGTTTTTGTTTGCCGTGTATGTGGTAAACGTTTATCAACTTGCAATATTTTACATTCCAAATTTTTAATTATGTGATCTAAATGGAGTGTCAGAAAGAAAAAAATCTTCAAAATTGTCCCTGCACTTATGATGATTGTTCAAGAAAGGGAATCTGCTGTGAGTGCATTGCTTATCACAGGGCAAGAAAAGAGCTTCCTGCTTGTTTGAAATTCTGAATTTAGTGGACGCGGGCGGATTCGAACCGCCGATTCCCGCAATTAATTTGTTTTGAATGGCAGTGATAGTTTGGAGTA
>JAFCCW010000035.1 GCA_017609985.1 Candidatus Iainarchaeum sp.
GTGCATGGCCCAAACATCCCTCTAATGCTTGGAATTGAGGGAAAAAACATGGGCGTTGACAGCAACAAAAGGCTACTGCCTGTTAAGGCCGGGCCAAACCTAAAAGTCGTTTCCACCAGCTTTATGCTTAAAGAAGACCAAGCACTTATTTGGAGAGGCCCACTAAAGTCAAACCTCATAAAACAGGCAGTGGAACAGACTGACTGGGGCCGCCTAGATTTTCTCATTGTTGACAATCCCCCTGGAACAGGTGACGAAACAATTACCCTTACTCAATTAATTGATTTAAATGGAGCAATAATTGTGGGAACGCCGCAAACAGCGTCAGTATACGATGTAAGAAAAGCAGTAAACATGATGAAAACCGTCAATGTCCAGGTTTTGGGTTTAGTGGAGAATATGAGTTATTGCATTTGCCCGCATTGCAAAGAAAAAATTGACTTGTTTGGAAAAGGCAGAATAAAACAGTTGGCAAAAGAGGAAAAAGTGCCCTTTTTGGGTGAAATTCCCCTAGACATTAAACTAAGGGAAATGGCTGACAAAGGCGGCATCAAGCTAAACTACCTTAACCCAAAAATAAAGAAAACCTTCACTGATATAATCAAAAACATAGGCAACAAAAGCTTTTGAAGGGAAAAGAGGCCGGTCAAAAGCATAAATCAAATAAACACATAAACAAACGTTTATATGTCTTTTGCTTCATAATTACTATTAGTTGCAAATGATTAATCCAAAGGACTCACAAACTGCAATGGCTTTCGCAAGAGTATTCGGCACTCTGTCAGACCCAAACAGGCTACTGATACTGAAAGCGCTTGGAGACAAAGAAAAGTCAGTAAACCAGCTTGCGATTGAATTAAACCTTTCACAGCCACTGGTTTCACACCACTTGGCTGCGCTTAAGGCAAGCGGCCTGGTAAAAGCAAAGAAAGCCGGCAGCTTTGTATTTTACAGCACGGCAACAAAAAAAATCGCTAACTTGGTTAATAGCTTGGAGAACACTTTGGAAGACATAGCAAAAAACATGGAATTAACACCTTTCCCCCAACCACTTCCTCCTTTTATGGGAAGAGGCCGAAGGGGAAGAAGGTGGATGTAAAAAAAGGAGGTGAGATAAATATGCCATTTGGAGATAGAACAGGCCCAAACGGACGTGGTCCGATGACTGGAAGACAAGCAGGTTACTGCGCAGGCAATACATCGCCTGGATATGCAAACCCTGTTGGAGGAAGAGGTTTCTATGGAAGAGACCCTGGTTTTGGCAGAGGTAGCGGCAGAGGTTTTGGACGCGGCTTTGGAAGAGGCAGCAGGCAGAGGTTTTACGCAACAGGCGTGCCAAGTAGGGCATACGGGACTTATGACTCTTATGCAGTTCCTTACAACCCTGCTCAAGCACCAGCACAGCCTTCAGAAGCTGAACTGCGCAAGCAGGAAAAGGAAGCTCTGGGACAAGAAGCAAGTGCCTTGGAGCAAGAGCTTGGCGAGATAAAGAAAAGGCTTGCTGAATTAGGCAAGTGAACGGCCAGAAGCAAGTAGGCTGGCAGCCTTTGAAGGCTGCCAGTTTGGATTTTTTTTGCTTACATGAATTCCAAGGTAGAATAGCCCACAAAGTGTCCAAAGATTTAAGCTTAATAGTGGCTTTTAGGCGGTTCTAATTTCACTACTCGCTTGCCATTTAAAAATGAGTGTGGGCACAATAATCACTATCAAACTCTTTTTTTGGGAGAGTGTCTTTTTTGTCTAACCTTGATGTAGAAAAAATCAAAGCAGAGAAATTGAGGAAAATGCGAGAACAAATGCGCCAAAACGAGGTGAAAAAAGTGGAGATTGAAGTAAACGACGAAAATTTTCAAAAAGAAGTAATTGACAAAAGCGGCAATGTTCCGGTTGTGGTTGACTTTTGGGCAACTTGGTGCGCGCCCTGCCTTACTCTTAGCCCGACCCTTGAAAAGCTTGCAAAAAAATTCAATGGAAAGTTTGTGCTGGCAAAAGCGAATGTTGACGAAAGCAGGACTGCAAGCACAAAATATGCCATCTCATGCATTCCCGCGGTAAAAATGTTCAAAAATGGCAAAGTAACAAACGAATTCATCGGAAATTTGCCAGAAGCAGCGGTTGAGCAATGGCTTCATGAAAACATCTGAAGGCAGCTAAAAATGAAGATAAAAAAAATAACTATTTTTCCCGGCCGCAACAAGCAAGGCGAAAAAGAATCTTTTGAAAAAATCGAGATATTGGCCGGGCAAAAAATAGGGATTGTCGGCCCAACAGGCTCGGGAAAAAGCCAATTGTTGTACGACATTGAAAAGCTTAGCCGAGGAGAAACAAAGACCCTAAGAAAGATTTTGATAAACGATAACAAAGTACAGAAAGGCCTTAGAACAGACCCGGCAAGAAAAATAATTGGCTATTTAACCCAGCATATGAATTTTATGACAGATACAACAGTCCAAAATTTTTTGGAAACCCATATAATGACAAGAGGCCGGCACAGGTCAGAGGAAAGCACCGAAGAACTAGTTGGAAAGATAATAGCGGCTGCAAACACGATAACCGGCGAGGAAATCAGCAAGAATACAAATTTGCTTATTTTGTCAGGCGGCCAGTCAAGAGCCTTAATGGTTGCCGATCTTGCATATGTCAGCGAATCTCCTATTATCTTAATAGATGAAATAGAAAATGCAGGTATAAGAATTCGTGAAGCCCTTAGCCTTCTTATCAAAAAGGGAAAAATAGTTTTTTTGGTTACTCATGACCCAATTCTTGCTTTGGATACTGACAAACGGCTTGTTATGAAAAGAGGAGCCATAAGCAACATCATTTACACTTCGATTAAGGAAAGGGGGATTGCAAATTATCTCTCCTGGATTAACAACTACCTTTTGGATGTAAGGGAAGAAGTAAGAAAGGGAAAAAAGGTTGAAGAATTGAGACTAATATGCACGCCTGTGGGGGGAGAAAAATGAAAATGGTAATCTTTGGTGGCACGCCGGGAAGCGGAAAAACAAGCGTAATCAAATTTGTAATGCAGGAACTGAAAGACTTAAGCATTCATTATGCAAAATTTGATGTCCTGACCACAGAAGACCACCTGCTAATAAAAGACAAGTTTGGAATAAACACCGAAAAGAAAATATCTGGAGAAATATGCCCAGACCATTACGCTGCACTTGAAATCCCAAAAATCGTTGAAAA
>JAFCCW010000021.1 GCA_017609985.1 Candidatus Iainarchaeum sp.
TCTGATAGAAAGTATTAAGTTCAACAGGATATATAACATTCAAACGTATCACCGATAAATAGGAGGCACAACCTCCTATTTATCACTGTTTATAAAGGATTTCTACAGAGCCCATTTCCGCCTGAACGCCTTTTCCAGCCCGGTTAGCGTTTCCAAATCAACTAGTTTTTCTTTCTGCTCGTCGCTTAATACCCCTTGCGCCCTTTCAACCAGCAGGGGCGTAATAACCCTTAAATCCGGTATGCGCTCAAAGCATTCGGCCCTAAACTTTTCCAGGGCCTTTTTACGGTTCTTGGCATAAGTTGTTTGTATGTGGTAACCTTCGACCTTAAACACGCAGGAGAAAGGTTTATTGCCTGACTTTTTTACTTCAAGCACCATTAGTTACCAGCTCCTTTACTATTAGCGCCCGCTTCTCATTAGGCGCAGGATAAACCATTAACTCCGTGCCCTTAGCCCAGCCAAGCAGCTGCACGTACTGCTTAGGCAGGTTAATGAAAAGCGTTTGCTTACCCTGCTGTATTTTTACCATTAAAAAACACCGTACAATCAGTACTCTCATTAATATTATAAGCACGAGGGGACTAACAAGTAGGTAACCGGGCTAATGGTTTAGTTCATTGGCTAGCCCTACCGGGGGCGCTTTCTTCTTTTTCAAACGCCCCCCCTCTGCATTTAAATTGGTTTCGGTTGAGGAGGAGAAAAGATATGAGGGAATACATTCACCCCTATAAACACAACCTGGAGAAGGAAATTCAAAGGGTTAAAGATTCAAAAATGCTTGCATCAAACAAGCAGCTTATTCTGAAATTCTACAAGCACAACATGGCCCAGGAACTCAGCCTGCCAAGAATGGAAAGGCAAACAAGCGTCCTGAGAAAGGTTGCAGAGTGGCAGAAAAAGGTTTTTACGGGTTTGTGTTGCCCAAAGTAACCTTGAATTAAACTTTACGCAAGCAAAAGAAATTGAAGCAAAAAAAGTATTGGAAAAGCTGTTTTTAGTTTGCTAGTGATATTTCGAAGTTTATTTTTAGCCCTCTCGCAGTTCTTGTGACTTTTTTGTTTTTGGTTGTTACTAGTCCTGCCTTTTTTAGTTTTGTAATGTATTGGCTTGTGTTTGATAGTTGCATGTTTATGTCTTTTGCTATTTCCGATATTGTTCTTGTTCCGTTTGCGAGGACGAGTATTTTCATTACGTTTTCGCTTTTGAGCAATGCGCTGAGTTGCTTTAGCTGCTTTTTTGTTTTCACTGTTTGGAATTGAGGTTCTGGGTCCTCTAAATTTTTCGTTGATTCTTTGGCTTTTTGCAAGTAGCTGAAAAGGTTATTTGAGAGAGAAGCAGTAATGTTTTCCTTTGATTCGTTTTTGAGGGCTTCCGGCACTTTTTCCAATGGCAAGATCTTTTTTCCTTTCCGAGTTGTTATCGTTACTTCTGAAAGCAAAGTGTTGAAAACGTTTTTGTAAAGATTCTGTAAGTCTTCTTTTTCAAAATGCCATTTTGAGACAATCTGGCTTATTTCGCTTACGCTCATACCCCAATGAGGTATTTGGGAATCTATATCTATTCGAGGAATGTCTTTTGAGAGAATTATTAGCGGCCTTTCAGTGCTTGTAAGGCCTTCGTTGTACATTGCTTTCCTTGTTGCATAGTAAAGCATTTTCCTTTGAGGGGCAGAGTACATGACTTCTATTGGTTTCTTTTGGTCTTCAGGGTAAAGCTCGTGGAAAAAGTTTGCAAAAAAGACGTCGGCAGGTAGCTGAATTAAGTAGTTCAGCTTTTCATTGAGGTCGTGTTCGTCAAGGTCCATTAAGCCTAGAACAGAATAGTATTTTGCAAAAAAGGCTTTTTCTTTCTGTTGCATGAATCTAGCCCAGAGTTCGGAAGAGGTGTAAGTATTTAAGTTGGAAATTCCAAGGGCGTTTGCCAAAGAAGTAATCTCGTCCTTTTTCTTTTTAATGTATTCCTCAGAAGTCAAAGACCGATACTTTTCAAATTCAACTTTTTTAAAATAAGGGTTTGAAAGGATATTCATATCCCATAAGACAAGCACAACATTAAAGCCGACTTTTGAGAGCTTTGCAAGGTTGAATAAATGGGTTAATGTGATATAATTGTATTTAAGGTGAGTTAAAGAGTAAAAAATAGTTGGAGCGCCTTTTCCGGCAGAATTTTCAAGAACAGATTTAAGGGTTTCCCTATCCTGTGTTGAAACCGTGAAACTATCCAAAGTTTTTGTTATCGCTTCCATATCAGCCCAATTTCCAAAGACTAATAACTTATACTATTACCATAACAAGAGTTATTAAATATATATCCAATATTAAATAATTAGATAGAAAATGAGTTTTTCATTCCACAGCTCGCAGGAATTTGTAAAAGACATAAACGACAGTTTTTCTTTCACTGATTTAAAGCCAACTCTGCGCGTAGGCGTAACAGAAAAATGCAACCTCAAATGCCCATACTGCCACAGGGAAGGCATTACAGAAAAATATACAAATTACCTTAGCCCCGAAGAATATTCTATAATAGCCAATACATTCCACAGCCTTGGACTATCAAAAGTAAAATTTACCGGCGGAGAGCCCTTGCTTAGAAAAGACCTTGCCAAAATAGTGCAGGCTTTTATGCAAGCTGGCTTTGAAGACCTTTCTATGATAACAAATGGAACCCTGTTAAACAGGAAAAATCTGCTTGAACTCAAAGAAGCAGGTCTTAATAGAATAACAATAAGCTTTGATTCCCTTAAACAAAAGAAAGCAACACAGATTAGCGGATGCGACTGCCTTGAAAAGGTTCTGGAAAACGTATCTCTTTCAAGAGAGTTCTTTGAAGACGTTAAAGTAAATTGTGTTATTCTGCCAGGAATAAATTTTCCAAGCGAAATACTGGACTTCGCCAACTTTTGTAGGGACAATGACGTAACCCTCAAATTACTTTCAAGGCTGTCAGATGATACACCCTACCCTTTATGCAGCCAGGCTTTAGTAGAGATAAAACTCTATAAACACTTGAAGAGAAAAGAGATCTGCACTGAAGGCGTTGTCCCGGCAACAAAATATTTCTTCTCAGACGGAACAAAGGTAGAAGTAAACGATTTCAGAAGCAAGGAATACAGACGAATAATAAGCAACAACAAGTCCTGTGAATCCTGTGAACTAAAAGAACAGTGTGTTGAGGGGCCTTACGCAATAAGAGTTATGCCTGACGGAGAAATAAAGCCGTGCCTTTTGAAAAAGGATAACACAATCAAATTCCGCAAGGTAACCAAAAGCAGAACAAAACTAATCTGTTTAACTGGGCTGGCCAGTTCAGGAAAAAGCAATTTCACGAAAACAGCAGAAAACATGTTTAACATCAAAAACGTTTACGTTGGAAAAATTCTAAAAGACAAAGCAGGGGAAACACATGCAAAACCCACTTATGATAATGTAATGACTGTAAGCAAAGAAATTTACAAAGAGAAAGGCCCTTTGGGAACAATTTTAGAAAGCTTCCATGCAACTCAGGGAAATATCACAGATGAAAAAGTAATTATACTTGATTCTGTTAGGAGCGTTGAAGAATACAATTTCCTCAAACAGTTCTTCAAAACATACCTTGTAGGCGTAATCTGCAACAGGAGTGAGAGATTCAAAAGGGCAAAAAAAGGATACTTTAAATTAACAAAAGACCAGCTAATAAAAAGAGACAAGCTCGAATTGGGGGAAGAAAATGACGAACCCTCATTCAACATCGGAGAACTTTTAGGACACGTTGATTACTACATTTTAGGCGAATCACAAAACTTCAAACAGGAAACAGCAGAAATAATAAAGGCGATAATGAATGATAGAAGTTGAAATCAGAACGATTGTAGGCAATTCTGAAGAAGCAGGAAAAAAGCTGCAAAAATATCCCCTAATTAAAAACAAGATGCAGACGGATGAATACTTTTCTCATCCTTCAAGGGACTTTTACGCAAACCCTATTCTGAGAGAGTATGTAAGAATAAGGCATGGCAAAAACCCTACTTTTGAGTACCACAAAGCCCACATAAAAAACGGGAAAAAGACACACTCAGAAGAATTTGAAGTGGCAATAGAAGACGTTAAAAAAATGAAGGGAATACTTGAACAGCTTGGATTCAAACCATTTGTAACAGTTAAAAAAGCAAGAAAAACATTTGACTGCGGAAAATTTGAAGCATGCCTTGATACAATAGAATCCCTTGGCACTTTCTTGGAAATAGAGGCAAAAGAAAACCTTGGCGGAATAGAAAAAACAAGGCAGGAATGCATAAATTTTCTGAAAAAACTTGAAATAGAATATGTTCCTGCACCCGACAAAGGCTATCCGGACATGCTTGCCGAAAAAATTACACCAAAACAATAACCAAGCAAAAAAGGCAGAAAACGCCGACTAATTCTATAACTAATAATAAAAAGGTCAAGCGAAGAAAGTCATTGAGCAGGTGCTTTCCTGCCTGGCTTTAATAGCTCGGGATTGCACCTGCAACCAGTCAACCACCAGGTTGAAAAAAAATCAACCAGAAGTATTTGGATAAAAACAAAGCAGAAGTTATTGGGTGAATGAAATGGAACAGCAAGCACTAGAACTAAAGAAAATTTTCAACGGGATGATTGATAGTTTTGGATTAAACCATGCTCGAGTATACTATATCCTTATTTCAAGCGAAGTAAAAACAGCAAAGCAATTGGTTCAGGAAACAGGGATCAACCAGGCCACTGTTTACGCCGTTCTGCGTGAGCTCATAAAATGGGATCTAATCCAACAAAGCAACACAAATCCTGCAAGCTATTATATTGGAAACCCAATGAAAACATTTGAAAAGCAGGTAAGAAAAAAGGAAAAAATAATTACCGGAAAAAGGAAGCTGCTTGAAGATCTGATTGCTTCAGATGTTGACGAAAGCGAAAAGTACTTGATTAAAATTGGCAAAGGAGAACAGACAAAACTAGTAAATGTTCTAACGAATAAAGAACTGCGTTATAGAGAGGAGATGGTTAAGGTTAGAGATAGTTTGGATAAAATGTTGAGAGCTGCCCCGGTTAAGGAAAAAGTTAGCCCTCTTTATTCAACCTACAGGAAATAATTTCAAAAAAGGAGGTTAACACAATGAAGAGTTCAATATACAATATTTTTGTTCCAACCAAAGACAGTTCAAAGTTTGTTGCATACAACACCCTCAGAGGTAGCACAACTATTGTAAACGACGAAGTAAAAAAAGCAATCCAAGGCAATAACTTGCCAGATGATAAAAAATTGTTGGAAAAACTGCAAAAAACTAACCTGGTTGTTGATGATGAGTCCGATGAAAAAAACCTTTGCAAATACCTCCACAACAAGCACAAGTTTGACAACAGCTACCAGCACTTTTGCGTTATCATTACATATGACTGCAATTTCCGCTGCCCCTACTGCTATCAGGGAGCTGACAAAAACAAACACCCTATTTCAGAGGAAATGCTTGAAAAAGTCATAAAATGCATTAAGCGCACATGCAAGGAAAGAAAAGCCAAAGACCTTGAAGTCACCTTGTACGGCGGCGAACCATTTATGTTCCCAAAAAAATGCAAAAAGCTTGTTGAAGAAACAAGCCAATGGGCAAAAGAGAATAACATAATATTCCACTTAAGCGTACTGACAAACGGATCCCTTATAACAAAAGAAATAGCTGAATGGCTCTCAGATTACAAGGCAAGAATACAGATACCGCTTGACGGATACAAAACAGTTCACGACAAGTACAGATACCACATAGGAAAAAACAAAGGATCATACGAAGACCTCATGCAAACATTCAACTATTTTAAGGGAACAGACGCAAGCATTCATCTAAGAATAAGCGTAACAAAAGAAACATATCCAACAATGGGAAAAATGCTTGATGACCTAAAAGCAAGAGGCCTAACACATTTGCACCCAGACTTTTGTTACATTACAGCGTTTGTTGAAGCATGCAATAGCTTTAGCCCATACTGCCTAAAAGATTCTGAACTCTACTCCGTTCTGCCAGAGTTGTGGAAAATGTCAAGAGAAAAAGGCTTCAAAACAGATATGTTGAAACCACAGGTGTCGCCACTGCCCTGTAGCAGCATAGCAGACGGAAGCTATGTAATAGACCCAACGGGAAACATTTACAAGTGCTGGGAACTGGTAATACAAAAAGAGCACATCGTGGGAAGAATACTTGACAATGGAAAAATGGAACTAACGCCAAAATACTTCGAAACTCTTAGCAGAGACCCAAGTACAATAGAAGACTGTGAAAAATGCAAGTTTCTGCCAGCCTGTTCAGGAGGGTGCATCTGCAAAGCATGCTGGAACAAAGGAACATACCAAGCAAGTGGTTGTGGAACAGTCAAATTCCTGTTGGTTGAACAACTAAAAGCATACCTTTTGCAAGAGTACCCAGAAACGTTTAAAACATTACTCGAGTAGGTGATACAATGGAAAAGAACCAAAAAGCAAAATTTGAAATTGAGGTCATTGAAGAAAAATCAAAGCCAAAAATTTCACACTGCTTTGTACTAGTATAAAAAGTTGAATTGTATGGAACTCAAAAAAATAGATGAGAACATTTCCTACATACCAAATCCGTCAAACATAGGAATAATTCAAAATGGAAATAACTGCATACTAATAGATACTGGTTTAGACGCAGATACAGGGAAAAAAATCCTGAAACTCCTTGAAGAAAACCATCTAAAAGTAAAAGCCATTATCAACACACATGCCCACGCAGACCACTATGGAGGAAACAACACAATCAAAAACAAAACAAAATGCTTAACCTATGCGCCAAAAATAGAAGCAAGCACTATAGAAAATCCAATCCTTGAACCCCAAAGCTTCTTTTCGGGGGCCAATCCAATAAAAGAACTAAAAAACAAGTTTCTAATGGCCGAACCATGCAAAGTAGACCATCAAATTGAAGGTACTGAACTAGAAATAAACGGCCTTTCACTAAAACCAATACAATTACCAGGGCACTCAATAAACCAAACAGGCATTGCATTCAACAACAACCTTTTCTGTGCAGACAGCTTCTTCTCAAAAGAAACAATACAAAAACACAAAATCCTCTTCTTTACAAACATAGAAGAAACCAAAAAAACACTCAACAAACTAAAAGAAACAAATTACAAATCATACATACCAAGCCACCTGGAACCGATAAGCAACTCAGAAAATCTTATTAACGAAAACCTGAAGGCAATAGAAAAAACAGAAACGGACATTTTGGAAACACTGCAAGAAGAAAAAGACATTGAACAAACACTCAAAGACTTAAGCGACAAAACAGAAATAAAAATAAAAACAATACAGCAGCACTACTTGCTCAAAACTACAATACTCGCCTACCTTGAATACCTCAACAAAAACAAGCAAGTTGAAATTAAAACAGAAAACAACAGACTAACCTGGAAAAAGAATACCACCGGCTAAAGGCTCTATTTCTTCTTTTCATCAACAGAAAAAGAAGCAACCTTGCCACCACTCAACCTCAAAACATCACTAACCTGAAGACGCACAAGCTTTGACCTCGAACCACCGCCACACCAAACAGTCTTACGCCTAACAATCCCCCTATCAATAAAAGTGGGCATCTTTCTCTTATGCCCAATAGGAGGAACACCCCCTGTAGGAAAACCAGAAGCCCTCTCAGCAACCTCAACAGGAGCAGTCTTCACAGACTTAAAACCAGTAACCTTCTGCAAAAGATGCCTATTGACCTGAAGATCAGCCCTCAAAACAGCCACAAAAGGCTTATCAAACTCATTAACAAAGACAAGCGTCTTAGCAAAACTCTTCAAAGGAATGCCAGTAACTCTCGAAGCCTCAACCGCATGCTTAGTAACCTTCTTAGACAAAAACTCACAAGCAACATGATTCCTAATAAGAAAAGCCTTCAAATTAGACCTGGGCGAAACTCTCTTAACCTTAGGCGTAGGCCTTACTCTAACAGCTTTCTTCTTGTGAACAACCACAAAAAACACCTATAACAAAATAGTGATTTTCAACTTATTAATCCTTTTGAAAAAACCAAAAAACATTATTAGAGGAAAAAACAAGTAAAATAAGGAGAAACATAAATGAGCCTAACAAGAAAAGCAATAGTAGTAGCCGGAATAATAGTAAACCAAAAGTGTGAAGTTCTGATAGTCCAAAGAAACCCAAACGAAAAAAACTACGCAAACAAATGGGAGCTCCCAAGCGGAAAAGTGGACCCAGGCGAAACAATAAAACAGGCATTCGAAAGAGAAGTACTTGAAGAAACAGGGCTAAAAGTAAAACTCTCCTCAATAAGATGGCCAACAAGTCAATTCAAATACACAATTCAAGGCAGAACAGAAACAAGGATAACAACACAAAAAACTACCTAATAGAACTAGCAAACCCAAAACAAGTAAAACTCAGCCCAGAACACGTAAAGTTCGCATGGGTAAAACCAAGCAACCTACAAAAATACGACTTAATAGAAGGCTTGCCAAAGGTCATAGCAACAGGATACAAAAGACTAGCAAAAAGAAAAAAGATTAGAGCAGTAGAAAAAAAATAGTCCGACCAATCAAAAGAGCCCCAAGAAGAAAAATCTAATTTAACAGATAAATTAATTAACAACCTTGCACTATACTGTTTCTGCATAATAAATTCAGCCGGCCAATGCATGGGCGGCGTTTGATTTTGAAGATGAAGCCTACCGGGGGCGCTTGTTACCTATATGGTAACCTTTTTATTCTTTTCTTGCCCTATATATTAGTATGACTAAGTCATTGACAGGGCAGGAATTCTCCTTGTATAGCTTATTGTTCTTGAAGTTTGGAAGCAAGCAGTTTGGTTTGGATAGTGTGCGCTGGTACTTTAGCAAACAGACTTTGAAGAAGTTAATTTTTAATTTGGTTAAATCAGGCTGGTTAAAAAGAGCTGGCAGAGGAGTTTATGCCTGCATTGCCCCAAGAGAAGCGGTAAGCGCCTTGTTTGAACCAAAGGTTGAGAAAACATTGCAGGAATCCAAGTTGAGTTACTGCTTTACAAAAGCCAGTGCTGCTGAAGTCTGGAGCAACGAAACTTACATTCAGAGAAGCTGGGAGTACAGCCCGTTTTTCGTAAAGGTTTTGAGGAAGGAATTGGGTAAGTGGAAGCAGTTTTTGGATTCAAGAGAAGTAAAGTTTTTTGTTAAAAAGCCATCAAACACCATTGGAGAATTTGTCGTATTGGTTCCAGTTGCTTCAATGAAAATAGATTTTCATGACAGGAAGCCTGTTGAGGCATTGCAGGAAACGATTGCGTTTTGTGAGGCAAACAAGGACAGCTTTGAATACGTCTTGGCCTACTTGTCCAACAAATACAAGAAGAAAACCTCTGCGTCAAAAGAAATGTTGATTAAGGCGAGGGAAGCATTATGATTTTTGAGGAAAGAGAAAAATTCATTTTTTCACTGCTTGAGGGACTAAAAGGCAGAGTTGACTTCGTTGTAATCGGAGGCTATGCAATTAACGCTTACACCCTGCCTCGTTTTTCAGTAGACTGTGACCTTGTAGTCAAAGACAAGAAAGCAATGCTTGCAGTCAAAAAAATCCTTGAAACCAATGGCTTTGCCAAAAAAGCAACAGGTACTTTGCCAGGCTACAAGGGAGAATTCCTCTGCCTTGCAACAAAAAAGCCCGTTATTACAACTTTTGATATTCTGGCTAGCAACGTTGAAGACAGAATTACTGGAACAATGTTTCCAGCAGAACTCATCTTCAAGAATTCCACAAAAAGAACAATCTTTGGCAAAGGCAGCCCTACAAAAATTGAAACAAGGGTAGCAGATGCCGAAATGCTTTTCGTGATGAAAGCAGTCAGCTGCAGGAAGCCAGATATCAGGGACGTGTTTATGCTGGCTTCAACAAAGCTTGACAAGGAAAAGATTTTGCAAATAACAAAGGAGGTTCCAATTCCGGCAGAAAGCATTGAAAAGATTACCTCAAAAGTTAACTCAAAAGGATTCAAGGACGCACTACAAGGGGTCTTTGGAATGCTTCCAGAAAAGCAATTTGAAACAAGCAAAAAGAAACTGCTCGCTTTGCTGAAGGGTGTTTAAACAACGCCAAAACAATATTAAACAGGATATAACAACAATTGCTTAGATGACCGAAACAAAAGAGGAAATAGGCAACTGCAAAAAGTGTGATAAGATAATTGGCGGACACAATATTTACCTCCATGAGGGTTTTTGTGACAAGTGTTTTTTTGAAGAGTTTTTCCCAGAACCAGATCATGAAAAAGCAAAAAAGGAAATAGAATTCCAAAGAAGCCATTTAAAACCAGAGCTTCAAAAGTTTCTTGGAAAAAACGAGTCTTTCTTTGAAGAAAAATATGGCTTGAAAAAATATTTTGAAATCCTTGTTGAAAACAAAAAGGCAATACAATTCGCGTTTTGGATTATCCAACAGGCAAAAACAGAAAAATTTGTCCTTTTCACACTTTACGATGGCATCATAACAAACGCATCAGAAATTTACAAAAAAGATATTGGAGAAAACTTTCTGAAGACAAAGATTTTTGAAGAATGTGAAGAGATACATACTTCGCAATCACTTATAGATCTTCAATCGTTTTACATGTTTTCTGGCGAAGGCATGATTTTCTTATCAACAAACAAACAATTGTCAGAAATCATTGAAAGAACAGCAAAAGAACTGAAACTTGAATACACAGTGGATGAAACTAAAGACTTTGCCAGGCCTGCAGAAAATCATTGAAGTGAAAACTAATTCGCTACAAACCAGTGCTTTAATTAACAACCTTGCACTTTATAGTTTCTGTATAAAAAATTCAGCCGGCCAATAAGAGGCAGGCGTTTGATTTTGAAGATGAAGCCTACCGGGGGCGCTTTCTTTTTTTCTTAGTTTTTGAATCTGGGGCCTGTGACCTTTTTTTTCTTTTTCCAGTCTATTGCAATTGAGACCAGCCACAGGATGTTTATTATGGCAAAGGCTACTGCAACAAGATCTAGCATTCTCCATTCATTGGTGAATCCAAAAAAGAAGGAAAGAAGGCCTGCGAAAAAAGTTGCTACTGCTTTTGTTTTCTGTTTTTTGTAAATCGCAAAAGCTGTTATAAAGTCAAATGTTCCCAGCAAAAACAAGACAATTCCATTGATTAAGTTTAGGATCATAAACCCTGCTAAAAACAGAACCATTTTTATCAAATCTGGCTCTGGAAGGGGTGGCCCAATACCTGACATGGAAACAAAAGAAAAGGCTACAAACAGGATTACTACAATTAAAAGGGAAAAAAACAACAAGGTCAAAAGCATGGATTTTGCCAGCAGTTTTTTAACTTTTGAAAGTTCTTTTTCCTCACTTTGCTTTTTTTGTGCCAAGGCATTCACTTCAAATAACTGTAGTTGTTAGGACTTTACCTATTTGCAGTTCTAACGTGCTTTCTCCTACTTTATTGTTTCGGCGGGCTGGGCTCTGTAGAAATCCTTTATAAACAGTGATAAATAGGAGGTTGTGCCTCCTATTTATCGGTGATACGTTTGAATGTTATATATCCTGTTGAACTTAATACTTTCTATCAGA
>JAFCCW010000036.1 GCA_017609985.1 Candidatus Iainarchaeum sp.
GAACAAGAAAAACAAACAAACCAATTCGGAGAAATAAAACCAGGACAAACAACCAAACAACAACAAAAAATAACAGCACCAAAAACAGGAAACTACAAAACAACAATCAGAATACAAGGAGAACACGCAGGATACTACGAAAAAAAAATAGATGTTAAAGTCCTTGAAGTAAACGAATGCACTGCAGACTCGTGTTATTATCCAAAAATGTATCTCGGAAAATGTGTTGTTGAATGCAAGTGCAAGGGATGCAATTACGGATTTGAATGCTTGGAAGAAATAGTAAAATCTTCTCCAACCCAACTTGGATTAACAACTTACCCAAACATAGAACTTGAAGAAGAGAAAGGATTTACAAAATCAAATGACAAAAACATATTTATTGAAGTTGACAAAAGTTATTGCACTGCAAAACCAGGAATAGAAATAATAATGCCTCAACACCAATTTAAGGAAGTGGAGGCAAAGAAGGCAATTCCAAAGACAACTTCTGTTACTGGTGCAGACCAGTATGCTGAATGCACGCCAGTTGAATCAATCAGGGGGGCAGAGCTTTCAGGATGTGAAGAAATTAGAAAAATTGAATCTGACGGGCTTGAAATAAAAGACAGGGAAAAGGAAGAGAAAAAGAAAATGGACTGGGCTTTGCTTCAAGACGGCATTGATGGTGGAAAGATTGATTTTACTTTAACTCCTGAACTTAAAATTTATGCACTGAACAAGAGCTCAATAGGAATAGATATCCAGATTCCAAAAGACCAATATTTTGGAGATTCAGCGGGCAAAGCAACAACAGTCAAAACAATTGACCAACAGCACATATATATCCCTGCCTGCTCCTATGTTGTGACAGAAATAAAATATGTCTCTCCTGAAGATAGTGTTCCTGAAGACTGTTATGTTCCGATAAAAATGCCTCCTGAATTGATAGGGTCACTAAACAAAGATCATTTTCCTGAAAGCATTGCTGATTTGAGCGGTTGGAAAAAGATAAGAACAGATTTTGATTTAAGTGTAAAACGTGGAACCATGAATCCAACAGGGTTTAAGACTCCTGATGGAACAGATATTTGGGTGTGCCATGGCTACACCAAGCCATTGCTAAAATACATTCCAACCAATGTCACAGAAGACTATCAGGGAGCATTCAGATTTGATGTTTATCAGGCACCCGAAGGATCTCCTGGACTCTGGGCTTCAGTGGAATTAACTGACCAGCAAGTCATTGTGGATTGTAAGCCAGCAATATACCTCTATCCCGAAGAGAGAGCAGAAGTAAATGTTAGAGTTGAACCTCTTGGCTATTTCACTGAAACAATCCCAAAATATCCTAAAGATGGTTGGACTGTGTTTGCAGAGCCAAACGGAAAAATTGATGGATTGTATGACTATTTGTTCTACGAAGTTGAGCTTGAAACAGAAATTAAATATCCTAAAAAAGGTTGGATTGTTAAAAGAGATGAACTTGAACCTCTGCTAAACGAAAAGCTTCCTTTGTTTGGAATGAATAAAAAAGAAATAGAACAATTCAATGAATTTTGGATAGAGAAAGCGCCCAAAGGAGACTGGCTCTTTGTTGGTTTTTTGAAAGAAGAAGAAATTGACAGAATAGAACCATTGAAGATAACCCCAGAACCAGATACAGTCATAAGAGTAAGAGCATTTTTTGAAGCATTAAAATATCCAATAAGCATTGGAGAACCGGAAATAAAAAGCATGCCTGAGAGAAATGGATTCACTGTAGTGGAATGGGGCGGTCTGAATTGTGAGCCTTGAACAAAAAGACTATTTTTCCAGCGAAAGCGGGTGTTTCATAAACAAGAGCCAGCCTGCGAGAGCTGGAGGAATGTAGCCGAGCGAAAAATAGAGAACCGAGAATGCAACAGCCTGCTCTGCAGAAACAGAGACAAGAGAAAAGAGAAGAACAAGAACTGCTTCCCTTGTCCCAATTCCGGAAATGCTTACTGGAATCAATTCAACAATTGCAATCGCTGGAACTGCGATGAAAAAGAAAACAAATGAAACCGAGAGATTTAGGGAAGATGATACAAGAAAAGCAAAGCATATTTCAAGAAAGATGGCAATTACTCCAATAACAATCGCTATTAAAATAAAACCTGTGGAGTGCGCTGCCTTGCAAAAGTGCGCATGAAAAGAATCAAAGCCCTTGCTGAACTTTTTGAGCAAGTTTTCAGGAACAAGAATTGAAAAAAAAGGTTTTGAGATTTTTTTCAAAAAGCTTTTTCTTGCAACAGCAAAAACTACTGCAACAAACAATACAAACAGCAAGGCAATTATTTCAAAAGAAACCAGCTGTGTTCCAAAAGCAAAATAAAAAACAAGAACTGCTAAACTGCCGGTGAAAAGAAGCAATCCTAAGTCAATTATTCTATCAAAGAAAACACTTGAAACCGCGAGAGAAAACTGAATTCCTTTTTCTTTTAGATAAAATGCTTTTGAAAAATCTCCCACGCGCGCAGGAGTAACTATTCCAAGAAAGAAGCCAGCAAGATAAAAACAGACTGATTCCGCCAGAGAAATTCTCGCTGAATGCGCTTTGAGAACCGTGTTCCATTTAAGACTGCGCAACAAGACTATTGAAAAAATAACTATCGCGGACAAAGCCAGCAAGGCAATGTTTGCTCTGGAAATAACTAAAAAGAAATCAGAAAGATTAATGCTTGCTAACACAACTGCAAGCACTGCAATGCCGAAAACAGCGGCAATTATTTTTCGCATAACAGTTGAATTTGAATCAAATAGTTTTTAAAAGGCCAGCATACAATGAATAATTACGGTTGAATAATCAT
>JAFCCW010000007.1 GCA_017609985.1 Candidatus Iainarchaeum sp.
TGTTGTCGTGTTTTCTTTGGTTGTTGGTGCTCTTGCCGGAAGCAACTTGTTTCCGAACACAACAGGATTTGTTTCGCTTACTGATGCAGGAAGCGGGTCGTGCGATGTTGGTGTTGGCACAATAACACAAGATCAAGCTGGGAATAAAACAATTTCTTACTTGAACGATAATTTTTTTGCAGCGCAAGGTGCTGTTGCAGAACTTGCATCTATCGAAGAGGAAGCAGGCATGTACAAAGTAACATTTAATATATTGCAGGATGGAAATTTAGTCCAGGAAGGGCAGGTGTATACTGCGAAGGATGGTAGTGTTGCAGTTGCAGGAACTGTTTTTGACCTTGACACTCCTATTGAACAGCCTGAACCAAAGCAGCCTCAGGAACTTCAGCAGTCTGAAGTGCCTGAAGTTTTAATGTTTGTCATGAGTTTTTGTCCTTATGGGCAGCAGGCTATGGCTGGGCTTGGTCCCGCAGAAAAGCAGTTGAGTGCATCAATTGATTTTGAGCCTCACTATATTTTCTACTCCGACTATGCAACTGGTGCTGGTGCTTCGTGGGAACAGTACTGCTTTGACGAAGAGCAAAAATACTGTTCAATGCACGGAGCAGGCGAACTAAAAGAGGATGTAAGGCAGCTTCTTGTCTGGAAGTATTTCCCTGAAAAATACTGGGATTATATAAATGCTATAAGCAGTAGCTGTACTTACTCTGATGTTGACACTTGCTGGAAAGATGTAGCTGAAGCAAATAATATCGATTCAGTGGCAATTGAAGAAGCATTTGTCAATGAAGCAGAAGCAGTCCTTGCAGCAGAGGTTGCTTTATCAGACCTGTATGGTGTTTCAGGTTCTCCAACAGTGTTAATCAACGGCACAGCATATTCTGGAGCAAGAACTCCTGAAGCATACAAGTCAGGAATCTGTTCAGCATTCACTGAAATGCCGCCAGAGTGCTCTGCAGAGCTTAGCTCTGAGGGCGCAGCAGCAGAAGGACAGTGTTAGTAACACTCTCCTTTTTTTCTTTTTATTTTTCTTTTTTTTAACCTTCCTTACACAACAACCTTAAAAACACTTGCACACTCATACAATTGTATGTCGGTGCAATTGAATTCACTTGTTTCTGCATTGGATTCTGAAACCCGTTTGAAGATGCTTGAATGCCTTTTGAGAGGCAAATATGGTTGTTCTGCTTTGGCTGAGTGTGTTGAAAAAGACCCTTCTACGATAAGCAGGCACTTGGACAAGCTTGAGAAAGCAGGCCTGATTGAATTAAAGAGGCATGGAAAGCAGGTTCACTGCACAATTAAGAATAAAAAAAAGCTTAGGCAATTGTTTAAGTTGCTTAAAGAATTTGAAAAAAGGAGTTGATTGAATATGGCTAAAGTAATTGTGTATAGCACAACAACCTGTCCTTTTTGTGACATGGTTAAACAGTTTTTGGACGAAAAAGGAGTTGAATATCAGCACTTTGATGTTGGGGAAGACCATGACAAGGCTATTGAAATGGTTTCAAAGAGCGGTCAGAATGGCGTGCCTGTTGTTGACATTGACGGCAAGATAATCATTGGCTTTAACAAGCCAGCAATTGAGGAGGCTCTTTCCGAATGAGGTCGAAAGAGGAAATGATTGCTGGTCTTAAAAAATATGCTGAGGCAAAAAATCTTGCTTTTAATCCGGACAAGGAACAGCTGGAAGCAGTGTTTGACAAGATTTACAAGAATCTTACAGAACACGACTATCAGTACTGTCCTTGCAGGGCAAGAACAGGCAATCTTCAAGAGGATGCAAAAAGCATTTGCCCCTGCATCTATCACCTTGACGAAGTTGAACAGCAAGGCAACTGTTTGTGCAGGCTTTACTTTAAAAAAGAGTAGAGCCGGGCATAGCTTTTTTAACTTGTTAGAGCTTTTTTATATCATCTAGCTGTTTTACAGTCAGGGAGGTTTTTGAATGAATTTTTCAGCAAAGAAAGTTTTTTTCTTATTAGCTTTTTCTGCACTAGTGCTTTTGGGGAGTCAGATAAATTTTTCCTCGTTGCTTGGTGTTGAAAATCAGTCTTTCACCCTGTTTCAGATGGTGGGGCCAATAGCAGGAGTTTTTCTTGGCCCAATTTTTGGAGCAGGCGCAGTTCTTCTCGCAGAAGCAGTTAACTTTGTTTATGCGGGCAAGGCAATAGATTTGATTAACATTTTCAGGCTTACGCCAATGCTTTTCGCAGCATATTACTTTGGAAGGCATGGCAAAGCAAAGTTAAAGGATTTGAGTACTGCAGTCCCAATAATTTGCATGGCTTTGTTTATGCTTCATCCAGTTGGGGCACAGGCGTGGTTTTACTCTCTTTACTGGGTAATTCCTGTCGCAGCAAAGTTTTTGCCTAACAGACTTTTTCCAAAGAGTCTTGGGGCAACATTTACTGCTCATGCAATCGGAAGCACTTTGTTCCTTTACACAATTCCAACAGCTCCAGAGCTATGGGTTGCTTTGATTCCGGTTGTTGCAATTGAGAGAACAATGTTTGCTCTTGGAATCTCGGCAAGTTACATTGTTGTTAACACAGCATTGGACAGGCTTGCTTCAAGGATTCCAGCAGGCATTCTCGACGTTGACAAGAGATATGTCTTTGGGAAGGTTTAATCCCTTCCCCCAATTCATTTATTTTAAAAAAAAGGAGTTGATACAATGGCAGAAAAACCATATGTTGACAAAGAAAAATGTGTTGGATGCGGAACCTGTGTAAGCGTTTGCCCGGTCGGAGTTTTTGAAATAAAGGACGGCAAGTCAGTTGTTGTTAATCCTGATGCGTGCATTCAGTGCAGAGCTTGTGAAGCATCTTGTCCACAAAAAGCAATTGAAGTGAAGGAATAGGTGTTTTTATTGAAAATATCTAAAGATATGAAGATTACAGATGTTGTTCAGGGCCATCCTGAAACAATTCCTGTTTTTCTTGAACACGGTCTTCACTGTGTTGGCTGTGCTGCAGCGCGCTTTGAAAGTATTGAAGAAGGTGCTGAAGTGCATGGAATTGATGCTGGTGCATTAATCGCTGATTTGAATAGTGCAATTGAAAAAGAAAAAAAGGATTGACTGGCTTTTCAGCCAGCCTTTTTATTTATTTTTTTTATTTTCTATTTTTATTCGTTCACTTATTTTTTCTCAACTGTTTGAACAGGCCAAGTTGGAAGAATTGTTTTTCCAAGTGACTCGTTCAATACCTGTGCCATTGCAAGATATATTGCTGAGAGGCCGCAGATTATTCCTTCGTAGCCAGCTATCTGTTTTATCAGTGCTGAACCTGTAAAGTCTCCTATTGCCAGAAGCCAGAACAGTATTACGAGTGAACCGAATACAAATTGCAGTGCTCTGTTTGCTTTCAATGTTCCAAAGAACATGAATGCAGTGAACAAACCCCACACGAAAAGATATGCTGCCATTGCTGTGCTGCCAGCTGCAGTTCCCATTCCTTTTAGTGGCATTACGATAAGTCCAACAAGGCTTAACCAGAACAAGCCGTATGATGTAAAGGCTGTTGTTCCAAAAGTGTTTCCTTTTTTGAACTCCATTATTCCTGCAATTACTTGTGCTATTCCTCCGTAGAAGATTCCCATTGCGAGAATCATTGTTCCTAGTGCAAAGAATCCTGCGTTGTGCAGATTCAATAACACTGTTGTCATTCCAAAGCCCATTAATCCAAGAGGGGCTGGGTTTGCTAGATTGTCCATAATTCTACCTCCTTTGGTAGTTTTTCTTTTATAAAATCTGGAAAACAATCCTTTTATGGCTTTTCATGCTTTTTGTTTAAAAGCTTTATTGGAGTTAATTTGAGTATAAAGTGATTTGATGGCAAAATATAGTTTGAATGTACTGGGCGGAGGCCAGGAAGTTGGCCGTTCTTCTTTCCTGCTTGATGTTGGAGAAAAGATTCTTTTAGAGCGTGGAGTAAAATTGAATGCTGACGAAATACAGTATCCTGCTCCAGTCACAACAAATCTTGATGCTGCAATTATTTCTCATGCTCATCTTGATCACTCTGGTTATCTTCCAAAACTTTTCGTGGACAGCCATTCAATGTGTTATATGACTCCTCCCACTCTTGAAATTTCCAAAATGCTCTGGTTTGATTCTTTGAAAATTGCAGGTTATGAGGGTGTGGCTCCCCAGTTTTCTGAGGATGAAATAGTTGAAACAGAAAAATATACTTTTCCAATTTCTTACAGGCGACCTGTAAATATTTCAAAAAACTGTTCTCTTGAACTCTTTGATGCTGGTCATATTTCTGGCTCTTCAATGCCGTTGATTTCTTTCAAGAACAAGCGTTTCCTTTTCACTGGAGACTTTAATCCTGCTGAAACAAGGCTTTATTCTGGTGCTGATTTGAGGGCTGGGAAGGTTGACTATGTTATGATGGAGAGCACTTATGGTGACAGGAATCATCCAAGCAGAGCTGAAACAGAAAAAAGGCTTTGTGAAAGTGTTCAGGAAACAGTTGACAACGGAGGGCATGCTCTTATTGCTGCTTTTGCTGTTGCTCGTTCTCAGGAAATAATAGATGTACTTCACGAGTACAACATTGATGTGCCTGTTTATCTTGACGGAATGTCTCAAAAGGCTTCAAGAATTTTCCTTGACTATCCTGAGTATTTGAAGGACCCAAAGTTTCTCAAAAAAGCTCTTGACAAAACAATCTGGGTAAGGCGGGACAAGCACAGAAAAGAGGCATTAAAGCAACCTTCTGTAATCGTGACCACCAGCGGAATGCTTTCAGGCGGTCCAATACAGCACTATGTTAAAACAGTTCACAAGGAAGAGAACAGCAAGATAATTTTAACAGGTTATCAGGTGGAGGGAACACCGGGAAGAAAGCTTATGGATGAAGGAATTCTTGAAACAGAGGCTGATACTTTCAAGCCGGTTTGTGGTGTTGAAAAATATGACTTTTCTGCTCATGCTTCTCAGTCTGAACTGCTTCGAGCTCTTAACAAATGGTCTCCTGAAAAAGTTATTCTTGTTCACGGTGACTTGGAAGTTACTGAAGTATTGAAAGCAAAGATTGAGAAAGACCTAGGCATTGATACTGTTAATCCTGCAAACGGGGACACAGTTAAACTTGATTAAATTGGCTAAACTTGATTAAAATGTCTAAGCTTGAAAGATTTTGCCCTTCTTGTGGTTCGACTAAAGGACCTTTTGTGAAAGGTTTTTGTATCAACTGCTTTGAGCGCAAAAAAGAACTAGTGTCTATTCCAGCTGAACTTAAAATAGACTTTTGCAGAAACTGTGCAATGATTCGACTTCATGGAAAATGGGTTAATCAGGATGAGTCATTGCTCAAAAAATCTGTGGAGTCTTTTGTTAAAATAAGCCCTTGTTTTGAAAAGTCAGTCATTACTGTGGAACTTGAGCCGGAGGACCAAGACCAGACTATAGCTCATGTTACTGTAAACGGTCTTGTTGACGGTCAAATGATTGTCGAGAAAAGAGATGTCCTTCTAAAGCCAAACTATTCTAGCTGTGAACGTTGTTCTAAAATTTCAGGACACTATCATGAAGCAATTATTCAGGGAAGGGGAAACCCGCCTTCTTCTGCAATTGAAGAGTTCAGAAACTTTTTTGAACGCTATCTTGAAAAAGATTCTTTTTCAGTGATTGTTGGAATTGAAGAAAAAAAACAAGGCTTTGATTTGCTTGTTGGTTCAAAGCGGGCGGCAAAGCATGCAGTAGAATTTGTTTCTTCAAGATATGGTGCTGAAGTTAAGACTTCGAGCAAGCTTATTGGTGAAGACAAGTCAGGCAAAAAAAAATACAGGTTTACTTTTTCTGTCAGATTTTAGCCTTCAAATTCGCTAAATTCTTTGAGAATTTCTTCGACTGGTTTTTTTGTTACAATAAGTGGAATCTTTTCGCTTTCAGCAATTTTTATCGCAATTTTGTCAACATTCTCTGGTTTGAGGTCTCCGTGCAAAACAACTATTGCTGGTTTCATGTCTGTACTGAATCTTCCTATCTTAACTGCAATCATTGGTGATCTGCCGTTTTCAACTTGTCTAAAAACAAGTGCTCGTTCAGGTGTTTTTCCATACAATTGCATGTACTCGTGAATTGGAACTTCAAGAATTACTTTTAATGAATCAATTACTGTGTAGCCATAAACCTTGCTTTCCTTTAGTCTTGCCTGGTTTGCAACACATTCTCCGCCAACTTTTTTTACAAAGTTTTTTCCGCTTATTGCAGTAAAAAATTCATGAGTATCAAATGTGTCTTCATCTGGTTTGAAATCTTTTTCAAGTTGTTTAACAACTTTTCCGCCCCTGCCTTTGTCAATTTCAATAAGTGCTTCAACAAGTCTTGCAACTATTCCAATGCCCGGACTCTTTCTTCTTCCACCCTCGTAGTCTGAGATAGTGGAACTGCTTACTTGAAGAAATTCTGCAAGCTCGCTTTGATTAACTCCGAAGATTTCTCTCCATTTTTTCATTGACCCGCCGGGATCCTTGCTGAGGGTAATCTCTCCTGCGACAGTCACTGGAAGTTTTTCCATTGATTATCTATGTTTAAACTGATTTAAATAGTTTTCGTTGATTGTCATTTAAATTCAGCAAAACTTAACCTTTCAACGAATTCGGTGTTTTTCTTTTTTTGATTTTTCTTTCTTCATTTTTTTATTATTTTTATTTTTCATTTTCTTTTACTTTTTTCCTTTTATTTCTTCTTCCATTCTTTGAATAAACTGTTTGTAAAACTCACTTCTTTCTTTTGCTAATTCCTTTGTTTTTTGAAAATGCATTTTTGATGAAAGCTTGCCAAGCTTTGTTTCAAACTCTATCTGCATTGAATGCTTTTTCTTGTCCTGAATTCTGCTGTTTGTTTTTCCGCACAGGTTTTCTTTAGCATATTCTTCTGTGCTTCTTTCTTCAATCTTTATTGGATTTGCATTGTTCTCCGCATACCACATTATTCCTCTTGCAACACCAACTGCACCTATTGCATCTAGTTTGTCTGCATCAAAAAGAATTTTTGCTTCAGTGCTCTCTGCTTTCCTGTCTGCTCTGAATCTGTGTGTCTTGATGCATTCTTGAACATGATTTATTTTTTCTTCGGGAAATCCTGCGTTTCTTAGAATCTTCTCTGCTCTTTCTGCTCCAATCAAGGCATGGTCTGTTTCACTGCTTGAATCTTCGTCTTCTTCTTGTCTTGCTACGTCATGAAGCCATGCTGCTGCTTTCAGCACATCAAGGTCTATTTCTTCTTCAAGCTCTTCTGCGACGTGAATGCAGGTATTGTAGACACGTTCCACGTGTTCGAAGTTGTGGCTTTCTCGCAAAATACTTCTCTCTGCTTCTTTTCTGATTTCTTCAAATACTTTTTCCATGAAAATCTATGAATTGAATCTTCCTTTAAACATTTTCTTTCAAATTCTTTTATGGTTCCTGAAGAAGAATTTCATAAGTCTAGAAGAATGTTTGTGTTTCACACAGGCCGTGTCTTTGTAGCTGAAAAAAAGTCTCCTCTTTCTCACAAAGAATGGTTTGAATCTCTTGAATGGGATTCTGAAAAAGTTATTGAAAACAATGTTCGCGGTTTTGTTTCCTGGAAGGGAGATGTCTATTTCTACAAGGGAACTGATTTTCATGTTGACAAGGAATCTGAGTGGGAGTTCTTTGAATTTCTTCCAGTGCTTGCAGAAAAAATAAATATTTCCAAGAAAGCAAGAATTTACGGCGGGTTAGAGAAAGCAAACATTGGCTGGCAGTGGAATCCGCTAAAAAAATATGGCTTGTTCGGGGACTTTGTCTAAGAAAAGAAATAACGGGTCCGGGGAGATTCGAACTCCCGACCTACTGCTTGCCCCGACTAACCGGTTTTTGCCGGCTCGCTATCCCGCAAGCGGGATGCGCCCGTTCGAGTTTGCTCGAACTGGGTTTTGGAAGCGAGTCCTCCGCAGAGGGTGAGTGCTCCGAAAAAGCCGTAGGAGGCAGTTGCCCTATCCTCTAGGCTACGGACCCATTGAAATAAAATTCCTCGACAATCAATAAAAAGCTATTTGCGTCTTGTTTTTCTTTTGTTTTTTCTCTCTTTGCCTCTTCTATTCATTCTTTCCATTTCTCGTTTTGCAAGATCTCTCAACTGGCTTCTTTCATCGAATACTAAGTCTCCTAACCTGAACACATCTCGGTCATCTCCAAGTTTTCCAATTGTAGTCAATGCCTGCAGTCTTACATTAAATTTTTGGTGTTTTTCAGTAAGGTGCATGATTGATGGAATGTCTGCTCTTGTTCCGATTTTTCTCAGCGCAATAAGGCAGTTAATTATAATTTCATTTCTTTCTTGCATTTTTTTTCCTGGAAAAAGCTGCCTTAGAACAAGGTTTTTGTATCTCGTGTGCCCCATGTCTCCAATCACGCTGATTATGTGCAGTTTGTATCTTTCGTTTGGGTTTTCTAATGCTTTTTCAAGTTCTCTTCCAACAATGCTTGGGTGAACGTGAGCAAGAAATGTGAGTACGGCAAGCACATGCTCTCTAGTGAGTGTGTGGGTGTGAAGCAGGTCTCCGGCAATCATTGCACTGTTTCCTGTGACTGATTTTCTTTCTCTTTCCCCGATTTTAAGATATCTTTCCGGAATAAATTCTTCTGTTACCTCTGGCTTTGCATCACTTGCTCTCATTTTTTTCAACACTCTCTGAAAATGTGTTTCCAGTGCTCTGTAAGTTTCAGGAGGGCATACTTCTTCCAAAGATTTTTTTGCAGGTTTTATTTTTCTCATTCTATCTTCTTCTTAAATCAGAAAAGTTAAAACTGCTCCGCACGCGACTGGGATAGTGAGATTGTCTTCGAACGGAATTAATTCAACAATTGTTCCGGACAGTGCAACAACCAATGATGTTGCTGGAGAAAAACCTGCAAGCAACAAAGCAAACTCTGCTGAAAAAAAGAATGCTGCTGAACCCTCCAAGCTTTTGTTTTCAATAATCTTTTTCTTTCCAAACTTTTTCCCAATCAATGTAGAGAATGCATCCCCTACGACTGTGACAAGCATTGCTCCAAGAACAATCTGCTCTGAATTAAACAAAACCATTGTGAGCAGCATTCCTGCAAAGAAAGACAGTGCGCCTTTTCCTGGAAATTCCTCTGTGTCTCTTCCAACTATTTCAACTATCTGCGAGAATGGAAACAGTCTGTGTCCTTTTGAAAGAATAAATGCTGTTAGTCCTCCAAGAACAAGTCCTGTTCCAAGAACAAGCTTTGTGTTTTCAAGTCCAGAAAAAACAAGCAATGCAATAAATGCAAGGCCAAAAAACAGGTGCACTAACTGCCTCTTAATTTCTGTTTTCATTTTTTCACTCCTAGCACAAGCAAGTGTTCTTTTTCAAATGGCTCTAGCTTTATTTTTTCCAAAATCGTAAACTCTTTTTCAAGTTCTTTTACCTCTGTTGCAAAAACACGGCCTAGGTTTTTTTTCTGGGAAATGCTTCTTCCCTTCAAGGCAATTATTCCAAACTTTCCTTTTTTCAAAAATTGTTTTGCGTTCTTGTTGAAAATGCTTGCCTGGTCTCTTTGTGAAACATCTTGGTATAGCAAATCGATTTCCTGTTCTTCTAAATATTCTGCGTATTCTTCTGGCTTTCCAGCGTCTGCCACAACCGGCACAATGTTCTCTCTGTCGTCACATATCTGAAGCAGTTTTCTCATTGTTCTTTCGCTTATGTCAACTCCGAACACAACTCCTTTTTCTCCAACAATGTCTGAGATGTGCGAAGCAGTTGTTCCCTCTGCCACTCCAAGATAAAGCACTTTGTTTCCTTCGGCGAGGGGGACCTGTTTTAGTCCATTCTTTATTCCTGCTGCAAGTTTGCTTCTGAAAGGATTCCATTCCCTGAATTCTTTTCCCTGTATGTTCAAGAGCTTTTCGCCATAGACTCGCTTGCCGGGGGCAAGGTTGGGAGTAACCAAAGCAGAATTATGTATAAGTATTCTTGTGTGTTTTTCTTTCATGGATTATTATTGCTTGAAAGAGTATAAATAGTTTTTCTGATTTTTTCTTTTCTTCTAAAAATTAGGATTTGGTAATTATTGTGGTTTTGTTGGTCTCTTCAAGGGTTTTCTTTTTCCAAAGCCTGCTTTTGGAGTCCTGTTTTTGTGCCTGTGTTTTTGTCTTGGTTTGTGTTTTGCTTTGCTTGAAGTATGTGGTTGATGTTTTGTTTTCCCTGAAGTGTGTGTTTGGTGTCTGGGTTTTGTTTTCCTTGAAGTATGCGGTTTGTGTTTTGTTTTTTCTGCAGTGTGTGTTTGGTGTTTTGTTTCTGGTTTATCTATCCCTGGATTTGAAATTTGGGCTCTGTGTCTTTTTTTTGGATTGTTTATTATTGGTCTGTCTGGCCCTGCAAGATCTTCTGCTCTTTTCTCAAGCCATGCAACAAGCTCTTTGGAATTATTGCTTTTTCCAAAAAAGTCTTCTCTTGCAGCTATTGCTAGCTTTCCCGCAAGAGCTCTTGATATTTTTCCCCTGTTTCTTCTTGGAACTTTTTTAAGTAGCGGGTGCTGGAATATTACTCCGTGCTTTGGACACTTTGTTCCCTTTTTGAGATGCGAGAACAATGCCTTTTCCGCACCCAACACTTGTATGGTTGAAGAAGGCATTTTTGCAAGCCTTTCCTTGCTTCCTGCTTCTGCTAAAAGCTTTGCTCCAATGTTTGCTCCTGCAAGAGCAGTAAAGTTTGGCATTTCTTTACTCATTTCTTTTTCAATGTAATCAGCAATTTCTTTTTTCTCGTCTCTTAATGCGAGAGATTTTTTTGCTGCTTCTTTTATTCTCTTGAATGTTTCTTCATCAAACTCTGCGCCCATGCTCTTGCTTGCTGCCTGAGAAATCTTTTCAGCGCTTTCACTGCTTTGCCCTGTTTCCTCAATTTTTTCAACAGCGAAATTTTCTCTGCTTCCCAACTCTGCAACAAGCCTGATGTATGTTTCTGAATTGTTCGCTGTTCTCTGAAGCTCTGGAAAGTGGCCACCATACCATTCAATGACCTGTTCTGCCAGAAGATTAAATGCGTCATCAAGGTCCTGACTTAATCCAACGGCTCGCACAATGCTCTGTTCTTTGCCAGAGTATTTTTCTTCAACTTTCTTGCGCGCTTTTCCGAGAAGCTTTTTTCTCAAAGCACCCATGTCTTTTGCCATGTTATAACCTTGTTTGCAAAGTGTTTTAAAGCTTCTAACCTGAGTCAAATCCGCCTCTATTGCTGGGTCTCGAATGATTCTCTGTTTCAGTATTGCTTTTATTTGGTTAAGCCTTGAAGCCCTCTTTTTTTTGGAATGAATTTTTCTTGCCTTTCAAATATTCTTGGCATTATTCAAGCACTCCTGTTTTTCCTTCCGCCAGTTTTATTTTAATTCGATTAAGCCTGTGTTTAACTTGTCTTGAGCGAGCTTTTTTCAATGCTTCTTCAACTCTTTCAATTGCTTTTTTTATATCTCTTGGATTAAACACAATGTTTCCTTCTGTTTCAAAAATTGTGAATGCAATAAACCTTTCTGGGTTTGATTGGACTATCTGATTTACAAGTCTGGGGGTTAATCCTGTTTCCTGTGCAATTTTTCTTGTTCCTTTTCCCGGAGAGTTTGCTATTGGTCTGAAAACTCTTTTTGCAAGGCTGTCTCTAAATTCTCCCGCGAGATATTTTAACCAGCCACCATATCCTGCGAATGTTTTTCCATTAACTTTTGTTATCGAAAGTCTTCCATATAGTCTATTGAGTTCTTCTGAAAAGTTTCCTTTATCAATTGGAGCTCCCGATTCAATTGCTCTTTGAATTATGTTAGTGTCTCTTTCAGGATATGTTCCTGGCGGGGCTGTCAGCATACTTATGTTGTGTCTTTCTTTCAAATATTCTGCCCAACTCCCATGCCCTGCAAATCTTTTGCCTCTTATTGTTTGGTTTCTCACTCTTGAGTAAAGATTTCTTAGTCGCGAATGTTCATCCCAGTAACCAGCATCCATTTGTGTCCCTTTCTGGATTTCTTTTTCGACAAGATTGTGGGTTTGTTCATGATATGTTCCTTCCATCGCAGTAAGAGAGTTTATCCCGTGCTCTTGCTCCAGATACTTGTACCATGTACCGTGTCCTCTGAATGATTTTCCCTTTTTTCTCTCTCGTCTGACACGGTGAAGAAGCGTTTTCAACGAACTTTTGCTTTCCCAGTGCCCATAGTCCATTGGCAAGCCTGCTTGAATTCTTTTTTGTATTTGGGAGTGCGTTCTCGCGTGGCTTGGTCTTGCAGGCATCTAATCAATAATGTTTTTCTAAAATTAAAGCCTTTTCCTTTCCCCCGATTCTGTTTAAAACCTTTTTCCATGCAAATTTATTCTATGCCAAAAGAAGAAACAGTCAATCTTGCCCTGCGACGCGGTCTGTTTTATCCTGCTGCTGATGTTTATGCTAATGCTCCAGGGGGCTTCTGGGATTTTGGTCCAGAGGGAAGCAAGATTCGAAGAAACATTATTCAGCTCTGGCGTTCTGAGCTAGTTGAAAAAGAAGGCTTTGTTGAAATTCACGGGGCACAAATTCTGCCAGAAGATGTTTTCAAAGCCTCAGGTCATCTTGAAAACTTTAATGACCCGATTGTTCAGTGCAGGAAATGCAATTCTTTAAACCGCGCTGACAAACTTATTGCTGACAAGATTGATGACATTGTTCCAGAGAGCCTTGCTACTCCTGAATTAGACAAAATGATTGAAGAACACAAAATAGAGTGCCCAAAATGCAAAGCTCGCGATTTCAATGAGGTTAAAAAATTTAACATGATGATGAGGGTTGACATTGGTGCAACCGGCGACCAGCCATGTTATCTTCGCCCGGAGACTTGCCAGTCAATTTTCCTTGACTTCAAGCGTCTTTACCAGCTTCACCGAGGAGATCTTCCATTAGGAATTTCTCAGGCAGGAGCTTCTTTCAGAAACGAGATTTCTCCGAGAAACACTCTTCTCAGGGCACGTGAGTTTGGACAAATGGAAACAGAAATTTTCTTTAATCCTGACAAGATAGATGAAGTGCCTCAGTGGGGTGAAGTGAAAGACTACAAAATCAACTTAATGCTTCTCGGCAAGAAGGCGAAGGGAATTTCTTGTGAAGAAGTTGCAAAGAAAAAAATTGTTTCAGGAAAACTTGTTGCTTACTATATTGCTCGCGTCCAGCAATTGTACGAGAAATACAATATTCCTGTTGAAAAGATGCGTTTCAGGGAACTTGACAAGGACGAGAAGGCTTTTTATGCAAAGGAAACATGGGACTTTGAAGTTGAAACAGACCTTGGCTGGATAGAGCTCATGGCCTGCAATTACAGAACAGACTATGATCTTGCAGGACATTCAAAGATTTCAAAGAAAGACTTGATGGTTAATGAGGGCGGCAAGAAATTTACTCCCCATGTCTTTGAACTCTCAGCAGGAATTGCCAGAACATTTTATGTTGCTTTAGACCTTGCTTTCAGAAAAGAAAAGAGGGGAGGCGAAGAAAGAATTTTCCTTGACTTTCCTGCCCGAGTCTCTCCCTATCTTGTTGCTGTTTTTCCTCTTGTCAAGAAAGACGGCTTGTTTGAGAAAGCCCGTGAGCTGTTTGAAGAACTGAACGAGTCTTCTTTTTCTGTTTTCTTTGACGAAAAGGGAAGCATTGGAAAGCGTTATGCGCGCGTTGACGAAATTGGAGTGCCGTATGCTGTGACTTTTGACTATGATTCAATGAATGACAAAACAGTTACTCTTAGAGACCGCAACTCAATGAATCAAAAGCGTGTTAAAGTGAAAGAGCTTTCTGAAATTCTCTGGAAGCTTTCAACGCAAAAGCTTTCCTTCAAGGACATAAAATAGTTATTTGTATATTTTGTCGTGATGGTCATAATCTTCAAGTATTACTGTTTTTTCTTTGACAGAGTATATCATCACAAAGGGTCCGAACACATGAACTCTTCTGAATCCCTGCATTGGTTTTCTTAATGGCTTGAATCTATACGGGTTTTTTAGAATTTGTTTTATTTTTCTTTTCAGTGCTCTTTCCTGCACAGGGTCTTTTTTTGATATTTTTTTAAAAGTTTTTTCAAGATGATTTCTTATCTTCAGGCTATACACTGAATTATCCCTTCTTGAGCTTTTCAAAGTATTCATCTATGTCTTTTACTTTGAATGCTTTTTGCTTTTTGAGCTTTTCCAGTTTTTTGATATATTCTGGCCTAAGCTCTGGCTCAAGAAGTTCCTGCTCATATTCTTCTGCCATCTTGTTGATGGCTGCGCTTTTGTCGCGCAGTGCGTATTTTGCCTTTACAAGGTTAATCACATGGTTTGCTTCATCATTAAGTTTTACTATTGCAGTTGGAATATTATCACCGTATTAATATGGTATTAATATTGTCTTAAAAGTCTTTCTCCTTCTGAATAAAATAGCATTTTAAAACTTGTTCTTGTAGTATTTTCTCTATTGCCCTTGTAGCTCAGAGGCCAGAGCACCACTCTCGTAAAGTGGGGGCCGGGGGTTCGACTCCCCCCAAGGGCTTTTTATTCAAAAAAAATTTTTCTTTCTAACTGCTAGTGCTTAACACAAGCCTTTTTTCTGTTGTTCCCTGTTTTCTTGGGCCGCCTAATGGGTCGTCGTAAAAATAGCTTATTTCACATTCTATTGTTGTTCCGACCATGGTTCCGCTTGGAGCGCTAACATTTAGGAAAATTGTTTTGTCGTCTCCTGATGAAAGCGAGCTAATGTTTGGAGTTGTCTGGAATTCTATCCAGTCTTCACAATTTGGGGATACAACAACATTTATGTTGTTGATTGAAACGCTTCCGTCATTTTCAACTTCAAGATACTGGTCGCGGTCAATCTCGTATTCTCCTGTTACGCTGTCAAGTTCTATTTCAAAATCGTAAAGACTGCTTTTTGGTTTAACTGTTAGCTGAACATCTGCGCTCTTTTTTATTTCAAGCTGGAAAGAAGTCTTTTTTGGAACAGCAAGATAGTCTGCGGTGAGAACAAAGTTTCCCACAATTATGTCTTGTTGTGCTGTAATTGGTGGCTTTATGTAAAAGTTTAGTTCAAGGTCTTCTCTTTCTTCAATCACTGGAATGTTTACTTTCCATTTTTCACTGTTTTCGTTTGGCACAAACTGGAACCATTCTCTTATTTTTTCTTCTCCAAAGAACTTGTTGTTTTCTGTGTCAGTAATCTCTATTTCAAGAACAAGGTCGGTTATGTCAAACTTGCTGTTGTTTTCAATCTTTATTTTTTCAGTGTCGTCAAATTCTCCTGCATTTGCACTAAAGTCTTCTGGCTTGTCTCCCGCAAGCTCTATGTCGGGAGCTGGTTTGACTTCAATATCTGCATCAGCGTCTTCTTTGAGATATTTTATTCTTGCTTTAATTTTTGCTTCTTTTCCACTCTTTCCTGCGTCAAATCCGTCTGGTACAGAAATAACTACTGTTGCCTGGGCTGTCCCGTTTCCTGGCACAATGATTTCCTGCGGAGCACTCTCCAAATTTAATCCATCTTCTTCAAACACGAGGAATATTGTTTCTGTTTTTGAAGACTTGTTTTCAAAAGAAATTGGAACCTGAATTGTCTGTCCTTTTATTATCTGGGCTGGTGGATTGAATCCAGTTATTTTTATTGATATGTCTTTTTCGAGAACTACTTTCATTGGGCTGTTTTCTTCTCTTGAAACTGTCAGGCTTTCTGTTTCGTCATCGTATCCTGGTGCTTCCACTTTCACAGAGTATTCTCCTGCGCGTATCTGGAAACTGAAGGAGTCTTTTCCACTGCCTTTGTGAATAGGGTCTTCTCCGCCTGTTGCATAAATCTTCACGCTTGCTTTTACATCGTCTCCCTCTGCATCCACGACGCTTATGTTTACTTCTTTCACGCTTGCAATAAAATAGTCGTATGCAAAGTAGGCTACTGCCAAAATCGCAATCACTGCGATTATTTTTGGCAAGTTATCTTTTATCAGGTCAAGCGGACTGTCTGAAGCGTATTCCACATCATCCGAACCGAACATTTCCGGGTCATCAAAATCTGATAGTCCTGCCATAAAAACACCATTCTTTTAATATCTAAAGAAAGTATTATATAAAACTCAAACCCATTAATTAACGTTTTGGTGATTTTTTTGAAGGAAAATGAACAAAATCTTTTTTTGATTGCTTTAATCACACTTTTGCTTGTTTCTGTTTCGCTTATTTTTCTTGTTGCAGGATTAAAGGGAGGGGAGAATTTCACAGAACTTTACTTTGAGGGCGGTTCTGTTCTTGGAACAGTTTCCAGTGGAAGCGAGCATTCTCTTGTTTTTGAAATCTCAAATCAGGAGGGCAGGCCTGTTTTATATTCTTTTACTGTGTTGCTTGACAATTCAGTTGTGTCCAGGGGCAGTGCAAAAATTTCATCTGGTTCAACGGAACAGTTTTCTGAACCAGTTATTTTTTCTTCCGCTGGAACAAAACTTCTGAAGGTTAGAATTGATTCTCCAAAACTGATTGAGATTTCTCAGTGGGTTTCAGTTGAGTAGCTGATTTTTATGAAAATAGTTCTTGTAGCAAGCATGGAAAATGAGGTTGAGTTTTTTTCAGAGCTTGAAGAGCTTGTTTCAAAGCAGGCGCTTGGAATAGATTTTGAGCAGGTGATTGTTCCATCTCACGACAATCTTCCTGCTGCAGTTGCAAAGAATTCTGCTGGAGCCGACCTTGTTCTTGCAGTTGCCTTGTTTGAAGATGAAGAACAGGAAAAAGAATTTTCTGTAATTCGGGAAAAGCTTGTTGATGCGGAGATTTCTTCTGGTGTTTTGGTTCTCAAATGCATTCGCGTCTCCGAACTTGAACGCAAAGACCAGAAACAAGAATACATTGCAGAGCTTGCAAATGAATGGTCTGAAAAAATTATTCAGGCTCTTTTCAAACCAAACCAATCTTTTCCATAACTGCATCAATCTTTTTAGCAGTTTCTTGTGTAACATCCACAAGCGGAAGTCTTGGAACTCCCACAGCAATTCCCAGCTTTCTTAGCATGTAGTGTGCTGGCATTGGGTTGGTTTCAATGAACAGTGCATCGTACAGCTCTCTTATTTCATCATCAACTTTTTTTGCTTCTTCAAACTTTCCTTCAAGTGCTAGCTTTATTGCTAGCGAGGTTCTCTTTGGGTCTACGTTTCCAGCAACTGTGATGCATCCTGTTCCGCCTGACTTAATTATCTCGTGCGTTAACCCATCGTCTCCGGAAATAACATCAAAGTCAAGGTCTTTGCTCATTTCGATTATTTTTCTTATTTGTTCAATGTCTCCGCTTGCTTCCTTGACTCCAATGATGTTGTCAAATTCTTTGCCAAGCCTTATGTCTGTTTCAGGCTCGATATTTTTCCCTGTTCTGCCTGGCACGTTGTAGACAATAATGTCTGAGTCTGTTGATTCAGCTATTGCCTTGTAATGCTGGTAGAGTCCTTCCTGGGTTGGCTTGTTCTGGTAGGGTCCGATTGAGAGATGCGTTTCAATTCCTATGTCATCCATTTTTTTTGTGAACTCGATTGCTTCTCTTGTGCAATTGCTTCCGTCTCCGACAATTAATCTTGTTCTCTTTCCTGCGTGCTCTAGCGCAAGCTCTGCAAGTCTTACCTGTTCATCTATGGTGAGAGTGCAGGCGTGTCCAGTGCATCCTGCTACAACTATTCCATCTACTCCGCCTTCAATAACATAATCAATCAGTTGTTTGTATGCTTCTCCGTTCACTTCATGCATTAACCTGTTTCCATCTTCTTTCATTGATGTCACCAATGCTGGATAGCATCCTTTTATTCCCGTCATATTTTAGCCCCCTTGTCCAGAATCTCCTTCATCATATCGTCTATTGAAAAAAATCCTTTCTTTCCTTTAATCCATTCTGCTGCTTTGACTGCTCCTGTCGCAAATCCTTTTCTGTTTCTTGCTGTGTGTTTTAATTCAATTGTGTCTGCTTCAGAGTCAAAAAAAACCGAGTGAGTTCCCGGCACGTGCCCGCCTCTTACTGATGCAAGGTGAAGTTCCCTCTCATCAATTTGTCTGTCAAGTCTTCCTGTTTCAATCTTGTCCTTGCTGTCAAGTTCTTTTAGGAGAATGTCTCCAATGGATTTTGCTGTTCCGCTTGGTGAATCTTTTTTTCTTTTATGGTGTTGCTCAACTGCAAAGCAATCATATTCTGGAAAGCAATTCAGTAACCTTGCTCCTTCCTTAACCATTCTGAAGAACAGGTTTACTCCTATTGAAAAATTGCTTGCATAAATGCATCCTGTTCCTGCTTTTTCAACAATCTTTCTTGCTTTTTTTTCCTGTTCGTACCACCCGGTTGTGCCAATTACTGTGTTTTTTCCAAGCTCTGAAATTTTTTCAAGATTTGGGATTGCTGTTTCTGGTTGAGTAAAATCAATGCACACGTCTGCGTCTCCAATTGACTCTTTGCTTATTTCTTTGAAGTCTGCTTCTTCTGCAACAGGGTCAATTCTTGAAGCTATTTCAATCTCTGTTTCTCTTGCAATATTTTCCACTTCTCTGCCCATTTTTCCGTATCCAATTATTGCTATTTTCATGAAACACCAGTTGTACGAAAGTTATTAAAATAGTTTCCAAATATTGCGAAAGTCGTACTATTTTATATAAATAAACAAAAAACAGTACGTTTTTCGTATTAATGCGTTAGTTTTATAAAAAATTCGTAGAGGGGGTTTTTTATGGTGTTTGAAACTTGCCTAAACATGAGTGTGGAGAAAATCATTAACGCTCCTTATCCTTTTGATGTTGTTGATGCAAACAAGTCAAAGGCAAGAAAGAAATTCGGAGACAAGCTTATAGACTTTGGTGTTGGCGATCCTACTGACCCAACTCCTGAGCTTGTTCGTGAGAAAGCAAAGCAGGCTGTTGATTCTCGCGCCTCGTCCGGTTATCCTTCAACTTGCGGAATTTCTGAATTGAAGGAATCTATTTCCGGTTGGATGAAAAGACGTTTTTCTTCTTCTTTTTCTTCTGACGATGTTCTTCCTCTTTACGGTGCAAAGTATGCTGTTTTTCATATGCCGTTTCATTTTGTTAATCCTTGCAGTGAAGACTTTGTTTTGATTCCGAATCCAGGCTATCCTCCTTACACTGACGGCTCGGTTATTGCTGGCGCAAGCGTTCACTATCTTAACATGCTGGAAGAAAATGATTTTCTTCCTGACTTGTCCTCGGTTCCGGCTTACACTGCAAAGAATTCAAAAATTCTTTTTATTAACTCTCCTCATTCGCCAACAGGCAAAGCTTATTCAAAGGAGTTCCTGAAGCAGGCTGTTGACTTTTGCAATGACAACAACATTGTTCTTGTGAGTGATGAATGTTATAGTGAAATTTATTTTGGAAAAAAACCAGTAAGTGTTTCTTCTGTTAATGGAAGCAAGGACTGCGCAATCATAGTCAATTCTCTTTCTAAGCGAAGCAGAATGACGGGTTATGCTGTTGGATTTGCTGCTTCAAAGAATCCTGAGCTTTTGAAGCCGCTTGCTTCTGTTCAGTCAAAAAGCATTCAGGGAATTCCTGATTTTCTTCAGGATGCTGCTGTTGCTGCTTTCAATGACGACAGCCATGTCTTGGAAATGAACAAGCTTTACAATGAAAGGCTTGAAGTATTGCTTCCTGCTCTTAAGTCTGCTGGGTGCAATGTGCGAAAACCTGATGGAACATTTTATTTGTGGGCTGGTGTGCCAAAGAATGAAACAGCTCTTTCATTCTCTGAAAAGCTTTTGCTTGAAAAGGGAATAAACTGTGTGCCCGGCTCCTTGATAAGCACTGAATTTGAAGGAATTAATCCTGGTGAAGGATTTGTCAGGTTTGCTCTTGTCCCAAGCCTTGAAAAAACAAAGGATGCTGCAAAGAGGTTGGGGGAATGATTTCTTTTTCAAAAATTCATGGCTTGGGCAACGACTTCATTGTTGTGAACGAGCTTTTGGAAGAGCTTGTTCCTGAGTCTCTGAAAAAAGAGTTTGCTGTAAAGCACTGTGCTCGTCACACAGAGGTGGGTGCAGACGGAGTTCTTTTTTTGCAAGAGTCTGCTGAAGCTGATTTCAAAATGCGCATATTTAATTCTGATGGGAGTGAAGCAGAAACTTGTGTCAATGGATTAAGATGCGCTGCTTTTCAAAAAGCAATGCTTGACAAAAAATCTGAAGCAAATTATTCAATTGAATCAGTTCAGGGAATTGTGAATGCTTCTGTTTCAGTTTCAAGTTCAAGTTCTGGAAAGCTGGCTGAAGTGGAAATAGAATTTCTTGGAACCACAAAATATGTTGAGAGAAATTCTGTTGAAATTGGTGGCTGTGAATATGAGTATCATTTTGTTGATGTTGGCAATCCGCACGCGGTTGTCTTTATTGAAAGTTCTGTTTCCGAGTTTCCAGTTGAGGATGTAGGCCACAAGTTTGAATTTCACGAACGCTTTTCTCCTGCACGAACAAACACTGAATTTGTTAATCTGGTTTCTCAGGACCAGGTTAAAATGCGGGTTCATGAGCGGGGCGCATGCGAAACAATGGCTTGCGGAAGCGGAAGCATTGCCATAGTCATTGCAGGTGCAGAAAACAATCTGCTGAAAAAGGAAACATGGGTCAAGGTAGAGCAGCCAGGCGGAGTTCTTGAAATCAATTATGGAAAAAAACTTCTGTTAAGGGGTGCTGCTGAAAAAGTTTTTGAAGGAGTGATTGAATAATGTGGTGGGAAAAACCAGGCAATCTTGAGGTTAGAAACAACAGGCTTTTTTTTGCAGGCAAGGACACTGCAGAACTAGCCAGTGAATTCGGAACTCCGTTGTATGTTTACAATGCTGAGAGAATCAAGCATAATTATTCTGCAATTGAAGACTCTTTCAAAAACTCTGGTTGCACAAATTTTTCTGTTCAGTATGCGATGAAGGCAAACAGTTCTCTCGCAATCCTTTCACTTCTCAAGAATCTTGGTTCCGGAATTGATGCTACTTCTGTTGGAGAGGTAGAGCTTGCTTTGAATCTTGGTTTTCCAAAGGAAAAAATAATGTTTACTGGAACATCTGTTTCTAATCAAGACCTTGAACAGCTTGCAGAGCTTAACATTCTCATAAACATTGATTCTTTTTCTCAAATGCGCAGACTGGCAAAAATAGGTTTTGAAGGCCCTGTTTCAATTAGGTGGAATCCTGGTCTGGACGGAGAACTTCACACTCACGCAAATATTATCACTGCCGGCAAGTATGTAAAGTTTGGTATTCCTCAGAACAGGATTTTTGAAGCATTTGAGGAAGCAAAATCTTTGAAACTGGATGTTCAGGGTTTGCACCAGCATATTGGAAGCGGCTGGCTTGGAGAAGATGTAAGGTCTTTTATTGAAACTGTGTCCCACACTCTTGATGTTGCAAAAAAGGCTGAGGAAATCATGGGGCAAAAATTCAAGTTTATTGACTTTGGGGGCGGGCCTGGAATTCCATACAAGCGCGAGCAAAATCCTTTTCCACTAGAAAAATGGGCTTTTGAAATAGTTGACACAGTCAAAGCCTCTGGTTTGTCTTCAGAAATAAGAGTTGAGCCTGGCAGATATCTTGTTGGTGATGCTGGCGTGCTATTGCTTGAAATAAATACTGTTGAAGAAAAAAATATTCCTGTTCTTGGAGTAAACGGCGGCTTCACTACTCTTGCTCGCCCTGCAATGTATGGTGCTTTTCACGAGCTAGTGGTCTGTGAAAATGTCAATGGAAGAAGCAGAAAAGAGTTTATGGTTGCAGGAAATCTTTGCGAGTCAGGGGATGTGTTCACTGAAGACAAGAAAACTCTTCGCGAGCTTCCTGTTCCAGAGGAAGGAAACAATCTTGCAATCCTCAATGCAGGAGCTTATGGCTTTGCAATGGCTAGTTCCTACAATTCACAGCCCCTGCCAGCAGAAGTTTTAATTGAAAATGGAAAGCCAAGGCTTGTGCGGGAAAGAGGAACAATAAACAATATGTTTGGAAACCAAAAAAAATAATTTTTCCTGTTTATCAGTCCATTATTTTAGGATATTTTTTCAGATAGTATTGCAGTGCAATTGGAAATCCAAAAGTTGTTATTAGTGACATGGTAACGATTGCAGTGTATAGTTCAATTGGAAAATTTGGAATGTTTTGTCTTGCTAATTCTGCTATGGCTAATTCTATTACTCCTCTTGAATTCATTCCCCAGCCGACAAGCACTAACTGTTTTGTTGTAAGTGTTGTGAATGGCTTTGCTGCCAGAGTCCCAATCATCTTTCCTATAAATCCGAGTGCTACGACTGTTAGAATTAGTATTGGGTAAAGAATTATTGCCTGTATGTCAAAATTTAATCCTATTTGCAGATAAAAGAATGGGACAATTAATCCAAAAGTAACTATTTTCAGATTTTTTTCAACTGCATGTTCAACTTTTTGTGATTTGAATGCTTTTTGGAGAAGGAAGCCTGCAATAAGTGCGCCTATGATTGGGCCAAGGGAAAGGCTACTTGACAGGAGGGCAATTCCAAGTCCAATGATTATGGTTAGTGTAAAATATCTTTCTTGGCTGCTGCTTTTGAGCATTCCAAAAAATCTGGGAATAAGTTTCAGAGCAATAAAAACTGTCGCAAAAAATACAATTATTTCAAGCGGCAATAGAATAAGAGCTTGCATGCCTCCAGTCCCAATTAAGACAAGCAAAAGAGCTAGAAACAAGAGTTCAAAAACATTATCTGCTGTTCCTGCCACAATCATTATTTCGCCAAGTTTTGTTTTCAGAACTTTTTTTTGCATTAGTGCAATTGATTTTGTTGCTTCTGATGTAAGTGAAAGGCATGCTCCAAGAACAAATGCCACAATCAAAGACCAACCCATTAAAAGTGCAAAGACAAATCCCAGACAAAAAGAAAACAAGACTGATGAGAATGCGATTGCTATTACATCTTTTGAACTTTTCTTTATTTTTGTTAAGTCAATTTCTAAACCTGTTAGTATCAATAGAAATATTATTCCGAGCTCAGAAAGCAAAAGAAGGCTTGGTTTAATTCCGGCCGAAAAAAGCCATGCGAATAAAGGTAATCCCAGAAACAATCCGGAAATGATTTGTCCAATTATTTTTGGAAATTTTAGTTTTGTTGAAATTTCTCCAAAAACAAAAGTAGTCAGGATTATGACAAAGAACAAAAGTAAGAAGTCAATCATGGTATCCCTTTGTTAAAATTTGTTTTGAATAAAGATAAATGAAAATCAGATTTGATAAAAGCATTCCAATCGCAATGATTTGTTCTTCTGTAATAACTGCTGAATTAATGTTGAACAAGGAAAGGTCTTTGAAAACAGCTAAGGTGAATGCGGTTATAATCAAGAAGAATGAAAGAAACCCAAAAATTTTTGAAGGCAAATTCATTTCCTGCCATTCGATAAGTATTTTAGATTTGCCGGCAATTTTTTTATTTATACTAAGTAATCCTAAAGTCAAAAGTAATATTCCTATTACTGGAAAAAAGATTTCTTCTTCAAATGTGAAACCAAAGATAGCAGTAGCTTTTATATCGATAAATAAAATCAAACCACTAAGCAAAATAAAAAAAGCAATAAATGCTTTTGTTGACTGGTTGTGCCAAAATTTAAAAATCATAATTTTAATATGTTTTGATATTACTTAAGCATTTCGGTGAACCAGGGGGTGTTGGGAATGCATAATCTAGTTCTCAAACCAAAAAGCAGATGCACTGATTTTTCTTATCTATTTTTTTATTTGGGTTTGCTGTTTATTTCTTTTTTTCCTTTTTTTTGATTTCTTTTTCTTTTCTGTTTTGTCTGTTTTTTTGTTTTCTTTTTTGAATTTATTTTTTACTGCCTCGTGCTTTTTCTTTGTGTGAAGCATTGCTCTTGTTTCTGCAAGTTTTTCTTTTGTTTCTTCAAGCTTTTTTGCTTTTGATTCAGCCACGATTCTAAAATGATGTAGCAGGTCATCTGACTTTTTTATTTCTTTTCTCAAAAGAATCATGCGTCTTTCATATTTTTCTTCTGCTTCGTCTCTTGCCTTGTTTTTTTCTGATTGCATGTTTATTATTTCCCGCGAATAAGCATTTCTAAGTTGCAGAGTTTCATGCTCTACATCCAAAACAATCTTTTTTGCATAATCTCTTTCTTTTTTCAAAACAGTTATTAATTCAAAACTTTTTGCTCCAAAATTATCAAATGCTTCTCTTTGCTCTGCAATTTTTTTATCGATTGCTGTGAGGGACTGTTGAAGTAGTTCAATTGATTTCTTGTGGTCTTTCATTTCTGCTGAAAGTTCTGTTGAAGTTTTTTCCATGTTTTGATTTGTTGTAATAAGGCTTTGTTCTAAATCAGAGCTTGTTTCTTCTTCCAGTGTTCCAAGATAGCTTTTCTTTCTCATGTTTTCGTATTTTTTCTTGAGCTGTTGCAATTCACTTTCTTTCTTTTCAAGAAGTTGCAGGATATCTCTTGCAGCACTTTTTCCTTCAATTGGCGTGCTTGAGTTTTTTCTCACAAAGATGACTAGTCTTTCTGCAAAGTATCTGCATCTGAGAAGCAGGGTAAGAATTTTTTGTTCAATCGAGGAATAAAGTTCTGGCATTTCCGCAACGTCTTTGAGATTAACTTTTTCCGAAGGGCTTCTTTTTTGTTCTAGTTCAAGATTTCTTTCAAGAAACGGCATTAACTTGTCAAATTCTCTGACGAGTTCATTTAATTCAATTGGGTTTTGAGCATGCAATAGTTCTTGTCTGATTTTGTCTGATTGGTCTCTTAGTTTTTCAAGCTTTGTTACTGATTTGCCAAGAGTCTCAACAAAAATATCTCTTGTCATTTCTCTCCAGTTTTGCGCAGAAACAATTTCGTGAAGATTGTTTATTTGCAGAACAAATTCTTCTGTAAGCTGTTCCAATCCCATAAAATCAGTTAAATGATAGTGCAAGCTTATTTAAATTACTAATGCTGTGCAGTCTGATAAATCCAAAAAGAATAAGCTAGAAGGAACAATGTTGTGCCAAGCAGAGCTGCTATTCCAATAAATATTTGGTTGAACGCAATTGAGGCTGGAAAAACTATTGCAAGTACTTTGAACAGTTTGCCTCCCAGCTCGTGTGTCTTGTTCCATACATCGTCACTGCTTAGAGTCCACGGTGTCTTGATTCCAACAAACCAGTTTCTTTTTGCCTTGCCAATTACGATTCCGAGATAGTAAAATAGGGCAGCCATTGCAATTGCCATTGCATAGTTTATTGGAAATTTGTATCCGAGAGACCATGCAAGTGTTAGTGCATAAATATAAATCATAAATCCAACAAGCAAAACCATCATGTTCTCGTAATGCTCTTTGAATAATTCAATGTTTTTTTTGAGCGGATCAATTTTTGGAATCACAATGAAGAGACCAATCATTGCAAGTGCAATTCCAGGCAGCATAAATAAGCCAAGTTTTTTGCTTATCTGTCCGTCAACTTCTCCAGCTGCATTCCAGTGGCTTGGCACTTTGTCAGGCATTGATGGATAGAGAAGCGCTCCACACACGAAAGCAAGCAAAACCAATGCAATTGCAATCCCTATTTTTTTCCTGTTAAGTTTCATAATAATCTTATTCCTTAATCAGTATTTATTCATGTCTTTTTTGTTTTTTTTTGTTTTTGTTTTGTTTTTGGTTAGGGTTTTCTTGTTGGTTGTCTTTTGTGTGGTTTGGTTCCTTTTAATCTCCGTGTGTTAATTTCTTCAACAATTCTTTGGGCCAATCCCTCTCTTTGAGCAATAGCTCTTGGGGAAAGTCCTGATTCTAAAGCTTTTTTAATAACCCAATTTCTTTTTTCTTCAAACAAGTCAAGTTTTCCTGTTTCAATAGCAAAGTCTCGTTCCTTTGCTCTGGCGTATGTGTGTGGTTGCTTTACGTGTGGATTTCTCATTCCTGCTGCTTCAACAAATTCATGAAATGCTGTCAAGTCTCCCCAGCCCCTGTCAGCAATATATTTTGGAATAATTATTCTAAAGCTTTTGTCTTCTGCAGTGAAAAGTATTTCTCGGTTTATTTCACTGGAAACAGCATAATCAAATTTTGGGTAATTTGGGTAGTTGAATTCTATTTTTTCTGAACGTTCCCATATTTCCAAAAATTCTCTTCTTTTTTCTCTTTGTCTTATGTTGATGCAGGGTTTGTGTTTTCCAAGATTAAAGGGCATGAAAGAATTTGTTTTTTATCTTATAAATTTCTTACCATTCTCACGCAAGAAATTTAAACCTATAATCTATACTATTAAAGCCGAGGTTGTTTGAATGAAGGTTAGCTATGAGAATGGACTAAGAGTCGGGAATCTCACAATTGATCCTGAGCGACAGACCAGGGCAGAGCACGTGCTGATAACCCATGCGCACTCTGACCATGTCAAGCTGAACAAGGAAAGCAATTTTTTGATGTCAAAGGAAACCCACAAACTTGTGAAGTCTCGCTTCAAAAAAGATTTTCAGGGAAAGTCTCTTTCTTTTGGAAAAAAACACAAAGTGGATGGTGTTTCGCTTACTCTTTCAGAGAGTGGTCACATTCTTGGCTCGTCCCAGTCGCTGGTTGAGGGTGATGGAAAGAGCCTGGCTGTGAGCAGTGACTTCAAGTTGCAGGATTCTCTTGTCACAAAGTCAGCAAAACCTATTTCTGCAGATATTCTTGTTATTGAAACAACTTTTGGTCTGCCGTCTTACAGCTTTCCTGAGCGAACCCAAGTATATGAAGACATGGGCAATTGGCTGAAGCAGAATGAAAAAGATGGTTGTTTTTCTCTCCTTGCAGGTTATTCTCTTGGCAAGGCGCAGGAGCTAACTGCTATTTCAAATCAATATGCTGGGGTTTCTCCGATTGTTCATGAAAGCGTTTTTGAAAATAACGAGGTTTACAAAAACTTTGGTGTTAATCTCGGCAAATACTTGAAGCTTAATCACAATCTTGGCGAAAGCTCTGTCTTGATAATGCCTCCTTCCCTTGTTGACGCACACCTGCTTCAGGCTTTGGAGATTTCAACAGGCAAGAAGATTAGATCTGCTATGGCAACTGGCTGGCCTTATCGAAGATGTTATGACCGTATCTTTCCGTTAAGTGATCATGCAGATTTTGCCCAGCTTGAAAGTTATGTCCAGCAGTCAAATCCAAAGCTTGTTCTCACAACCCATGGGTTTTCAAAACAGTTTGCAAGGCATGTCCAAAGAAGGCTTAAGATTCCTGCACGGCCGCTTGAAGAAGCATGGCAGAAGAGTATGGCAGAGTTTTTTTAGTTTCAAAAGATTTCAAACATCATTTGTAATACAATTGATTGTTTTGTTGTTGTGTTTGTTTTTTTTTCCAAAAAATTTGCTTTTTTTTTGAGTTAGTTATTTATATTTAATGAATGTAATACATTGGGGTTTTTTATTGGGGTTGGGAAATCATAATTTTAAGACAGTTGCCTTTTTTTGTTTTGCAATACTTTTCCTTTTAGGCAGTGCTTTTGCCTGGTGGGATAACAGTTGGGGATATCGGCAGAAGATAACAATCAACAGTTCCCAGGTTCCCTCAGACCAGGTTGATTTTCCAGTTCTAGTTGACATTAATGTTTCTTCAAACAAGGTTTTTCTCCGCGCACTTTCTGACGGGAACGACGTTGCTTTTATTGCAAGCGATGACTTGACTCAGCTTTCTCACGAGCTTGAGCATTTTGATTCTGATGGAAACCTGACAGCATGGGTTAAAATTCCTTCGCTTTCAAGTTCTTCCGATACACTAATTTACATGTATTATGGGAACTCTTCTGCTTCTTCCCAAGAGGATGCATTCAATGCCTGGGACTCAAATTACGTGTCTATTTTGCACATGAATGAGACAGGCTCTGGAAAAACAGTTTTTTGTCTTAATGCGCTTTACAATGCCTGCAAGCAGGGTTATCGTGCATTGTACATGTCTTTTGAAGAGCCCGAGGACAGGCTTGTTTCGCATATGCAAAATTTCGGGTTTGATGTTCAACCATTTATTGACAAGGGCACTCTTATAATAAAACGATTTTCTGCTCTTGATATTGCAAGAAGTGTTGAGGCTCTTCTTTCAGATGCAAAGAATGAATTGCTTGTTGATGTTCAGCCGATTCTGATTCCTGAAGAATTTAAGGCAGATATTGTTGTAATGGATTCTCTTTCTTCAATAGCTTCTGCTTTTTCAGGGGAAGAGTATAGGTTCAGAATTTTACATGGAGCAGCTTTTTCGCTATCTTGAATCTCATAAGATTACTTCTCTTCTCATTCGTGAAACATCCCGTCCAACCCATATTGGGATTTCTTTTTCCGAAAAGGGTGAGGCAATTTCATTCCTTTCAGATGGGATAATTGCAATATACAATGTTTTTTATAAAGAAGGGCACAGGGGCAGGGGAATTGAAGTTCTTAAACTTCGTGGTTCAAAGATTGACAGGCGAATTGTGGAAATGGATATTCTTGAAAAGAAAGGAATTGTTGTTTTCCCAAAAAAGCAGTTAAAGGGAAGCTATACTTTGACCTAGTTGGATTGCTCTTTTTTTATATTCTTTTCCCTCTACTTTTCTTATTGATTTGAATGCTTAGAACACACACTTGCGGAGAACTTAACAGCAAATCCATTGGAAAGCAGGTTGAACTTTCTGGTTGGGTTTCCACGAGACGAGACCATGGAAAGCTGACTTTTATTGATTTAAGGGACAGATATGGAATTACTCAATGTGTTTTCAATCCTGAAAAGCATAATAAAACTCATTCTCTTGCAAAGGATTTGAGAAGCGAATTTGTTGTTAAAGTCAATGGCAAAGTGCAGAAGAGACCAAGCGGAACCGAGAACAAGGATATTCCAACTGGTGATGTAGAGGTTGAAGTTGAAGAACTTGAAATTTTTTCCCCTGCTGAACCACTGCCTTTTGAACTTGATGGGCGGATTGAGGTAAACGAGGATTTGAGAATGAAACATCGTTATCTTGATCTTCGCACTGAGAGAATGAAGAAAAATATTGAAGCAAGGCACAGAATTGTTAAAGTTTTCAGAGATTATTTTGACAAGCTTAATTTTTTAGAAATTGAAACTCCAATGCTTGCAAAGAGTACTCCTGAGGGAGCAAGAGATTATCTTGTTCCAAGCAGAGTGCATGCAGGCAAGTTTTATGCACTGCCTCAGTCACCGCAGATTTACAAACAGCTTTTAATGCTGAGCGGACTCGACAGATATGTCCAGATAGTTAAGTGCTTCAGGGACGAGGATTTGAGGGCAGACCGGCAGCCAGAATTTACTCAGGTTGATGTGGAAATGTCCTTTATTGAACAGGACGACATAATCCGCGTGATTGAGGGGGCAGTAGAACTTGTAATGAAAGAATATAAGGGATTGAGTGTGAAGACTCCTTTTCCAAGAATGACTTATGAAGAGGCAATGGACAGGTTTGGTTCAGACAAGCCTGACACAAGATTTGGCTTAGAGCTAATTGACTTGAGCAAAGAGCTTTCTGATACTGAATTTAATATTTTCAATACTGTTTTAAAATCTGGAGGCGTGCTTAAAGCAATTGTTGCTCCTGGAATGGGAGGTCACTCACGAAAAGAGCATGATAAATTGCACGATGTAGTAAAGGTTTATGGTGCAAAAGGTCTCTCAACCCTTCGCGTTGAAAAAACAGGTTTTGATTCACAAATTTCAAAATTTTTAAAGGAAAAGCATTTCAAGGAAGTTGTGAAAAAAACTAATGCAAAGGAAGGAGACCTTATTCTGATTGTTGCAGACAAGCCAGGCATAGTTAATACTTCGCTTGGGGAACTAAGAAACTATCTTGGAAGAAAACTAGAGCTTATTGACAAAAGCAAATTTAATTTTCTCTGGGTTGTTGATTTTCCCTTGTTTGAATGGGATGACGATGATGAGCGATGGAAGTCAATGCATCACCCGTTCACTTCTCCAATTAACGAGGATGTGAAGTATCTTGAAAAAGAGCCCGGCAGGGTAAGAAGCAATGCTTATGATCTTGTCCTGAATGGCTCGGAAATTGGCGGTGGCTCGATTAGAATTCATAACAGGGAGATGCAACAGCGCATGTTCAAGGCTCTTGGCATCTCTGAAAGCGAGGCTCAGGAAAAATTCGGATTTATGATGGACTCTTTTAAGTACGGTGCTCCCCCGCACGGCGGAATTGCGCTTGGTCTTGACAGATTTGTTGCTTTGCTTGCAGAAGAAGATTCTATCCGGGAAGTTGTTGCTTTTCCAAAAAACAAGGCTGCTGAGGGTGTAATGGAGGGTTCTCCCTCAGAAGTTGACGATAAGCAGTTGAAGGAACTCTCGTTGAAGAAAGACCTGAAAAAGAAATAGCAAAAGCGTTTACTTTTAAAGCATTAAATAACTCAATTTATCTGGTTTTCATGGCAGAAAAAAAGCCTAAAGTGAACAAGGAATTGCTTGAGCAGGTTGCAAAGAACGCGCGCTTAAAGCTTTCAAAAAAAGAAGCTGAAAAATTTCTTCCCCAGTTAAAGGACATCATTGACACTTTTTCCACTTTGGAGGATGTTGATGTTTCTGATGTCGAGCCAAGTTTTCAGCCTATTTCTCAGCCAAACATCTTCAGGGAAGACAAGGTTGGAGACTGTTTGTCGCAGGAAGAGGTGCTGGCAAACACAAGGCACAAGAAAAAAGGATATTTCAAGGGCCCGAAGGTGGTTGAATGATTCGAGACTTTGTTCAGTCCGTCAAGTCTGGTGAAACCTCTGCAGAAGAGCATACTTTTTCAATAATCAAGGAAGCAAAGAAGGCAAACAAGACACTTCATCACTTCAATGCAATTGATGAGCTGGGAGCAATAGAACAGGCTAGGAAAATTGACAAGAGAGTAAAGTTGGGCAAGGCAGATGGAAAACTTCTCGGAGTCCCCATAAGCGTAAAGGATGCAATCTGTGTTAAGGGAATTGAAAGTACTGCTGGAAGTGCAATCCTAAAAGGATACAAGCCAGTGTTTGATGCAACAGTTGTCAGAAAAGCAAAGGAAGCAGGAGCAATAATTATTGGAAAAACAGCACAGGATGCTTTTGGTTTTGGAACATTTTCAGTGAATGTTGGAAATGGTTTTTCAATTCCAAGAAATCCTCTTGACCTTGACAGGTCATGCGGTGGTTCTTCAGGCGGAAGCGGTGGATTTACTGCTTTCACAGAACACGAGCATCTTTCAATAGGTGAGAGCACTGGGGGGAGCATTGCTGCTCCTGCAAGTTTCTGTGGTGTTGTTGGGTTATGTCCTACTTACGGGCGGGTTTCCAGATACGGTTTGATGGACTATGCTTCTTCGCTTGACAAAATCGGACCGATGGGAAAAACTGTTGATGATGCTGTTTTTTTCCTTGAAGTTCTTGCTGGAATGGATGAGCGTGATTCAACTTCGCTTGATTCCACTGTTCCTGATTACAGTTCTTCCAAAAAGAAGAAAATGAAAATCGGAGTAGTTAAAGAATTTTTTGGGAAGGGAATTGACAAAGAAGTAAGTGATGCTGTTTGGAAAAAAATCAAAGCGCTTGAAAGCGAGGGATTTTCTTATGAAGAAATTTCTCTTCCACTAAATGCAAAGTATGGGATGGCTTGTTATTATTTGATGGCAGTAGCAGAGGCTTCAACAAATCTTGCAAAATACTGTGGGATGAGGTGCGGTGCAGAAGAAAAACTTGAAGACGGGTTTGATAAATACTTCACAAAGGTTCGGTCTTCTTATCTTGGAGAAGAAGCAAAGCGAAGAATTATTCTTGGAACATTTGCAAGAATGTCTGGCTTTCGAGACGCTTATTATCTAAGGGCTGTGAAGGTTAGGACTGTTCTCATAAACGAGTTCAAGAAAGCGTTCAAAAAAGTTGATGTTTTGGTTAATCCCACGATGCCTGTTGTTGCTCCGAAGTTTTCAGAAATTGAAAAACTTACTCCATTGCAAAACTATGCTATGGACTTGTGCACCTGTCCTGCTAATCTTGCTGGCATGCCACATCTTTCAGTTAAAGCAGGAGAGCACAAAAAAATGCCAATAGGCATCATGTTTACTGCAAACCATCTTGAAGAAGAAAAGCTCGCAAGCATTGGAAAAGCTGTTGAAGAGGTGAGCCCATGAATCTAACCGTGCTTGGCTGTGGGACAGGACTCAGCGGGGGTGAGAAAGCAGGTTCTGGATTTCTTATAGACAATGGTTTGCAGAAAATAGTTTTTGATTTAGGTTTTGGCACAAACAAAAACTTGCAGAAAGTTATTGATTTCACAAAAGTCAATAATATCTTCTTTTCTCATTATGGGCACATGGATCATATTGCGGATTTGTTTTCTTTTATTTCTCAAAGAAGTGCTTTTGTAAAGTTAGGTGCCTCGAAAGAAAAGACTCAAATTAACTTGTTTGGGCCAAAGGGATTCAGCGAGTTTGTATTCTCGGTATTCAAGTCTCTTAGCCTTGATAATTTCCCTTTTCCTGTAAACTGCACTGATATTGAATATTTTGACAAGAAAATTTTTGGATACCGTGTTCAAACAAAACCTGTTAGACATTTGGTTGATACGCTTGGATATCGTGTTGAGTCGTCCGGGAAAATTTTTGCTTACTCTGGTGACACAGAATATTGTGATTCAGTAGTTGAATTAGGAAAAGAAGCAGACTTGTTTGTTCTTGAATGTGCTTTTCTTGAAGATGAAAAAAAATCAGGGCATTTGACTGCAAACGATTGCGCAAGGATAGCAAAAGAATCTGGCGCAAAAAAGATTTTGCTTTCTCATTTATTTCCTTCAACTGATGAATCAGAAGCAAAAAATATTGTGCAAAATGGTTTTGACGGCGAAGTTTTAATCGCAAAAGACTTGATGGAGTTAGAGGTGTGAACATGGCAAAGGAACGAAAAACAATCATTGGTCTTGAAGTTCATGTTCAGCTCAATACCAAGAGTAAGCTGTTTTGTTCCTGTCCAACAAAGGCAGAGGAGCCGAACACTGCCTGCTGTGAAATATGCCTTGGAATGCCGGGCAGCAAGCCATCCATTAACAAGAAAGCAATTGATTATGCTTTGATGATTGCTCTTGCAATGAACTGCAAGATAAACAAAGAATTTTTCTTTTCAAGAAAAACATATTTTTATCCAGACCTTGCAAAAAACTTTCAGATAACTCAGTATGAGGTTCCTGTCGGAGAAAAAGGTTTTATTGAAGTTAATGGAAAAAAGATTGGAATCACGCGAGTTCATCTTGAAGAAGATCCTGCTTCCCTTGTTCACGAAGAAGGAATGAGGTCAAGCAGTTATTCTTTGGTTGATTATAACAGGAGCGGAATTCCGCTTGCAGAAATTGTTACAGATCCTGATATGCGCTCGCCGGAACAAGCAAGAGCTTTTCTTGGAGAGCTTGTGAAAATTCTTCAGTATCTGGAAGTTTTCATTCCTGGCGAAAACGTGCTAAAAGCTGATGCGAATCTTTCGCTGGAAGGTGGAGAGCGCGTTGAAATAAAGAACATTACTGGAAGAAAAGCAATAGAGGATGCCTTGTTTTCAGAAGAGGAAAGACAGCGTTCTTCAAAAGAAAAAATAAAGCTTGAGACAAGAGCCTGGGATGCGGAATCCTGCTCTACTTATTCGCTTCGTTCAAAGGAAACAGAGGCAGACTATGGTTATATTTTTGAACCAGATCTTACAAAGTTTGTTGTGGATAATGCCTGGCTTGAAGACATCAAAAATAAAATGCCTGAGCTTCATTCCCAGAAGTCAAACAAGTTTGTGGAAGAATATGGCTTGGACAAGTACACTGCTGATGTGCTTTCAAAGGAAAAAGCTCTCGGAGAATTATTTGAAGAGGTTGCAAAAGATGTTGATGTTGGACTTTCTGCTTCTTTTTTGACAAGAGAGCTTCTCGCGATTGCTAACCACGAAGGAAAGCAGGTTAAGGAATTAAAGCTTGAGGCAAAAGAGCTTTCGTCTCTTATCACACTCCTTGCTGAAAAGAAGATTACTGACAAGGTTGCAAAAAAATCTGCCATAGAATACATTACAAAAGGAGTGAGACCAACAGACTTCATCGAAAAAGAGGGCTTGCTGAAGGATCTTGATTCTTCCTCTCTTGAAATCGCAGTCAAAAAAGTTCTTGAATCAAACAAGCAGGCTGTTGAGGACTTAAAAAAGGGAGAGCAAAAGTCAATGAACTTCCTTATCGGCCAGGTCATGAAGGAAACAAGGGGAAAAGCAGGAGATCCCTCTGGATATCTTTCCTGATGTTTTTCATTTCTTACCATGTCCAAAAAGAACAAGCCTATTTCTCTTGCAACAAATCCTGCTTTCCTATGCAGTCCTTTTCTTTTTCTAGTGTCTGCTGGATGAGCATAGTGCACATGTGGCTTGCCACCACTATATCTGACTCTTACCGGCATAATATTCTTTTATTGCT
>JAFCCW010000022.1 GCA_017609985.1 Candidatus Iainarchaeum sp.
AAGCTTTTCAAGAATGCTGTCCTTGAAGAAATATCCAACTCCTGCTAAAATAAGCAAGAGCAATACCAGTCCTCCGCCGACAATTGTTCCGTCGTCAAGTCCGAACAATCCTGTTGTTGTTGAATTTGCTTCTGGTTCTATACAAACTCCGGTCTGACAAATTCCTGCTTCTCCACATTCTATTCCATCAAGCTGTCTGTAGACACAGATTCCTTTGCTACATGCGTCTTCAGTGCAGGGATTTCCATCGTCACAGTCTATTCCAATGCACTTGTTAATTCCTGTGTTTGATGTTTCAGTTTCAGAGCCGGAACTTCCTTCGCTCCCATTATCTGTTCCTTCTTCTCCTTCGCTTCCCTCTTCTGTCCCTGTACCGGAATTTCCTTCTTCTGTTCCATTACAAACTGAATCAACACAGGTTTCTCCTTCTTCGCAGTCCCCGTCCTCATAACAGTTTCCGCAGATGTTGCTAATGCAGTCTCCTGAGAGACAGCTTGCGTCAGTATTGCATGATTCTCCTAATTCTTTTAGTGCTGGTGCAGAGCCGCCTCCGCCTCCTCCACCGCCGCCACCGGTGTTACCTCCACATGAACCACAGTCAGCTGGGCAGGAAGAACAATCTTCGCCAGTATTGCATGTTCCATCACCGCAATAAGGTGCCTGTCCGATTGAAAGATCAAGCTGGGTATAACCGCCATTTTCAAAACTTGCCTCTGCAATCTTGCTTCCGTTCAGGAAAAATTCAACTTTTTTTCCTGAATAAGTGCTGTTTGGGTCTTCCACAAGAAACAATGCCGGGGCAAGTCCATAAGCTCCATTATCTGAAGAAGTGCTTTTTACTTCAATTCCATTAATCTTTGCAATAACTGCTGCTCCGTCAGCAGGGTTTCCGTTAACAGTTACGTTTCCATAAAACTGGTGTGGGATTCCTGGAGCAGCAAAAGCAATTCCAATAAGCATTACTAAAAAAATTCCAGCAAGCAAAAATCTATTTTTTTCACAAGTCATTTTTTCAACCTCCGCAGTGATTACCTTATTACAATTAATAAATGAAAATCTATTTAAATCAAACTAGGGTTTGCACTAACTTCCTCCACAAGTTGTTGTGTAAGTGTATGTTCCACTTTGCGGAGTAGCAAGCCAGTATCCAGCGCCGGGATTCAGATAGTCATATTCTCCTATCATCTTCCATTGATTTGGGTTGTCTGGTTCCCAATAGGTTATCAACGCAGTAAACTCTTTGTCCCAGATGTCTGTTCCAAGAGAATACATTGAACAATGAGCTGTTCTTCCCCAGCCTGACGGGTTTGGCCCTTGATAAATCATTTCCGGAATTCCCTCTGTACTGTAAGTTCCAATCAGGTTCCATCCTGGCACAACTGGTATGCCTGGCGGTGTCTCAGCAGGGCTTAACAAACTTCCACCCACTAACAATACATCGTCTTCAAATGCAGCAATCCAATAGCCTCTTCCTGGCACAATTTCTTCAAGATTGCTTGTTCCTGGACTATCTGGCCTGTAAACAAGCCATTCGTCTGTCACAGCATTGTATGTCCAGACAGAGTGCACGTTCTCAACCACGTCCACAAGAACATTTTCAATACTGCTGTCCATTAACGTGAAAGGCACTGAAATCAGGTTCCACTTCTTGTTCAAATGTATTCTGAATGCATTGCCCTCGACTTTGAATTTTTCATCGTCTATGGGCCCCTTGTTTCCCAGTGCATCAACACAGTAGTATTTCAGGTTGTGCTCTGTCTCTTCTCCAAACACAATCTCTGTTTCTTCTTCAATACAGCAATAATTGTCGCCTCTTGCATTGTAGTCTCCCTGCAGGCTATTGCAATAGTTCTCTGTAATATCGTCTTTATCCCATTCAAGATAAAAGCAAGCAAGTTCTCCTTCAACAGGGTGTGGCTCTGGATCCTCACAGGTTATTGTGACTGGAGTATCCAGAGTTATCTTCCAGCATTCCATTTCATTGCCTTGTCCATTCCAGCAAAGCTCTTCAATTTCCGGATAAAAAATGCTTCCAGCTCCACTCCATTCTTTTCTTGGAGCTCCAACTTTTTTTTCTCCATTTGGGGCTCTGCCATCCACAATATCTATTTCAAACTGGTGGTCTTCTTCCACTCCGCAGATAACTGAATAATACTCTAGTTCGTGAACTGACTGTTCTTCAAAACTGAAAGCTCCAGTATACTCAATCCAGTTGCCCCATGCTTCCCACTGGTCTTCAATATCCTGTTTCCATCTCATTCGGTAAAATGTATGGGGCTCTTCAATGCACCAATGTTCGTTTACATCCATTGAAATCTCGGTTTCAAGGGAAACAAACAAGCATTCTTCTGCTTCTTCCTGTTCTCCAAAGTAATCACATTCAATCTTTGGCTCTCCAACAGTTTTCACAGTTTTTCCGCTATCACAAGCATCTCCAATTCCGTCTCCGTCACTGTCCTCCTGCTCTGGATTGTATGTCAAAGGACAGTTGTCACACACATTTCCCAATCCATCCAAATCAGTATCTTCCTGTTCAGGATTATAATCCTGTGGACAGTTGTCACACTCGTCTATTAGGCTGTCGCTGTCAGAATCAGTAAATCCAGTTGCTTCCTCTGCAATCTCTGCAGGGTGGAGTACTCTGTTGAAGATTTTTACTTCATCAATTACTCCGTTGAAAAATTTGAACATTGCATCTTCTGCTTCAGGAGGCGAGCTAGAATCCTTTGTTGAAGAAAATTCTGCCCCGATATAAACTGGCGAAGGGCTTCTTGCAACTTCCACTCCTTCAAGGCCTCCAATTTCAGTATAATATCTGAAGCTTTTTATTGGAACCTCGCTTCCATTCAAATACATTTTCATCTGGTTTCCGTCAAAAGAACAGGCTACGTGATTAAACTGTGCTGTAAACGTGTTCACAATCGGTCCGTCATAGATAAACCAGTAGTTTATGTCATCTTCGTCTTCAAAAGAACAAGCTATATTTTTTGCTCCAATTCCCGGAAAACTTTCAACATGATAAAGATAGTTGTTGAAGACAAAAATGCCATAATTCAGCTTTGCGTTTGCAAGGTCTTCTCCTTTTGCAAGCAGGGCATAGCCCTCTCCTTCTTCAGGAAATTCGTTCAGCTTGAACCAGGCTTCCATTGAAAAAACATTTAAATCAAGCTCCGGGCTTGCTTCAACTTCAACATAGTCGTCGTCTCCGTCAAGTTCAACTGCATGGCATTTTTTTCCCACAGCCCAGCCAGCTCCATTCAAAAGCTCTCCATTGTTGTCATACTTTGAGCAATCAAATCCCGTGTCTCCAAGCCCCTCATCAAAGCTCAGGTACATCACAAGGCTGTCGCTGTTTGCACTGCTGTTCTCGCAAGAGCAACAGCATTCACAGCCATAATCGCACTCGTCTCCTTGCCCGTCTCCATCAGTGTCCTCCTGACCTGGGTTTGGAGCATAAACACAGTTGTCGCAAGCATCTCCTATTCCATCTCCATCGCTGTCTTCAACAAGCGAAATCCAGGTTCCTGGTGGGTAAAGTACACCAGCAACCTCTACTGCTTCCTGTGTATTTTCATTTATTTCATCCAGCTCAACTTTGAAAGCAGGGCATTCTCCAGTATAACAGAGATTCAGTGTTCCAAGGTCTATGTGTCCACAGGTCTCGAAAAAGAAGTCACTGGAATTGCTTCCATAAATCCAGGGCAGTTCATCATTAGTGCAGTTAGGGCCGTGAATTCCGTCTCCCTGCTTGTCAACAGGATAGCTTTTTGAATTTTCAAACCCAATAATTTCTGCATCGCTGAACAATATATTTCCATAAGACTTATAGTTTCCTCTTGGCAACATAAGCCTTATGTTTCCATTTCTTCTTCTGACTTTCAAAAAATTTCCTGTATTTGGGTCAAGTACATCATCAAACAAGCTTGTTTCCTGCAAATCAATGCATTCTGATTCCTCACACTCTATTGAAAGAATTGCAGAAACCAAAACCATGCTGTCCCCAGGATCCTCTGCCGGACTTTCAATCTGAAAACTTGCATGAGTTGCGTTAGCTGGAATCAACACAAGCTGTTCGTAAGTGTCAAAATCCTTTCCATTAATTGAAATAAATTTGTCTGAAGCAATCTTTGTTCCAACACCAATAATGTCTCCAACAGGAGCGCTGGTTCCAGACAAATACCAAATATGATCGTGCCTTTTTCCACCAGAAGCATCCCCCACAACAAAAGCTATTCTTGCTTTTCTGTTAAACTGGGCTGGAGCAAACTCAAAAATTGCGACTTTTGAATCTCTTATTCCGGCATAACCATTGAAAAAATAGTTATTAAATCCTTTTACTAAAATTTCATTAACCTGTTCAGAATCCTGAAAAATTGAAAGCAATCCAATGCCGTCAACTCCCCTGCCATGCGCAGGATTAGAATACAATCCAGTTACTGTAAAATCATTCGCTCCTGCTGAAACAAGGCTGTTTCCAAACAACTGGTATGTATAAGACTTGCGTGTCGGGTGACTTTCTTCTATAAGTGTTCCCTCATATTCTATTCCATTCAATTCTGCTGTTTTATCCTCATTTTGTCTAAGTCCCCAATAAAACAGGCTGAAAATTGGCTCTCCCGACAAAAACTGGGAAAAATTCCTTGGCTGTTGTTCATCAAGGCCTGCTCCATTCAAAACAAAATTTTGCTGAGCACACTCAAACTCAAAGTCTTTTTCAGTGCACGCGCCAAAAGGATCATCCACTAACAGTTTCCATTCTCCTGGTGCATAATTTACTCCGTTAAGATTTATCTCGTCCAGTGTGTTCTGGTTTGTTTCATCAAGCTCTATTTTGACTCTTGGACACATTCCAGTATAGCAAAGCTCTAAACCAGCATTGTCTGTTCCAGTGCTTGTTTCAAGGAAAAAGTCTGCCTTGCTTCCTTTAAAACTCCAGAAAACCTCATCATCTTCAATCTTACCATTTACTCCGTTTCCCTGCTTGTCAACAGGGCCATAAGTTGGACCATTCTCTAGCCCAATAATTGTTGCGTTCTCAAAAGTTATTGTTCCATATCCTTTCCTGTAGTTTTTTGGAAGAAAAAATTCAAACAAATTATTTTCTCTTCTAATTTTCAGTGCGTCTCCTTCAGGGGAATCAAATGCAGGGTCATTCACTGCTCTTGTTTGCAGATCAATGCATTTTGGCTCATCCAAGACAGTTATTTTCACAATCGTATCTTGATAATCCCTGTCTCCCAAATTTAAGAGGTCTTCAAATCCGATAGCATAGCTGTTGCACAAATCAAAAACAACTGCATGATCTCTTTCGTTATCCTGATTTAGGGAATTTTCTGTTGAAAAAAGCCTGGTAGTGCCAAGTAATTTGCTGTCTGAATAAATTCCAAATCCAATAAAGCTGTTGTCACCTTCAGCATCAACGGAAACAACTATTTTGTCTCCCTTTGAAAAAATAGGAATTTCTGGATAATTAGGATCTTCCTTTATCTGAAAAACAGGAACAAAGTCTTCCTTGCTGTTCACATAATAGCCAAAAATATTATTGTAAGCGGTTATTGCTCCTAAAAATTCTATTTCAATGAAAACAGAATCTGAATCAAAATTCCATTTCTGAAAGTTTTTCTGGTCTGCTATAGAATTCACAGTTATTCCTCTGCTTTGAAGAATATCCTGCAAGCTAGTTTCAGAACCTAAAAGAACTATATCAAGCCCGGTGTCACCATTGCTGTCCGGCAACAAACCCTGTCTGTCACAGCCAGCAAAAGCAATTCCAATAAGCATTACTAAAAAAATTCCAGCAAGCAAAAACCTATTTTTTTTACAAGTCATTTTTTCAACCCCCACACCATTACCTTATTGCAATTAATAAATGAAAATATAGTTAAATTCAATTTTGGATTATGTTCCTCCACAATTTGTAGAATAGGTGTATGTTCTGTTTTGTGGAATAGAAATCCAGTATCCAGCGCCTGGATTCATATAATCAGTTTCTTCAAAAGATTTCCACTGATTTGGATTATCCTTTTCCCAATAGGTCAAGAGTGTTGTCCAACCCTTGTCAAACTGACTGCTTTTCAAAGATAACAAAGCACAGTGTGCTTCCTTTCCATCTCCGTTTAAATTTGGGCCTGCATAAGCACTGTTTCCGTCCTTGCTGAAATAACCAATCATGTTCCACCCTGCTTTAAGCTTTTTATTTAGAAATGGACTGAATTCACTCCCACCTAGTGAAAGCACACAGTCTTCAAAAGCAGCAACCCAGTAACCATTTCCAGAAATTATTTCTCCGAGATTGCTGGTTTCCGGGCTTCCTGGGTGAAAAACAAACCATTCATTAGCAAAAGCATCAAAAGTCCAGACACTGTCTATTTTTTCACTAATTTCTGAAAATACTACTTCGATATTGCGATCAAGCGGCAAAACAGGGCTAGAAATAAGATTCCATTTCTTATTCAGATAAATATCAAACTTTTTGCCCTCAACCTTGAATTTTTCATCGTCTACAGGTCCCTTGTTTCCCAGTGCATCAACACAGTAGTATTTCAGGTTGTGTTCGGTTTCTTCTCCAAAATAAAGCTCTATTTTACTTTCAACACAACAGTATCCGTCTTCAAATACATTGAAATCTCCATTGTAATGATTTTCGTCACAATATACTTCCGTAATATCATCCTTATCCCATTCAATTCTAAAACAACTTTTTTCTTCACCAACAGGGTGTGGTTCTGGATCCTCACAGGTTATTGTGACTGGAGTATCCAGAGTTATCTTCCAGCATTCCATTTCATTGCCTTGTCCATTCCAGCAAAGCTCTTCAATTTCCGGATAAAAAATACTATCTGTGCCATCCCATTTAATGTGTGGAGTTCCAACAATCTTTTCTCCAACAGGCGCATTCCAATCCACTAAATCTATTTCAAACAAGTGTTCTTCTTCAAAGTCACATGCAACTGAATAATACTCTAGTTCGTGAACTGAAGATTCACTAAAAGAAAATGGCTCTTCATAAATAATCCAGTCACTCCACTCACCCCAAGTGTCTTCAATTCTTTCCTTCCATCTTTGTCTATAGTAAGTCACTGGCTCTTCATTACACCATACTCCCTCCACAGTCATTGAAATTTCTGTTTCACCAGAAACAAACCAGCATTCATCTGCTTTCTTTGTTTCCAACAGAATGCATTCTCTGTCGCATGGCGCTGGCCAGTTTCCTTCCTCTACACAAATATAACTGCAGCTACAGTCGTTAAAGAAAGACTCGTAACCTTGTTCACAGGTTGGAGGGTTTCCCCAGCTCGATTCGTCTCCAAAGTAATCACATTCAATCTTTGGCTCTCCCACTGTTTTCACGGTTCTGGGTTCAAAACATTCAAGCGAAAAAATTACTGAAGTAAGAAGAATGCTGTCTGGGCGGGCTAAATAACCAGGACTTTCTATTTGAAAACTTGCAACACTTGCTCCTGCTGGAACTTCCACAAAAATTTCAAAAGTATCATAATATGGGCCATCTGCTGCTGTTAACTGGTCTGAAGCAATAATATTTCCTAAACCTATTATTCCTCCGAGCGGAACACTTGTTCCAGACAAATACCAAATATTCTCCCTTCTTTCCCCTGCCTCTGTGTTTCCAGCTACAAGAGCAACCCTTGCAGTTCTGGCTTGGTCAAATGCTTCAAACTCAAAAGAAACAGTTTCTGAATGCCTTGGATAATCAGAAGAATAATACCAAAAAAAGTTGTTGATTCCCTTCACAAAAACTTCGTTCACAGTTTTAGACGAGTCAAACAATGAAAAAAGAGCCCCGCCATTCACACCCTGTCCAATTCCAGCTATGTTGAATGCATTGTTTCCTTCTGAAACAAGCCCTGTTGTTTCAAGCTGGTAAGAATAAGTTCCATGTTCTGGATAATCAATTACTTGACCAATATATTCATTTCCATCAATTTCAGCAGTATTATCTTGATATCCTCTCAAGTCCCAATAAAACAAGCTAAATTTTGGATTTCCAGGAATAAACTGTTCAAGCAGTTTAGGTTGTGAATTAGCAAGTCCGACTCCATTCAATACAAAATCCTGTTTTGAACACTCAAAATGAAACTCGGTTTCATTCCTGTCCTGATTGCACATTCCAAGTTCTTCTTCAATCAAAGGAATCCATTCTCCGCTTTCATATTCTCGATTTCCGACAGAAATTGAATTTTTGGTTTCTGAATTTGTTTCATCAATTATAATTCTTATTTTTGGACAAACCCCAGTATAGCAAACTCCAATAACTCCGCCATCGTGGTTCCCACAAGTTTCAAGAAAAAAATCTGCTTTGTTGTTTCCAAAACTCCAGAAAACCTCGTCATCATTGCAATCGCTATAGATTTCGTTTGCCTGTTCTTCAACACCGTCATTTTCTGAAAAAACATCTTCAGAATAAAAATTTTTAATTTCAGGATCAAAGCTGAAAATCTCAGCTCCTTCAAACTCAATTCTTCCATATGCTTTTAAGTCAGCTTTTGGCAAAAGCAATTCAATAGCATTATTTCTTCTCTTAATAGTAATTGAGTTTCCATCAATTTCAAGTTCTTCTCCAAAATCAGAACCAGGCACGTAAAAACAGTTAAAACCAGCAGGGTATTTTCTTGCACTCCAATCTGTTGGTTCTTCAACACCTACTGCGACAATTTCTTCAAAATTCAAGTCTTTTCCAAAAATCCTTGTTTCATCAATTTTTCCACTAAAACTTTGGTCAAATCCGCGAGAAGCGCACCCAAAGAAAAGATTTCCCACCCCATTCGCATCTCTTGGGATTCCAGTTCCTTCAAGAATGTTATCAACATAAATTTTTTGAAATTCATTTCCTTTCTGCACTAAAGCAATATAATGCCAGCCTTTTGTTATTGGTGTTTCAGCGTAAAGATTTCCGTGAACAAAATTTCCATTAACATCAGTGGATGGTGCAGAACCAAAGACCCATTTAGGCTCTGGTTTGGTTCCGTCAAGCCACAAACCCCACCAGTTTCCCTTGTGCCTTGATTTTGCAAGAACTGTTTCCCAGTCATTAATTTTAGAAGTATCTGGTACAAAAACCCATAACAGAACAGTAAAGCTGTCTTTGTGAGAAAAAGCCAGATTTTCATCATGTTGGATAATGCCATAATCATCCTCAAATTTGTTAAAATACAAAGCTTCTTCAATATATCCTGGAACCCATTCAGCTCCCTTAATGACTCCATCATGTTTGTTTAAACTAACATCCTTTAATTCAGTTCCCGACCAGTTGTCAAAATTCCAATAAGCAATAATTGAATCATCATATTCCGCAAAAGCAATTCCAATAAAAAGCAATAAAGCCAAAGCTACAAGCGCAAAGCTATTTCTAAAACTAAATATTTTTTTCCCCATTTTCTATTCCCCGTTGTTTGTTTCTTTCCTTTTCCAAAAAAAAAGAAAAAGGAAATGCGGTGGGTCCTAAGGACCCATCATTCCGCAAGTTGTAGTATAGTTGTAGATTCCGTCCTGTGGCACTGACATCCAGTAACCTGTCCCTGGGAACATGTCGTCTCCTTCATTGAGCATCTCCCACTGGTTTGGATTGTTTGGTTCCCAGTAAGTGAACAGTGATGTGAACACTTTGTCCCATACATCCACTCCAAGTGAATAGAGTGAACAATAGGCTGGTTTTACATCCATTCCATAGTGTCCAATCAAGTTCCATCCTGATTTGATGTCCTTGCTTGGTGGAGTTGTAGCTGGACTAAACAAGCTTCCTCCGAGGAGTAGCGTGTCTTCCTCCAATGCTGCAAGCCAGTAACCCCAACCAGGCACAATCTCTTCGAGATTGCTTGTAGCTGGTGACCCTGGGTGGTATACATACCACTCGTCTGCTGCTGCATCGTATGTCCATACTGAATCTACATTTTCTTCCACACTTTCGAAGACTTCTTCAGGGCTATCGTTCAAGAGAACGAAAGGCACTGAAATCAGGTTCCACTTCTTGTTGAGCTGTATTTCAAAGGTTGTTCCCTCGACTTTGAATTTTTCATCGTCTATGGGTCCCTTGTTTCCCAGTGCATCAACACAGTAGTATTTCAGGTTGTGCTCTGTCTCTTCCCCGAAGTAGAAGTCCTTTGTTGTGCTTTTAAGACAACAATAGCCGTCTTTGTTCACATTATAGTCTCCGTTGTATTGTTTGCAGTAATCAATGTCTCCTGCAGTAACATCTTCGCCATCCCACTCTACTTTAAAGCAGACATGGCTGTTATTCACTGGGTGGGGATCTGGATCTACACAATCCAATGTTATTGGAGTGAGCAAGGTTACTTTCCAGCAGTCTATTCCTCCGGATTCCCAACATTGTCCATTTACTTCTGGGTAAAAAATCCAGTTATAGTCGTCTGGATAGATTTTGTCGCTTGGATCTCCAACCATCTTGTTTGCGTAGGTCCTTCATTGTCCACATAAACACACTGCTTGTGCAGTGCTGTTTTTCCGACATTATCTACTGCTTCTATTTCTATCAGGTGGCAGGAAGTTTTTCCAATAGTTACTGGTTCATGAATCACTGGAGCCCACTCACCGTCGCCAACTGCTTCTTCGTAGCAGAGTTCCTGGTCTTCACAGAATGCATCATCAACCAAGGTTATCCTGTAGTCAACTGTTGCTACCCCTGATGGGTGTGGATCTGGATCAAATGCACCCATCAATATGTTTGTTTCTGAATTTATCCATTCTGCGCCGCTTAGTATATTTGTTACTCCATTTATGTTTATATCATCTACGAAAGCGACTTTGTTCATCCATGCGCCTGATCCTCCGATGACCAGTCTAATTACTTTAACTCTGTCTGTTGGTTCAACACGGCACTTTGCTGTAGACTGAATATCGCTCAAATAGTTCCATCCAAACTCTGCACAGAAACCATCTCCTGCGTTATTCGGTGTCCACCACTGTGAAATGCCTGTTGTATCTACTTCTTCCCAGCTCCCGGTACTTGGATTCATTCCATCCATTGATATAAATGAATCGTCTCCCAAATCTGCTGGATTATGGCTGAAGTGCCATGGCTTGTCCTGGGCTTCATAAACACCGTCGCCGTCAGTGTCTATGCCTAATATTACGTTTACACCGTAGGTGTTGGATATTTTTTGCCAGAATGACAATTCTGTAATGTCCTCTAGTGCTATGTCTACTTCATACTCTACTGCAGCTATATCGACTGCGCCGTTTGGAACATACAATCTAGCTGAATAAGGCGCACTATGATTCTCTATGTTAGACCATTCAGCTGTCCCGTTGCCTATGGTTTGGAAGGTTTCATTTACCGGGCTTCCAACATAAAACGGTCCTTCATATTCCTTTGTTATCTCAGGCGGTGTCTTGTCAACAAACACACATTGCCTGTTGATTTCTTCCTCGTTTCCGAGCTCGTCTATTCCATAGTACTCAATCACATGGCATGATTCTTCCATG
>JAFCCW010000008.1 GCA_017609985.1 Candidatus Iainarchaeum sp.
ATAAAGACTACTACAAACAGCACTTCAATTGAGGACATAAAGCTTCACAAATCTCTTACAATCACTCCTCAGTCTCTTGGAGAAAAAGTTTCCATGCCTGCTGGTACTGACGGCTTTGTAACATATTGTGTTGGAATTGATTCTGCAGAAAAAGGAAACTTGCTCGTAAGCCATGTTCTTGGTTCTGTAGAGCCCTGGGGCAAGATTAGGTTTTACTTAAAGGATGGAAAAATTGGCGAAGTTGAAGACCAACCAGTCCAGCCAACTCAACCGCCCACAACAGGAATAACCACTACTGTGCCTGAACAGCCAACTGTTACTGCTCAACAAAGTTATAGCCCGATAAAATTTACTAACATTATAAAGTTTGATTCAGAAGCAAGTGTCTGGAAAAGCCTTGGTCTTGTCGGAAACAGCTTCCATTTTGAAGCACCTGACAAATTCAGGCTGGAAGTAGAGGATGTCTTGACTGGCGGAAAGAACCAGGTTTATGTTTCAATTGACAGGGATTGCAGGGAAGAGGGAGAATCTCTTCCAGATTCATCTAATCAGCCTTCTGGTCCAATAGACATAACCACTACAACTGGTGCTTCTCCCGCAGGGTTAATGCCTGGTCCTTCAACTGGGTCTGGAATAACTACTGAAACAGGGCCTCCTTCCACTGGAACTCCTCCAACTACTGTTCCTCCAACAACCACGGTTCCAACTCCAACAGAACCTGTTGTTGACAGTACTGGGGAGCCAGTAAAGGCAACAAGTAGAGAGGAAACTTGTCTTCCAGTTAATCCTATTGTTAATGTCATTGGACCTCCAAAGGGGGGTAATGCCTGCATGTGGGGTTGCTATGAAATGGGCAAGGCGACTGGGTGGGTTCTTTTCGGTTCTTACAGAAGTGGATTTGGGTGCTTTAATATTGGGCTGAACAATGGTTTAGGTCCTTACAATAACTTGAACAAGTGGAAATGGGAAAAGCTTTCAGGAACAAGCTATGATGAAAAAGCAAACTCTCAGGCTTGCATGGGAAACACAGAGTGCTGGTGCAGGTTTGCAGTAAAGCTTGAGTCAAAGGCAAACCTTGCTGAAGAAGAATTTCCTGAAGATGCTGTCTTGTTTGCAGAAGAGTCTCTTTCTATTGGAAAAGTGCTTGGTGCAACATTTGGCTGGATTGCTAGAGAGGCAAAGGAAATTCCGCCTGCATTTAAGTCAGCTTACAAGGCTGTTAAAGGCTGGTCTAGCACGCAGTATGAAGAGGCAAAAAAAGGTTATTATAATGAATTAAAGGGTGTTGAGTCAGAGGAGTCACTTCCTGAAGAGAGCAGAGACCTTGATCCAAGCCCGCACACAACTTATGTTGGGACAACGAAAAGTAGTCCTGGACAGCCAGAGTACACGGTTTTCTTTAAAGAAAATGGCTTTCAGTCTGGAAAGCTTTATCCTGTTCCAATAGAGTCAGAATCAACCAAAGAGTTTTATTGGGAGATTCAAAGTATTGACGAAATTGAAGCAAAAGAGCTTTATGGCTCTAATACTTTTTATGTCTGCCAGAGGAACGAGGCAGGCCAATTAATTGGATATGACAAGACAACTATTAATTTCAAGTCTCTTTCACAAAACTGCGAATCCTGCCGTTCTGTTACCCAGTGCCTTGCTTGCATTGACTTGCAGAAATTCATTCCAGGGGTCTATAAGAGTTCTGACTCACTGCCAGAGCCTTCTGATTCTGAAGTCAGAAACTGATTTTCTTGGTTTGACTGCCTTAACTTCTTTCAGTTAAGTTTAAATACTCTGAGCACACCATTATGTACGCAATTCACATTAAAGAGTTAATTGCGAAGGGGTTTTTGGTTATGCATTTGAACAAGCTATGTGCATTGTTTGCAGGGTTTCTGTTTGTATTCAGCTTTGCGTCTGCAGCTTCTGTAGAGGTTCCTTCTGATGTTTATTTTTTTGAGAAGCCAACTGCTTTTCCTGTTGAAATAGTGAATGATTCTCCTGTGAGAAAAAGTCTTTCAGTTGAGTTTTTTGCTCCAGTTGACTTTGAGTATATTGACTCTCCATCCTCACTTCCTGGTGACAGTGAACAGCGCGTTGCCCTTGTTCTTTATCCAAAGAGTTCTTTTACTGGAAGTTCTTATCTTTCAACTCTTGTTGTTAAGCTTGGAGACAAGACTTTTGTTAAGTCTGTAAAGCTTCATTTCAATGAAAAGAAGGAACAGGAACAAGGTAATGAAGGCACTGAAGGCAATGGGGATGAAGAAGATGAAGAAGACAGCTTGCTTACAGGCTTTTTCTCGTTTTTTGCATTTGATTTTCTTGGATTTGAACTATTGCTTGACATTTTGCTTGTCATTCTGGCTTCAATCCTGTTAATAGCTTTTATTTCTAGATACTCTAAGAGGGTGGTTCAAAGATGAAGCGATTTTTAATGATTTTTTTAGCAGTTTTCCTGCTTTCAACAGCTTTTGCTCAGAGCTTTGACTTGCTTTCCTATCCTGAGTCAGTTGATGTTTATCCCGGCGAATACAGCCTTTTTGCTGTTGGAGCTTACAATAATACTTCGAACACAGGCATTGTTTCCATTGATTCAGTTTCTGGGGATTCACGCTTTACTGTGGTTCCTTTTCCTGAATCAGCCAGCCTTGCAGCACACGGAGACGCAGTTTTCTTTATTGGTTTCAATGTTCCTTCTGACATGCCTGAGGGGCAGTACACTATTTCAGTTGATTTTTCTTTCAATAGTGAGTCAAAGTCAATTTCTCTCCCTGTTCATGTCCTAAAACCAGATATTGTAATCGAGTCTGAAACAGATGATGTTTCACTGTTGAGAAATGGTTCTGTTGGAATCCCGTTCACTGTTGAGAACAAGTCTGATTCTGTTCAGTGCATTGATTTTTCTTCTTTTTCTGACGAGTACTCTATTTCAACAAATGTTTCAAGGGAACAGCTTTGTTTGAACAAGGGAGAAAAAACAACTGTTACTCTCGCAATCGTGACTTATTTTTCTCCGGTTGGAATTTTTGATGTTTCTCTCACAGCAAACTATGCTGGAGAGCAGGTTTCAAAGAATATTGTTGTAAAGGTAACCGGCAAAGAAGTTGAGTTTGTTCCGTCTGGACCGCTTGTCTGCGCTGGTTCAACTCACACAACCGATATTCTTGTAAAAAACAATACTAACAGGGCAAAGCATGTTCTTCTAAGAGCTGACAACGAGCTTTTTCTGCCTTCTTTTACTCAGACAACTGTTGAATTAGCTCCTTTCAGTGAGCGATATGTTCAACTAGAATTTTATGTTCCAAGCAAAATTGAAGCAGGAAATTATGCTATTTCAATTTTTGCTGATTCAGGTTCTTCAACCTATGCGGATGAATTAGATGTTGAAGTAGAGCACTGCGGTGTTTCTCCAGCTAATTCATTTTCTCTCTCACTGTCTTCAGCTGGGTGCATTTCAATTGACAAAAATCATTCTTCAAAAATTTATTTCCAAATTTCAAACAATCTTGACGAAGTGCAGGAAGTTCATGTTTCCGTTGACTCTGATTTGCCAACCACTGTTCCTGGAAGCTTTTCACTTCAGCCAAATGAAACAAAATACTGCAGTTTTGATGTTAATGCAAGACTTGACGATGATGTCGGCAATCATTCCGTAAGTGTTTATGCTTGGAATGAGCGAAAGTCTGTTGTTGCAGACCAGTGCATTATTGTAAGAAAGCTAAGACAATCCAATGCAAGCCTTGTTTCAGATAATTTTATTGAAATTGAACAGGGTTCTATGGGAATTTATATTTTCAGAATTGAGAACCACGGAGACTATGATGATGACTTCAATCTCTCTGTGTCAAAAAGACCAAGAAAGGGAGAGTCTGTAAGGTTCTCAAGGTCTGATTTTGAAGTCGAACAGGATGAGACAGCTGACGTGTATGTGAGTGTTTCAATTCCTTGCGATATGAACATCGGAGACTATGATTTAAATATTCTTGTCAAGAGAAACAATCGCGTAATCTTGAGAAAGAATCTTTCATTCACAAACAATTCTGGTGAAGAGATTAATGGTTTAAGGCTTGCGCTTCTTTATCTTCCCAGTGGAGTAAAGATTTCTCCTAACAGGTTTGATCTTGGAGCAGGGGAAATAGTCAATATTTCCGGGAAGATTTCAGCAGAGCACGATGTTCTTGAAGGAGAGTACTCTGGAAAAATCGAGCTTTTTGCTGGAGATGTCAGGACAATTTCTGACATCAGTGTTTACGTTAACTATCCTGAATCAGGGAAAGAAAATGAACAAGATGAAGAACAAGGCTTTTTCGGAATCGCGGGCTTGTTTTCTTTGGGAACAGGCTTTCTAATCGGGCTTGTTGTGCTTCTTTTGATTGCATTGCTTCTTGTGGGTTCAGGAAATAATTCAAAAAATGAAATAGAATGGCTGGGACGGTGATGGTTTTGAAGAAAATAGTTTTTGTATTGTTTGCCCTGCTTCTTGCAGGAGCTAGTTTTGCTGTTGAATTCAACGGCTCTTTTGAGGTGGAGTGTAGCTGCCTTGGGCCAAAGCAAGAAACATATGCTTTGGTTAACGATTCTGATAAAACACAAACATTTTTCATTTCCGCAGAGGGAGAGAACTCTGAATGGATTAACATGAATGGACAGTGGATTAGTGAAGATCCAATAATCGTTACACTCTCTGCTGGAGAATCAGAAAACTTTTATGCATTTATTCGTCCAAAAGGATGCTATGTTGTTCCAGGCATGTATGAGTTTACAATAAATGTAAAAAATGGAGAAACTCTTTCAAAGACAATGAAGGTAAGGGTTCTTGAAACAAGAGCTTTGAGTCTTAAAATCTCAAAAGACGATAATGTTTCAGGGCAGTGCCTGCCACAGAGTTTTGAATTAGAGGTTTCAAACAACAGTGTGCAGGATGAGTATGTTTCTCTTGACATTGACGGGCTTCCAAAGGAATGGATAAAGCTCAGTAGCGAAAGATTTATGGTAAACAAAAATTCTTCAAGAACTGCTGTTTTACAGGTTCAGGCCCCGTGCGGACAGGAAGCTGGCGCTTACAGATTTGAAGTAACTGCTTCAATGGAGGGAACACCCTACACTGTAACTAAAAGCTCTGAATTTGAAATTCTCGATGTTCAGGAAATTTCCTTAACTGTTGCTGACGTTGAAGCTTGCAGAGAAGAAAATATTTCTTACGAGTTTGAACTCACTAACTCTGGCGGGCTTTCAGACGAGCTTGAGATAAAATTGTTTGGCCCAAGCTGGATTTCAATTGAAGAAAACAAGATTTCAATTTCAGGAAATTCTTCTGAAAAGTTTGTTTTGAATATTGCTGAAAACATTTCTGCACAGGAAGAAATTCCTGTAAAGATTGTTGTTTCTTCAAAAAAATACAACAAAGAATATGAAGAAGACCTCATAGTCTTCCTGAAAGACTGTTACAATCTTGTTGCTGAGGGAATTCAGACGCCTGAAAAAGGATGTGTTGAAGAAAATCCTGTTTTCAAGGTCAAGTTTTCAAATGACTCTCTTAAAGAGGTTTCAGCAGATTTGAAGGTTGAGGGAATTCTCGCAGACCTTTCAAAGCAGTCAATTTCTCTTGCTCCAAATTCAGAGCAGATAGTTGACGTAACTGTTGATTTTGAAGGGGAAATTGGAAACAAAAGATTCAATCTTTTGGTTGACGGAGAATTTTTTGACGCTCTTTACGGTTTCAATATTTCTTCAGAAAACTGCTATGATATTTCAGTGGATTATGCAAAACTTGTGAATTCAATTGACCTTAACGCTGGAGAGTCAAAGAGTTTCAGTATCTCTGTTCTTAACTCTGGAACAAGAGAACAGACTGCTAGTGTAACTTTCACAGGTCTTGACTGGGTTTATGCTTCTCCAAGGTCTCTTTCATTAGTTCCTGGGGAAATAAAGCAGGTTTATGTTTTTGTGAACCCGCTTTGTGACCTTGAAGAAGGAAACTATCAGGCTCTCGCAAGCGTGTTCGGAAGAGACCATGAAAGTTCTCAGCTTGTAAACTTCAATGTCTACAGCTCTCTTCCATATCTTCTTGAAGGAATAGAGATTGGCGCTGACTCTGAAGCAGAATCTTTGCTTAGCGAAACAGAGCATTCAGCTGAAGTAAGCATTTTCCTGAGCAATGACTCAAACTCTTTTGTGAGAGTAAACAATGTTCAGGCTGTTGACTTCAATGCAGTTGTTGTTCTTGACAAAAAGCTTCTTGCTCCTGGCGAGTCAACTTCTGGAAAAGTAACACTTTATCTTGGAACAGATGTTTCAGAAAAGCGTTTCCCCGTCACTCTTGAAATAAATACTGACAAGGGAACTCTGAACAAGATTGTAATTGTTGACCTTTCAGAAGCAGAGGCAAAATCTCCTTTAACAGGATATGCGCTTCTTGAAACAGGAAAAACAATTGCTATTGTTCTTTTAGTAATCCTATTGCTTGCTCTTCTAGCCTATCTTAACAAGGACAAGATAGCAGAAAAAGATTTAAAGAAAACAATAGAGACTAAAAAGGCAAGCACAAAAAAGAAAACTAGGGGCAAGAAATAGCTCCTTTTTCTTTCATATTTTTTTCTTTTTTTAATTTTATTTTTTTTTTGGATTTTTTTATTTTTTCTATTTGTTTCTAGACTTTCTTCATCTCTTTTTTGCTACTGCTTCCAGCAGGTCTGACTTGGAAATTATTCCGCAGATTTTTCCATTTTCAGTCACAAGAACTGCTTGGCTGTAGTTCAGCATCTGGCTTAAAAGTGTAATTGGTGTGTTGCCTGGGAGAGTCGGCAGTGCTTCGTCCATGACATTCGCTACTTTAGTGTCTGAAATATCTTCAAAAGAGATTATTTTTTCCAGAAGACTTTTTTCACTCACGTTTCCAACGCATGATTTGTTTTCAATTACTGGGAGTTGTGAAACACTGTTTTTTCCCATTAACGTGATTGCTTTTTTTACTGGGTCTTCTCTCTTAACGGAAATAATTTTTCTGCTTTGAATATCTGATGCCTTGACAACATTTTCTTGCTCGAGCTTGTTAAGTGTATCAAAAAGCTTTTTTGCATTAAGATAGCTTGGGATAGTCTGTTGGCTTTCGATTTTTGCTATTAGGCTCTGGGAAACTCCTGTTATTGAAGCAAGGTCGCTTTGCGTTAAGTTAAATCTTTTTCTTCTAAGTCTTATTTCTTTTAGGTCTGGAAGCATATTATAAAGAAACATAAAAAAGCTTTTATTCTTTATTCTTATCTGAATATTTCTTTCACAAATTATTAATAAATTGTCTTGATTCTTTTACTTAATGCGTCGCACTTTTGAAGAGGTTAACAAGAAAATTTCCGAGAAAAAAGCAGTAGTTGTTACTGCTGAGGAAGTCATTGAACGCGTTAAAAAAGACGGCAAGGAAAAGGTTCTTGAAGAGGTTGATGTTGTTACAACAGCCACGTTTGGAAGCATGTGTTCTTCCGGAGCCTTCATTAACACTGGGCATTTTGCTCCAAAGATGAGAATTCAGAAAGCCTGGCTTAATGGTGTTCAGGCTTATGCTGGAATTGCCGCAGTAGATCTTTTTATTGGGGCAACTGAGCTCAGGGAAAACGATCCTCTTAATTCTTCTTATCCTGGAAATTTTTCTTATGGCGGGGGGCACGTAATTGAAGATCTTGTTGCAGGAAAGGAGGTTGAAATGAATGCTGTTTCTTACGGAACTGATTGTTATCCTTGTAAGGAGCTTTCAAAGAAAATTTCTCTCAAAAATTTAAGGAATGCTGTGCTGTGCAATCCGCGTAATGCTTATCAAAACTACAATGTTGCAGTGAACAAGAGCAAGAAAACAATTTACACTTATATGGGAAAGCTTCTTCCAAACCTGGGCAATGCAAACTATAGTTCTGCGGGGCAGCTATCTCCCCTGCTAAATGATCCGCTCTATGAAGTTATTGGAATCGGAACAAGAGTCTGGCTTGCTGGTGCGCAGGGCCATGTGTTCTGGCAGGGCACTCAGCATGCGCCTGATGCTGAACGCACCCCTAACAGTGTTCCAAAAGAGGGCGCTGGGACTCTTGCTCTTGTCGGGAACTTGAAGGAAATGAATTCAAGATATATTCGCGGAACATCTTTCACTGGCTATGGTGCAAGCATGGCTCTTGGCATCGGAGTTCCAATCCCGCTCCTTAACGAGCGCGTTCTTGACTTTGTCTCTGTTTCTAATAGTGAAATTTTTGCTCCAGTTATTGACTACAGTTCTGATTATCCTTCTGCTAATGAGAAATCTCTCGCAAGCGTTAGCTATGCTGAACTAAGAAGTGGCGAAATAGAAGTATGCGGAAAAAAGATTTCAACTGGGAGTCTTTCATCTTATTCAATGGCGAGGGAAATTGCCAGCCTGCTGAAGCAGGATATTGAAGAAGGAAAATTTCTTCTCGCAGAAGCAGTTCAAAAACTTCCCTCTGCTAGCAATCAAAAAAAACCAGGAAGTGAAAAAGATGCCTAATCCCAGCAAAAAAATAATTCTTTATTTTCCATCAGAATTTGTAGAGCGTCCGCTTACAAACGAGATAATTCAAAAATTTGGATTGATTGTTAACATTTTTAGTGCAAGCATTTCTTCGGACGAGCGCGGATTTCTTGGCATAGAACTTTCAGGTAATGCTGACAAAATTTCTGAAGCTGTTGATTTTATTAAAAGCCAGGGCATTGAAGTAAAGCCTCTTGGAAGCAGAATTTCAAGGGATGAAAAAAAATGTGTTAACTGCGGAGTATGCATTTCAATCTGCCCTGTCAATGCAATTTATCAAAAAGATTTTGAAATATTTTTTGACTCGGAAAAGTGCATTGCCTGCGGTTCCTGCATTGAGTCATGCCCTTTTAAAGCAATCTTTTCAGGTGAGTAAAATGCATTCTTCTTTTTTTGAATTAAAGGGAACAAGTGTCAAGGTTTTGTCTGAAGGTAAAAAATTCTGTGAAGCAGGAATTGATGAATTCATCAAACAAAGAAATATTCTTGAAGAATTTGTTTCTGTTCACCCTCTCTTTGCAGAATCTCTTCTCCCTGTTACCCAGTCATCCGGGGCTCCTGAGTCTGCAAAGCGAATGCACTCTGCTTCTGTTTTAGCGGGAGTCGGGCCAATGGCTGCTGTTGCTGGAACAATTGCTCAGATTGTTGCTGAGAAAATGGTTTCTCTTGGGGCAGAGACAGCAATAGTTGACAACGGAGGAGATGTTTTTGCAGTTTCCAAAAAATCAGTTAATACAGGAATTTTTTCTGGTTTCTCTGAAAAAAGTTATTCTTTGGAATTGCCTGTTTCCTTGCTTCCGAGTTCAATCTGTTCTTCGTCCTCCTGTTTTGGACATTCTTTCTCTTTTGGAAATTGCAGTCTTGCGACTGTTCTTGCCAGCAATGCTTCTGTGGCAGATGCTTTTGCTACTGGATTATGTAACAAAATTTGTTCGGAGTCTGACATCAGCAAGTCTCTTGAATGGGCTTGCTCTTTCCCTGAAGTCACGGGTGCAATAGTTGTTTTTGAAAAAAAGCTTTTTACTCAGGGGAATGTTCCAAAAATAAGTTCTTCCAATTCCAAATTAGTTGCTTCAAAGATTACAAAACCAAGCTATTCTGATTGGAATATTTCTTTCAACCCCAATTACTATTTAACCTTTTGCTGAAACAATTTTCTAGAATATCAGAAACTATCTGAATATATTTCAAAAAAACAAATCTAAAAACAATTTAAAAATTAAAACTAAAAATAAAACGAAAACAAAAACGAAAACAAAAACTAAGGAGTGGTTCGATGAAAAAAGGAAAATTCTTTTTTACTTCTGAGAGTGTTACTGCAGGTCATCCAGATAAGGTTTGTGACCAGATTAGTGATGCTGTTCTAGATGCAATATATGCAAAAGACCCAGAGGCAAGGGTTGCAGTAGAGTGTCTCACAAAAACAGGATTTGTTGTTGTTGCCGGAGAGGTAACCACTAACACTTATGTGGATATCCAGAAAGTTGCAAGGGACACAATCCGGGAAATAGGCTATGATGATCCTTCTTATGGATTTGACTGTGATGGCTGCGGTGTTCTTGTTTCAATTTCTGAGCAGAGCCCTGATATATCTCAAGGGGTTACTGAATCAGAAGAGCACGAGCAGGGAGCTGGAGATCAGGGAATGATGTTTGGTTATGCAACCAATGAAACCCCAGAACTTATGCCTTTGCCGATGGTTTTAGCGCACAAGCTCACAAAGAAACTTTCTGATGTGCGAAGTTCCAAAGAGCTTTCATATCTTAGGCCTGATGGAAAAAGCCAGGTAACTGTTGAGTATGACAGCGGAAAACCTGTGAGAGTTGAAACTGTTGTAATTGCTGCACAGCATTCTGAGGCTGTGACTCTTGAGAAACTCAGAGAAGACATCATGGAAAAAGTAATAATGCCTGTCTGCAAGGACTTGGTTGATGAGAACACAAAGTATCACATCAACGGAACAGGAAAGTTTGTTTTAGGCGGTCCTGTTGCTGATGCTGGAGTAACTGGCAGAAAAATAATTGCTGACACCTATGGTGGGCACGGAGCTCATGGTGGAGGGGCTTTCTCTGGAAAAGACCCAAGCAAGGTTGACAGATCAGGAGCTTACGCAGCACGCTATATTGCAAAAAACATTGTTGCTGCTGGTCTGGCTGACAAGTGCGAGGTTCAGCTTGCATATGTAATCGGAGTCGCAGACCCGGTTTCTGTTCTGGTTCGAACATTTGGCACAAACAATGTTCCGGAGGAAAAAATAGAGGGGCTCGTGAAAAAACACTTTCCTCTCAAGCCTGCTGAAATAATAAAACATCTTGACTTGAGAAGACCAATCTACAGAAAGACTGCGGCTTATGGTCACTTTGGAAGAGATGACCCAGACTTTACCTGGGAAAAGACTGACAAGGCTGATGTTCTTAAGTTAGAAGCAGGCCAGACAGAAGAGTCTAAAAAAGAGGGAACAGAAGTTCCTCTTGATGGCTAGCAATTTAGCAATAAATTCAGGCAAGGGATTGAACCAAAAACATTAATATCCCTTGCCATCTTATTCTTTTTATGAAACTTGATCTTCACGTTCACTCTGTTTACTCGGGCCACGCGCTTGGTTCAGGAAAGCAAATAATAAAAGCAGCTTCTGACAAGGGAATAGGTTTTGCAATCACTGACCATGACTGTTGCAAGGCGTGGAAGAGCTTTTCAGCAGAGGCAAAAAAGCAGTCTGTTCCATTAGTTCTTGGAGAAGAAATAAAGGTTTTTAGATGCGGTGACCTTGTCGGAGAACTAATTGGTTTGTTCATGAACGAGCCTGTTCAGCCTGGTGAGATTTATGAAGTAATTGATTGCCTTAGAAAGCAGGATGCATTAATCTCTATTGCTCATCCTTTTGATATATTGCGGGCTCCGCTTTTAACAGGGTTTAGGCTAAAAAAAGAAATTCTTGGTTTAGTTGATGCAGTTGAGGTTTTTAATGGAAGAAGTTGGCTTTCAAGATTTAACAAGCAGGCTCAAGAGTTCGCAGGAAAGAATTCAAAGCCTTTTACTGCTGGAAGCGATGCTCATTTTCCAAGCGAGGTTGGAAATGCTGGTCTGGAACTTGATTGTTCTTCTCTTGAAAAGGCAAGAAAGCTTATAAAGAATGGAAACGCAAAAGTGTTTGGCAAGCGAACTCCAATCACAACCCATTTCAAGGTTCAGCTAGTAAAAGCTGGTTTACTAAAACAGGAATAATTGGAAAAGATTGACAATATGCAAGTGCAGGTGTTTGATTTGATTGGCCAGTTAAGAGAAAAAGTAAGCAATTTATTTGCTATTCCCGCAAAACCTTTTGCTGTTCTCGGAATTCATCCGAATATTGTTTCTTTAATGGCTATTCCTTTTTCTCTTGTCTCTGCTTTCTTTATTTTTTCAGGGGAATTTCCTCTTGCGCTTTTGTTTGCTGTTCTTGCTGTTTCAATGGACCTGCTTGATGGCGCAGTTGCGAGGCTGATTAACAAGAGCTCTTTGTTTGGAAATTATTTTGAAACAATGATTGACAAGTATGTTGAGTTTATTCTTTTTGGAGGGTGTGCTCTTCTTTATCCCCTTCCTGCATTTCTTGCTTTTGGATTTTCCTTGATTGAAAGTTATGCAAAGCCAAGAGTTGCTCTTGTAATAATTACTGACAACAGGGACTGGCCAGCAATAGGAGAGCATGGTGACAGGCTATTGATTCTTCTTGCAGGAATTGCTTTGTCTTTTTTCCAGCTTTCTTTTTTCGGATTTTCAGTTCTGGAGATAGCGCTTTATCTTATTGCAGCACTTACTTTGGTTGGCGGAGTGCAGAGAATGTTTTTTGCAAAAAATCTTATTGATGAAGCAGCAAAAAACGGAAATATTCTTCCTTATCTAGAAAAATCTGCTTCTGGAAGAGACCAAAAATAGCTATGTGTAAAAAATATTTATTTCTAAAAAATACTTGTTTGTAAAAAATAGCTGTCCTAATTGTTTGTGTAAACAAATGCTTTGCTTCCGTTGCTTGAAGCAAAAACTCTGTTGAAGCCTTCGCAAGAAAATTCGTTTCTGCTGAATACAATTTCTGCTCCCTGTGATTCAGCAAATTTTTTCTTTGACTCACAGTCTGAATTAAAAAAGTTTACAATTTCTTCTTCCAGTTCTGGATTTAACCAGAGGTGAGCCCGCGAAACACTAAGCACTTTTCTGTTAGAAAGATAAGATGCCATTCTTGAATGCCATGGCAGTGAAATTATTTTCTCTGTTGCTTCAGTATTTTTTTCAATCCATTCAAAAGCTCCTAAATCACTTAGTTCGAGCGTGTGGGAAAGTTTTTGTCCATCGTCTGGAGTAAATGGTTGCCAGCTTACATTGAATGCAAGAAATACTGCAATTGCCACAAGCACAAGCCTCTTAATAGTTCTGTCGTCTTTCACAAGATTGTTTTTCATGACCATTTGGAATAGATAAAATATTCCAATTCCTGCAAGCATCAGCATCACAAGATTTAGTGTCATGAACAATCGCAGAAACGGTGAAAAGAAACTTATCTTTGCAGAGTAATGTGACAGCAGGGACGGTAGTAAGGCTATTATAAAAATTGGCAGGATTTTCATTTTTCTGTCGAATTCAATTCCATTAAATGTTTTTCCGCCAAGGCTTAGGAAATATAAAACAAGAACTGCAACTATTCCTATCGCGCTTGCTGAAAACAAAAAGCTTCCAAGAAAACTAGCGATTTGAAAGTCTGGTTGATTTTCATTCATTGGTTCCCAGACTATTTTTTCCATAATGCTTGCAATTATTTCATTTGTTCCCTGTCCGTCTTCTATTCCAATGAACGAGCTGAATGCAAACATGAGGACTGCGAGAAGAACTATTGCTGGCGCAATAACTGCAAGATTTTTCTTTAGTGAACTGGGACTCAACAGCAGGTATAATCCAAAAACTAGAATAAGAACAATTGTGAATGCTGGGTGCACGATTGTAGTAAACACAAAGCTCAGGCCAAGCACCGGCCAGAATTTTTTATTTTCAAGCGCTTTGAGAAACAGGAACAGATTAATTGGTGTCAGAGCTGTTGCAAGAGCCATGGGCACAAGAAATTGGGGCCCGAGCAAAGCAATGTTTGTTCTCATTGAAAGCACAATCATTGCAGTTATTAGTCCAGCGATTCTGCTTTTCAAAAAATACCTGGTAAGCACAAAAACAGTTAGCCCAAGCAGGAATGTAAACAATGCTGGCAAAATTGCTGCAAGCTGTATTTCTTCCAGTCCGCTAAAAATTGAAAGTTCTGCTAGAAGAACATTGAATCCAAATTCATAGTTTTGGCTGAATGGAAAAATTGTTGGATTTTCTTGGTATGGGTTGCTGAATTCAATTCCTCCAGTATCTTTCATTTGTTTGGATATTGAAATATGGTCCCAGGTGTCGCTGTGGTATGGTGCAGGATATTCAAAGTAGATGAATCCGCTTGTCAGGACAGCCGCGACAAATAATGTTATTACAATGATTGCTGGATTTCGAACAGACATTGCATATTATTTAGTTTAACTGATTTAAAATGCTTTCCAAAACCAGCTTTTTTAAATTTTTTCAAGCAAGAATTAATCAGGTGGTTTAATGATTAGTTTTGACGATTTCAAGAAAACAGAACTGAAGGTTGCTGATGTGCTTGAAGTAAGTGAGGTTGAAGGAAAAGACAAACTTTTTCTCATAAAAATAAACCTTGGAAGTGAGGAAAGGCAGATTGTAGCAGGCTTGAGACAGTTTTATTCAAAGGAAGAACTCGAGGGAAAAAAAATAATTGTTGTTTCCAATCTTGAACCTGCAAACATAGGTGGAATAAAAAGCGAGGCAATGCTTTTAGCTGTAAAAAATGAGTCAGGAGAATACAAGGTTCTTGAAGCTCCCGAGGGAAGTCCAGCTGGCGCAATGCTTGAATGATTGTGCTAAAGATTTGTGGTCTTATTCAAAGCAAAGAGAATTTAAAGCAAGGCAAATTCAAAGCAGTGAGAGAACAAACGGAATCGCAATAACAGTTCCTATTGCTGAACCAAGATTTGCAAAAGCAGTCACAAGAATAATCCTTGTAACCCTGTTCTTGTAAAAGTCTCCAACAGAACCAATCTTGTCAAGTGTTTCAAAGTCTTTTACTTTTGGTGGATTAATCTTTGTTTCAACCATTCCTGCAAACCAGCCTGCTGCCAGAGCAGGGTGAAGTGATGTGAGCGGTGCTGCAAGAAAAGCAGCAATTATTGAGAAAGGGTGGGCAAGAGCAAGCAAGGCACCCAATGCGCTTAGCAATCCATTAATCAAAATCCATAACCCAATAACTGAAGCAGTTGCTTCAATTCCCTTTGTGGAAAAAGTCCAGATTAATACTGCTGCAAGAAAAACCGGGACCAAGAGCATTGCATACTGCATTATTCCTTTTTTTTGAGAAATTTCCTCCAAACAGGAGACATCTATTTTTTTGCCAAGTTTTTCTTTCACTCCTTTAAGATGTCCGGCTCCAATAATTGCAACAACTTTTTTTCCCTTCATTTTGTTTATTTTGCTTGCAATATACTCATCCCGCTCATCCACTAGCACTTTTTTAATTCCTGGCAACTCTTTTCCAAGCTCGTTCATTAATTCGCTCATGACATCTGCTTGTTTGAGTTCTTCAATTTTTTCTTCTGAAATTTCTTCCCCTTCACTAAAAATCCCTGTTATTAGCGAGTAAAAGAATTTTGCTTTTTCTCCAAGGCTCATTCCAGCAAAAGCTCTCTTCAATGTAATCTTTACGTTTCTGTCAAGCATGCTTACAGGAATATTTTTTTCTTCCGCTGTCTTTATTGCCTGTAGCATTTCTTCCCCTGGCTTTGTTCCAATTTTTTCCCCCCATTTCTTTTGCATATTTGAAAGAAGCAGGTTTAAGAGAAAATGATGAGTTTTTCCCTGTTTGAGAATGGAAAAAATACTTGTTTCCTTCCATTTTTTTTCATGCTTTAACTGCAGGTATCTCTCTTTGTCAAGTTCTACTCCGACAGAATCAGGATTTTCTTTTTCAATAATTTTCTTCACAAGTTCAGCACTCTGCTTAGAAATATGGGCGGTTCCGACAAGAAAAATTGTTTTTTCTCCAATCTTAATTTTTTCCACTGGCAACAGAACACCTGATAAAAAAAAGAAAAAGCAAAACTATTATATATGGAAAGCTATTATTATTCTAGGAAGTGCAGTTATGGCTGGACAAAAATCTTTTTATCTATTTATCTGTCTAATTTTCTTATTCATTTCCACTGCTTTTTCAGCAGAGCTTGATGGTGATTGTGCGCCTGACTATAATTCCCTTCGCTCTTGCTCATCCAACTCTGACTGCTCGTTCAATAGCTCTCTTGGAATAAATGAAGAGCTTTGTGATGAAGGTCTTGGCAGATGTGTTGATTGTCAGTGCAGTCAGTGCAGTTTTTATGGTGCTTACACTGGCTGGCTGTGCATTGAATGCTGTGGAGACGGATTCTGCAATCCTGTTTCAGAGTCTTCAGTGAATTGCCCTGCTGACTGCGGTCTTGACCTGGAACTTGTTTCAGGCTCTGTTTACATAGTGTCTGAACAGTTGGCAAAAGTTGATGCTATTCTGTTCAACAACAGCACTCAGGGAGTCAAAACAGATGCTATTCTTTACCGAAAACTCAAGGACTCGGCAAGCTTTGCTGTTGAAGACCCTGTTAAATCAGGCTGGATTTACACTGTTGAAACAGAGGAATTCTTTCCAGGTGCAGAGGAAAAAGTTATTTCTTTTCAAATAACTAGTGAAGTCGCAAAAAACAATCGTTTTCTCATATGGGTTAATTCACAGCAAAAGATTGTTGAAACAAACTATGAAAACAATCAGATTGAAGTAGGGGAAGAAGTTTGCGGAAACGGAATCGATGACGATCTTGACGGTTGCATTGATGAAGAATGTCAAATAGTTTCATGCGAAGTTGAAAGAAATCCCTTCACAGTTGGTTATCAAAAAAGTGGAAATCTTAAAGTAACAGTCAAGTCAAAAAACTCCTGCGACAACTATTCAATTGCTCTTGAAAATCCTAACGGAAATATTCCTTCTTTTCTCTCCGCTCCAAAGTCAGTGGACACTTGCACAGGAAACTGTTCCTCTACAAGTTATTCTTCTGGCTGCATTGGCGCAGGTGAATCAATACAGTTTTATCCTGGGTCCAAAGAAAAATGCTGTCCTGGCTTAAAGGAAATTCCAATTATTTATGGCTCTGGAGGGCTATGTGGACCTTCAGTTAACGGTGCCATGCTTTGCTCTGACTGTGGAAACAACTTCTGTGAGGGCTGGGAGAACGAGTGCAATTGCGCAGAAGATTGCTCTATTAATGTGGCGCCAGCCAGTGAACTGCCAAGTCTTCTTTTCTCAAAAGAAAAAGCTCTTTTCAGCACCTGTGGAAATGGCTACTGTGAAGAAGGGGAAGATGGTAGGGAAATTCCCTGGGATTCAAGAGTTTACTGCCCTGAAGACTGTGAGAATGAAGAGACAGATGGTCAGTATTATGGCTCTGACAAATTCCAGGTCCTAGTGGAGGAAGAGCCGTGCAACGGAGGAACAGTCTCTGTTTCTGCCGGCTCTGCACCATTTACTTCAAGAGGAGAAGACTGCGGAAGGACTTCACAGGTTGCCCCAAGCACTTCCCACCAGATTATGGCTGTTCCTGCTGCAGGTTATGAATTTGTTCGCTGGGAGCATGGCCTGCCCTCAAACCCGCATTGTTATATCTACGGCTCTGAAAGTGAAAATGCAATAATCAAAATGAAGCCATATGAACTATACCATAATGCTTGTACAGTTAAAGCAATTTTCTCCCTGTCAGCCCCAAGCACTTATTCATTGTCAGTAAATGCGTCACCTTCTGCAGGGGGAAACGTTTCCGGCTCGGGAAGTGTTGTTGAGGGAGAGAGAAAGCAAATTGTTGCAATTCCTAAATCAGGTTACAGCTTTGCAGGGTGGACTTTGTCAGGCAGTTGCACTATCCTAAACGCTTCCAGCTCCAGAACAAGCGTTACTGTGAACGGCGACTGTACTGCCACAGCAAAATTTTCAGAAAACACTTATTCCTTGTCTGTTTCAGCATCGCCTTCTGCTGGAGGAACTGTTGAGGGCGAGTCTTCTGATGTTTTGCTTCGCAGCACAATGCCAATCAGCGCTTCCCCAAGCCCTGGGTACTCTTTTGTTGAATGGACAGATTTCGGAGGCTGCCTTGTTTCTGACAAGGATTCTGCTTCAACCACTGTTTTAGTCAACGGAAACTGCATAGTTATAGCAAACTTTGAAAAAAAGTACAAGTTTACGATTTATCCGCATCCTTCTGGAACAGGAACTGTTTCCGGAACAGGTTTTTCCGGCTCTGGCGAGGCAAAGGTCTTGAATGATGCTCCTGAAAACCAGTGGGTTCAGATTTCAGCAAGCCCTTCTTCAGGCTACAAGTTTTTGTATTGGCAACCAGGCTATAGCGAAATGGGTACAGTTTGTTCCCTAGAGAACGAATACAATTCTAATTTCTCCACTAACCGCGTAAAGGCTAGTGGCGAGCCAGGAAGCTGTACTTACAGAGCAGTGTTTGAAGAGTCCTGTTCTGAAAACTGTTCTGCAAATGGACAGTGCAACATTAACTGTGCTTCAAATCCTGGCTGTGAAACAGATCCTGATTGCAGTGCAAGATATTCTTTGACTGTTCTCAAAACTCCTTCTGCAGGGGGGAGTGTCACGGGCACAGTTTCAAGTGTTTCTTTGGGTTCAACACATAATATTTCTGCGTCCCCTGATTCCAGTTTTTTGTTTGTGAGGTGGTCTTTGGATGGTGACTGCAGGCTTAATTCTGGCGCCACAATTGCTTCAAACAGTGTTACTGTGAACGGAGACTGTACTGCAACAGCTGAGTTTTCACGATGCGGGAGTATCTTCCTTCAAACAAGCCCAATAAGAACAGGAAGTGTTGTTTTTAACAATTCCAATGTTTCACAAATTTCCTGTCCCATCACTGTAGGTCAGCACAAGATTAACATTAGTCCAGATGAAGGATATTCAATTGTTGAGTTGACTGCGAATTCAAACACGGCTTCTGGAGATGGTTGTGTATTCTATGGCGGGGCAAGAGCAGGTGACCCAGATGTTTGCAGGTATTATAAACGTATTTATCTAACTGACGATGGGAGGATTGCCTGGGAGCATGCTAACTACTTACAGAATTCATCTCTCTGCGGATGGAATAGTCCTGTCAAATATTCTGGCAGTGATTTTCCAAAAGACTCAACAGTTGGTTATTATGTGTGGATTCAAAAAACAAAGACAGAAGCTGATTGCACTTTTATAGCTTATCTTTCTAAGCCAGAAGAATACAGCCTTGAAGTTGTCGCATCACCCTCTGCAGGAGGAAGTGTTTCAGGCTCTGGAACTGTTGTTGAAGGAGCGCAAACTGCGATTGTAGCAGTTCCATCTTCAAACTACTCATTCACTGGGTGGACTACTGAGGGAGACTGTTCTGTTCAGAATTCTTCTTTAACCAGAACAAGCGTTACTGTGAACGGAGACTGTACTGCTACTGCAAACTTTTCTGAAGATATCTCTGAAGTAAACCTTGTTCTTAGTGCATCACCATCAAACAGGGGAACTGTTGAGGGCGCAGGAGAATATGCTGTTAACTCAAGGCAATACATTGAAGTTTCTCCAGTTGAAGGCTTTGCTTTAGAACAATGGACTTGCTACGGCGACTGTTCTCTTGTTTCTGCAAATAATATTGCAAGAAACAATATTGACTTGGGTGAAACTGACTGCACCTGCATTGCTTATCTTGAAGAAATTGAACCAAGCTATAATTTCTCCGCAAGACCTAATCCGCAGGCAGGAGGAAATGCTTCAGTTTCAAATCCAGACCCTTCTGAATACGAACGCGTAATAGTTTCTGCTTCTTCAAACAGCGGATATAGTTTCGCAGGATGGAGCGAGCAGACAGGAAACTATGGTTGCTCTGTTTCACAATATGCTTCTTCGGACACAACAATAACAATTACTGCAAGAAGCGATTGTGAGTTTGTTGCAAACTTTGTCATGCAGTCATTGGATGATTGCTCTCTTGACTGCTCTGCAGACAACCAGTGCAATCGTGACTGCTACAATATGCCTCTCTGTTCACCAGACCCTGACTGCTCTGAATGGTGCGACTTTGGACAGAATGAAATAGTTGAAGCTGGTCAAGCTTCTGACCTTGAAACAGATGAAGTTTATTGTTCCGGCCTTGGGTGTGAAATGTATCTCGAGGATGGAAGCAAGGGAATTGAAATTGAACCTGAACAGCTTTCAGGCTCTAATACAAGATATCATGTTTATCATGTTAATGCTTTCACTGGAGAGAGAACTGAAATACAGAATTTTGTCAGCAGAAGTTATGGCCTTTCTTGTTTCCCAAGCGGAGACTATGCTTATTGTGGTTATATTTACAACATAAGAACTGGTGAAGTAATGGACAGAAGCCTTCCTTCAAACAGTGGTTCAGCAAATGATATCTCTGGCTCAAAGCTTTTGCTTGGTCCAATATTCAGTTATAATGCTGGCTTTTCCGTGTACGATATTGAATCAATGGAATCAATTAACCTTGATGACTTGTTTGGCTCTCAAATCGATGAGTATATTGATGGCAGGTTTGGTTTTGGTGCTTCTTACATGTTTGTCCTGAGAGCCTGGACTTCAATTTCAGGAAAGTATGTTGTTGGATATGGAGACCATGGCGTAATTTTGGTCAAGGGAGATAATCTTCCTGAAAGTGAAGATACTGCATTTTTTGCAGGCTATGCAGGAAATGCTTCTTTCTTTATTTTGGTTGGAAATCTTGAAACAGGGGAAGTAAGGCTTGTTGAAACAAATCCTCTTCAGGTTTTCCTTATGTCCAGAGACGAATTTCCAGTCAGGTTTGATGGAGAAACAGTTTTCTTTAGGGCATCTGACACAGCCAATTTCAATTCTCGTTATGACAAGTTTTACACTCTTGACATTTTCAACTGTTCTGATGACCCTGATCCAGATCCAGACCCGGACAAATCTCCCGGCACTCCAAAGAATCTAACAACAAGCGCGGGCAGTATTGTTGTGAGCTGGGAGGCGCCAACAGAGTATACTGATGGCTCTCTTCTTAACATTGAAGACATTAACAACTTTGATGTGTTTCGTTCAATCAAGGCAGGAGGCCCTTATACTCAAATAGGAATAACTTCCGGAGCTTCAGAAACAAGCTTTGTTGACTCTTCTGCTAAGTCAAACCAGACCTACTGCTATGTTGTCACAGCAATTGATGTGCTGGGTAAGGAAAGTGCTTACTCTGAAGAAGTCTGCACTGCAATCTGCGAGGAGGAAGAATGCGATAAAACATTTTTTGTTTCTGCAAACAATGTCAGAGCAATTGACAACCAGACTGAATGGAATGACCTTAAAATAAAAATTCAGGGAGACAATGGAGTTGTTGCAGAATGTAGTTTTGATTTTCTGATTGGAGATGGTCCTGTTTGCATTCAGGAAATTTGTGGAAACGGACTGGATGATGATTGTGACGGTCTGATTGACTGGGCTGATTCTGATTGTGAAAACTGTGGAAATGGAGAGGATGATGAAGGAGAAACTTGCTTTAATTGTCCGCAGGACATGCCATTTGGGGAGTGTGAGGAACTATGCGGTGACGGAGTTGACAATGACGGTGACGGCTTTATTGATGAAGAATGCGAAATTTGTTTCAATCTCGTTGATGATGATGGGGATGGCTTGATTGATGAGGGCTGCGGAGAACCAGATTGTTCAAATGGACTTGATGATGATGGTGACGGAGAAATAGATAATTGTCCTGACCTTGTGGTTGAGAATGTTTATCTTCATTCAACTGGTGTAAGACAGAATTCTTTCAATCTTGGATTTACTATTTCAAACAAGGGAAGAGCAATAGCAACAATTTTCAAGAACTCTGTGTTTCGGGGAAATCCTGCTTTCGGAGATGAGCTTCAGTCAGAGGTTCTTTCGCTTGGAATCGGAGAATCAAAAACAATTACTCTTCCAATTACTCTTTTCTCTTTAAAGAACGATTTCAATGTTGTAGTCTTTGCTGATTCCACAGAATCTATTTCAGAACTTGACGAAGAAAATAACAAAAAAATATTTATTGTTAATGTTGGACAGGGCCCTGATCTTACTGTTGACAGATTTACTTCAGAAGAGGAGTGTGTTAATGAAACTGAAACATATACTTTGTTTGCAATTGTCAGAAACATTGGCACGAAAGGAATATTAGAAAGCTTTTACACTTCTTTATACAAGGATTCAATTCAGTCAACTCCTATTGCGGAGAGGTTAACTAATATGGGGGGTTTGGAAACTCAGACTCCTGGTGGCGGCGGGTTTGCAAATCCTGATTTGGGTGATGGTCAATGAATAAAAATCTTGTTTTGTTGTTTGTAGCGACCCTGTTGTTCTCTTCAATAGCCTATGCTGGTTGCATTGGAGGTGTGTGTGGAGAAATTTCCAACGCAAAAGTTTACTGGACTAATTCGCATGACCTTGATTCTTCTCTTCCTGAAAACATGCTTATTTATGATTCTACAACCCATGTTGACCCTGTTTCAATCCTGCCTGGTGCGAATGTTGTTGCAGACATTACTTATACAAACACGGGAAACACAGTTATTTCTGGAAGAGCTCTTGCATACACTTCTGCAGGAGCTGGTTCTTTCTTGCCAGGGGAATCAAAAACTATTCGGAAGAGAATAAAAGTTGCTGGGCTTGGTTCTCTTTCAGAGCACACGCCTCCAGGAACATATAGATATGCTATTTATTTTTCTGTTGTCATAAATCAGCATCTTGACATCTTGTATATTCCTGTCAAGCTAGAAGAGAATGGGCGGGAATGGGCTAGTGTTTCTTCAAAACTTGAACTCGTGTCTTCTCCTGATGCAGAGGGATATTTCTCTATAGGGGATGAAGTCTGTTACAAGGCTTATTATAAAAACTCAGATTCCTCAACTGCAACAGTTGATGTAATGGATGGTTACTATAGCAATGGAGTGTTAAGGGGTTCATCTATCATAATTAACAACAGGCTTCTTAGGACTGAACGAGTCAGAAACAAAGACACTTCAATAATTGTTGAGCTTTCTCCTGGAGAAGAAGTCTGGCTTGAAAACGGAGATAGATGTTTTTCTCCCCAAGTCCCGGGCAATTACGTTCTTTCTGAATATCATAATGTTAGATACTCTGACGGGCAGTTTGGGCAGAGGGTGTCTCAATGGAAGCCTTTCACAACTTTTAAAGTGCGCGGTCCAATGGTGGTTCTGGAAGCAGGCTCTTCAAAGCTCAGATGGTTTTCAACTGGAATGCCTCTTGAAACAGTTGTCGGGATTAATGCAACTCACAGCACTGTTGACTTTGACGAATCTTTTCCGTTAATTCTTGAAGAGTATTTCTTTGACAGCAAAAACAATCTAAAGACTACGAGGCGTCACACTTTAACAGATATTCCTGCTGGAGAAAAAGTTCTTAGAACAATCACTGACAGTTTTGATCCCTCGGAAATAATTGGAATTCACCATGTTGTTATAATCGCAAAATATGATTCGGAGAGCAGTTTGTTTGACAACACTACTCTGGAGTCTGTTCAAGCAGATGTTTATGGGGAAAGACACCGTGGTTCTTTTGACTATGTTTCAATGGATATCGGGGCTCCCAAAATACTTGAACTACAGGAAGATGGAACAATTGAGCTAAGAACAGGCCAGTCAAAGACAATCGGGATAACCTTAAGAAATGTTTTTACTGAAAATCATTCTTTTGCAGTTTCTGCTGACACTGATTTGATTTCTGTTGATTCTCCAAGGATTTCTCTCTCCGCTTCAACAAGCAGTAACTGGGTTGAGGATTCGTCTCATAAGATTACTGTTAGAGCTCCTGAAAATCCAGGGGATTATTCATTTATTTTAACAGCCCAGTCAGAGGAAAATCCTGAAGTAAAGGATACTGAAATAATAAATGTAAGAGTAAGACCTGAAACATGTGAGTCTATAGGCGGCTTAGTGTGTGATGGAGACACTGTTTGTATTGGTCAGACAGTAATGTCTTACGGAAACGAGATTTGCTGTGTTGACGAAGGAGACCTTAAAGCAGCTTGCCAACCAAGAGAGGTTGTGGTTTCACTCCCTTTTCCAGCAAGTGTTGTTGATGACTTAACACAGTTCTGGGTTTGGGCTGATTCAACTGATGTGGTTAAGGAAATTTTGGAAATAAACAACACAAAGCAGTTTGCTTTAGAAAATAACAATGGAGAGATTTGCCCAAGGCCAATTCCTCTGGAAATTTGTGGAAACAATGTTGATGATGATGGAGATGAATTGATTGATGAGAATCCGCCGTGCGGAACAGAGACCTGTGGGAATGGTTTGGTTGATGCTGGGGAAGACTGTGTTTCTTGTCCGCAGGACATGCCTTTTGGTTACTGCAAGGGCGGGCCATGCAATTATGAACTCTGCGGAAACAATATTGATGATGATTGTGATGGTCTGATTGACGAGGGGTGTGAACCAGAGTGCGGCAATGGAGCAGTTGATGTTGGTGAAAACTGTGAGACTTGTCCGCAGGACATGCCACCTGGCTACTGCGATGATGGCTGTGATGATGGCTGTTGTGACTACGAGCTTTGCGGAAACGAGTTAGATGATGATTGTGATGGTCTGATTGATGAGGGTTGTGGACTTTCCACTTGCGGTAACGGAGTAGTGGATCATGGAGAAGACTGTGATTTCTGTCCGCAGGATATGCCTTATGGCTTTTGTGACGAGTGCATTGGAGACTGCTGTTCAAGAGAGCTTTGCAGAAACGGGATTGATGATGATTGTGATGGCTTGATAGATCCTGACCCGCCATGCTCTCTTGAGTGTGGAAATGGAATAGTTGATGAGGGGGAAACATGCGAGACCTGCCGGCAGGATATGCCTCCAGGATATTGTGAAGAGGAGCAGGAAATTTGCGGAGACCATGTTGATAACAATGACAATGGTTTCATTGATGAGGGTTGTGAACCAAACCTGTTTGTTGACTCTGTTTCAGTTAATAGTACATTTTTTGAATCAGGCGACTTAAAGCTTGGAAGCTTTGATGTTGTTGTTTTGAATGATGGGGAAAATCTTTCAGGAGAATTCTCTCTTTCGCTTGAGCGTTCCGAGGGCAATGAAACTTTTTTGTATTTGAATGAAACTCTTCATCTTGGAAAAGTAGTTATTCCTGCAGAGCAGAATGTAAGAAACTGGCTTGTGAAGCACAAAAATCTCAGAGTTCACAAGGACTCTCCTTATTCAACTTCTGAAACTGAGTGTGCTGAAATTGTTCTCAGAAAAACAACAGCTAACGGTCTTGAAACAGTCAGGGAAATTAATGGCTGTGATGATAATTCTGAAAATCCTTATGTTCCCGAGCGAAGAATCAAATCGCGTGGAAAATATTCTGGAAAAGAGGAGGGCAATTCAAACAGTAATTCTGATCGAACCTATTCTGATTCTGGCGCTGATACTGATAACTTAAATAATACCAATCTTGTGATTGGGGACCTTGAAGCTGGTTCCCTGCCTGGTTTTTCTCTCCTGTTTGCGCCTGTTAAAGAAGAGAAAGTTATTGCCCTTTTTGAGGAGGAGAATTCTTCAGACCAGGAAATTGTTTCATTGTTTTTCTGTGCTGATTCTGATAACTTGATTCCTGAGTCCAACGAGCTTGATAACTGCAAGCAGATTATTTTCAATACTGTGACTGGCGAAATTTGTGGAAACTGCATTGATGATGATGGTGATGGAGAAATAGAAGAAGGCTGTTCTGAAATTTGCGGAAACAGCGTGGACGATGACTGTGATGGTTTGCTTGATGAAGGATGTGAAGAAGAATGCAATGGAGTGGATGATGACGGAGACGGTTTAGCTGATGAGAATCTGAAAAGACAGTGTGGTTCTTCAACTGTTGGTGTCTGTAGGTTTGGTTTTGAGAACTGTAAAATGGGTAACTGGGTTGATTGCAGTGCAGTGGAATCTGGAATAGAATATTGTGATGGATTAGACGATGATTGTGATGGAGAAGTTGACAATGACTGTGAAGTGCTGGAACAATTGATTCTAGAGTATAAGGAGAAAGTTTATGTCAATGAAAATCAGCTGGTTTCGGTTAAGAGTGCGATAACCGGTGAAAGACTTTCAGGAGTTGAAGTCCGCTTGGTGTCTCCATCCGGAGAATCATATGCTGATGTTTCAAAAAAAGATGGTTTTGTGAAATTTAAGGTAAAGGAGTCTGGTGATTATCGCATTGTTGCAAGACTGAGCAATGAAATTGCAGAGGGTAACTTTGAAGGTCTTGCTCTAAGCACTACTGTACTGAACTTTTTCTCTTCTTCTGTGAAGAGTTTGTTTGGAGCTGGTGGTTTGGACTCGCCTTGGCTGTTTTTACTTTTAATACTGTTATCTGCAATAGCTGGAATCCTTGCTTACAAGCGTTCAAAAAAGTCTCTTGAAAAAGCAGGAATTGCGAGCACGAAGATTGAACAAAGGAGAATCATTGCGGCTATATTTTCAGGAGCTATTTTCTTTTTTGTTCCAATTGCTGTTTTCAGGTTTTATGGAATTTCAGGAGGAATTTTTGTTGCTTTGCTTGAGATAGCGCTTGTTTTCTCTGTTGTTGCTTATTACAACAAGCGCAAGAGTTCCAGAAAAATTAAAATCTAATTTTAAATTCAAAGAACTCATTGTCTTGCCATCGTTGAATTTTGTTGCATTAGGCAGTAATATTTTGAAGGGAGAGTCCTTAAGTCCTTTTTTAAAAGGCTCTTTGGACAATTTTAGCGCATCGTTGATTGAAGACAAACAATGTTTCTTTGAAATAGGTGGGGGGCGGTGGTGGACGCAATTGGAATGTACTATGGGAATCGACTGCTAAATCATGTTTTTAAGGATTGCATTTCTATATTGTATTGGTTTCGATGATTAAGCATGTTTTTGACTTTTTCTTCTCGCTTTTTTTAATAATTCTACTTTTTCCTGTTTTGGTTATAATCTCTTTGATTGTTTGGGTTGATTTTGGAGCGTTCCCAGTCTATGTTCAAAAAAGAATTGGAAAAAATGGACACGAATTCAATTTTCTGAAATTCAGGACAATGCCTGCTGACTCTGAAAAAGAAGGTCCTGTGATTTCTTCAGAGCAGGATTCAAGACCGTCTCTTTTTGGAAGATTTTTAAGAAAAACTTTTCTTGATGAAATCCTTCAGTTGTTCAATGTTTTGTTTGGAGAAATGAGTGTTGTTGGTCCAAGACCTGAACGATTGTTTTTTCACAACAGGTTTTGTGAGGACATACCTGGTTGGGAAAAGCGTCTTTCAGTAAAGCCTGGAATGACTGGTCTTGCGCAGTTAAAAGGAATCGGGAGTCTTAAGCCGAAAGAAAAGCTTGCTCTTGACCTGAAATATATTCGCGAGCATTCTTTCTTCCTTGACTTGAAAATTATTTTAAAGACAGTATTTCTTTTCATTGGAAAATTTGTTGGAGGAAAATAAGATGTCTTCAGACAAACTATCTTCAATGGAAACAAATTCAAATGAAGTCTCTCCAACGGAAATATTTCCTGAGGTCTCAGTTATCTTTCCCTGTCTCAATGAACAGGGGTCTATTGCTGACTGTGTGGCTGACGCAAAAAAGTTTTTGTCTGAAATGAAACTTGAACACGAAGTAATTGTTGTTGATAATAATTCTATTGACAATTCTGCAACTCTTGCCGAGGCTGCAGGAGCAAAAGTTGTTCTTGAAGAAAATCGAGGCTATGGCAATGCTTATCTTGCGGGTTTGAAACAAGCCCGGGGAAAATTTATCATAATGGCTGACCCTGACAGAACATATGATTTTGCAGATATTCCTCTGTTTTTGGAGAAACTTCTGGGTGGTTCAAGCTTTGTTATTGGAAACAGGTTTTCCAAATGCAGTGAAAATATTCCTTTGCTGAGGCGTGCAGGGAATGTTTCTCTTAATGCTGTTTTTGACAGCTTGTTTGATGCTGGAATTATTGATCCTCACTGTGGATTCAGGGGAATAAAAAGAGAAGCTCTTAACAAGCTTGAGTTAAGTGAACAAGGTTTTCCATTTGCACTGGAGTTTTTGCTTGAATGCATTGACAAAAACATTTCAATTTCACAGATTGAAATAAACTATTCTGAAAGGATTGGCTCTTCAAAGCTTCATGCTCTTTTTGACGGTTTTCGGCATCTAAGGTTTATGGTGCTGAGAAAAGCAGGGCAAGCAGGAAAAGCTATTAAGCTTGGATAGTAGTTCATATTTATGGCTGTAACTGAATTTGAATTTAGTGTTGTTGTTCCAACTTTAAACAATTGTTCAACTATTGGGCAGTGTGTTTCTTCTGTCAAGAAAGCACTTCTTTCTGATAATGCAGAAATAATTATTGCGGACAGCGGAAGCTCTGATAACACAGTGGGGATTGCAAGAGAGCTTGGAGCACGAATAGTTTTTGCAAACAAGGGTGTTTCCGCAGGAAGAAATGCTGGCATCAAAGCAGCAGCTGGAAAAATAATTGTGCTTGTTGACTCTGATTGTTTTGTTAAAAAAAATCATTTTGTTTTGCTCAAGAAATTCTTTTCAGAAAATGAAGGAATTGTCGGAGGCAGTTACAATAATCTTCCGGAAAATAGGGTTTCTTTTGTTTGGAAAAAACTTTTTGAGGCAGTTCATCATCAAAAAACACAAATTATTGGAAAAAATGCAGTTTACCGCATGCACGGCGGCAACCTCGCAATGAAGGGAAAACTTGCTTTATTCGATGAAAGCATTAACTGGGGTGCTGAAGACAGAGAATTTTTTCTTTCAGTTGCTCTGAATAATATCCCTATTTGTTTTGTTCCCTGGCTTGTGGTTAATCATAAAGTAAACGAGTCAGTTAGTTCAATTGCCAGAAAAAGGCTTTTGCTTACTTCGGGAGAACTTTTCTCGATTTCAAAGCACAGGGTTTTTCGGGATGTTCTTCGCTATGCGTTCTTTGCATTTGTTCCTTTGTTTCCGTTTGCTCTTTCACTTGCTTCTTCTTTGAGTATTCTGAATTCTTTTATTTTATTTTTCTCTTTTTTCCTGTTTTTTGCTCTTGCATTCTTTATTCGAATTAGGGGAATTTCTTTTCCTGAATTTTTTGCTTTCTTTTCATTCAATGCTTTCTTGCTTGTCTTTTCAACTTATTTTGCTTTAGGTAAACGAATTGTTTTTGGAAGGTGGTTTTAGTGCCTGAAGTTTTTCTTTCTTTTTATGGGGTGAACCTGCATATTTCTGCTCCTTTAAAATTAATTCAGTGGATAAAGCATGATTTTAGCTATTTTTTGTCAGACTCGCTGGATTCTTGTTCACTGGAATTCAAGCTCTTCAAAAAAGTTCCACCCTATAATATAATGAGTGGAGCAAGAGCAATCATTTACAGAGATGACTATATTGCTTATGAAAAAGAAGGCAAGTGTTTCATGGACTTTTTTGGTAAAGCTCTTTCTATTCAAAGCAGTGACAAGAGCAGAGTTGACATCTTTTCTCTTGACGAAGATTTTTTGTACGAGCGTTTTTATCTTGCCTTAATTGTGCTTGTAGGAGAACGTTTGGAGCGAAGAGGTTTGCACAGAATCCATGCTCTTGCAGTTTCAAAAAATCAGAAAGCAATGCTTTTAATGCTTCCAAGCGGTGGGGGAAAAACTACTTTAATGCTTGAACTTCTCAATCAAGACCCTGGTGTCAAAATTCTTTCCGAGGACATGCCTCTTTTATCTGTCAATGGAACAGTGCATTCTTTTCCTCTTCGCATAGGTGTCAGAGCAAGTGCTTACAGTCTTAAGCTTCGTGGACGATTTTTAAGGCGTTTTAAGCGCTCGAACGAAGAGGACAAGATGCTTATTGACGTGTCTGCTTTTCGGAAAAGAATTTCAAGCCCTGTTCCCTCTGGCTCGATTGTCCTTGGAGAGCGAGTTTTCTCCACTCAAAGCTCTATTGCTCCAGTCTCGCGTCTGCGTGTTTTCTGGTCCCTTTTCAAGAACATTGTTTTTGGATTTGAAACACCCATGATTATTGCTTATTTTATGGAAGGAAATGCAAGAGACTTTATGCGCAAGCTAGCAATGTTTTTTTCACGCCTTGCGGTTTTTCTGGCTCTGCTCGCTAGCTCGAAATGCTTTGTTTTCAGGATGGGTAGAAATCAGAAGAAGAATTCAAAAACGCTTGCTCGTTTCCTAGACAAGGTTCCATAGCCTTTTAACCTGCCGAACAAAGAAGCTTTCTTTAATTTCTTTCTTTTCAGCAAGCTTCCTATGAACTGCAATTGCTACAACTTCAATTATGAGCAGGTTTGCAACACCAAAAAAGGTCAGTCCGTTTCCAAAAGCAATTGCTGCAATAGCATATCCTACAATTGCAATGCTTGTCGTTGCAAGAAAAAGGTTTGTTTTCTTTTGCCAGCTTGCCCTTGCCTTCTTTCTTAAATTTTTCATCAAATTAGAGCTTTTGTTGGATTGTACAAATCCATATCCTGTGTCTTCCCATATTCTGCTTGTGTAGTTTACAATCCTACTTTCTTTGAAGTAAGGCTTTTCCAGGACAGAAACCTTTTCAAGTTCTAGTTTTCCCTTTTCCATCAGCCTACTTGTTGCCTTTTTGGGAATGCTGTTCCTCACAGTCCTTTTTGCTGCTTCAAACAGGCTGCTGCTGCACAGGTTTTTAGTAATCCTTTTATAGATTCTGAGAAAAAAGCTGTTCTCATCCATTCAAATCATTTATCCCATTGATTTCATGAATTCTTGCCCAAAAGTTTACTCCATTCATTTCAAGCAGAATTCTTGAATTCACTTTGACCCAGTTGCCCTTGAAGTAAAGCCTTCCCTGCTTGTCCTCTTCCATCCGGAGTATGAGATTCATTTTCACATCCTTATTTCTTGGGTGGCTCTTTTTCAGGATGTTTCCTTCTTCTGTTGTCACTATAATCTCTGCATTCTCGACTGTTTCTGAAAGAATTTCTGCGATAACTTCTTCTGTTTCAGGGTCTATTTCTTTGTCTCCCTCTGCAAACTTGTCCTCAATCCAAGGATATATGTTCTCTGCCACAGCAATAACTTTTTTTGAAATATCTGTTCTCGGATAAGCGTTCTCTGCAGAAAAAATGCTGTTTATCGATTCAATAGTGCCGCTTATGGCTGTGTTAGTAGTGCTGATGGTTATTGAAGACCCGCTTTTTATGAGCGAGCCCTTGTAAAACAGGTAACCTGCTTTTTGCTCTGCCCTGACTTTGACTGTGAGGTAAACTCTTCTGCTGTATTCAGAGTTGTATTCTTTTCTCACTCCGACAAGCTCTGCAATGACTTGTCCGTCAAAACCCATTTCAGTGTCGCCCTCTGAAATATTTTCAAGATATTCTGTAGAAATGTTTCCCGCATCAATCAGAAGAACAAGCTCAACAGTATTTCTCTCAATCGCCCTGTTTTTTTCTTCCGAATTCTGAATTTCTAAAACTTCTGCTTTTAGGAATGTTGAGTCTAGGGGAATGAATACTTGGGAGCCAATGTTTGCGAGTTCGCTCCCAAAATAGTATTTTCCTCCTCTTTTTTCCAAGGGAACATCTGCTTTCAGGATAATATTGTATCTTGTCTGGGTAACCGGAACAAGTTCATAGTCTGTGATTTCCACTATTGCTCCTCCTAGTGTTTTTATTTTCCCATCTCTGACCTGTCCAGTCAGCTTGTAGCTTATGTTATCCGCTTCAAGAAAGAGTATTTTTCTTTCAATGCTTGATTGATATCCTTCAATTTCTGAATCACTAATTGCAATAACCTTTCCTTGGAACATAACGTTTTCAGTTTCAATTTCAATCTGGGAATTAATCTTGAGCTTTGACTCTTTGTAGATAATGTCGCCGAAAACCTGTTTTGCCAAAAGCTTCATGGTCACAATAACATCGCTTGAAGAAGACACAGAAGGCATGACATCAACTGCAACTATCTCGCCGATTTTTCTTCCCGAAATATTTCCGTGCTCTGCGTCTCCAACAGCAAGGTTTTCAATCACAAGAGTCGGCTGGTCCTCTGCTCTTATCTGTATATATGTCCAGTCTTCGGTGCCAAAAACAGTATAATATGTGAAAAGGCCTATCATCACAACTATTGCTATTATAAGCAGGTCAACAGCGTTCACTATTCCTAAAAATTTTCCCTTTTCATCCACAATTTCCATTTTTTCACTTCCATAATCCTGTTAAAAGTAGTTCATTTTCTTTAATAATCTTTTCCTTTTCTTTTTCACCAATATTTAAATAGCCCAAAAGCTTATAGTTATTGGTTGAAAATGGCATTAATGGGTTTCAGTAAAAAGAGCTGTTTGTTTGAGAAACCCTTCTTCTTTTTTTATCTAGTCGCTGTATTATTCGGCATTCTGGCTTATTTTAATACATTCCTTGCAGTGGGGTTTTTACTGGGCTTGATTGCCTTGTTTGCAGTTCTCAGGAAACCTTTTTTTGGGTTGCTTGCAATTGTCTTTTTTATCCCTCTTGACTTCATAAACGCGTTTGGGGCTGGTTCTGTTTCTGGAACCCCTTTTGCTTCGCTTGTCAAGATTTTTGCCTTGATGACCCTGTTTTCGCTTTTCGTTAACCGTGTCCCGATTTTTAGGAGACTAAGGCACGAGCATTTTATGGCAGGAATCTTCCTTTTTCTGGCAGCCCTCTCGTTTCTATGGGCTTTTGATCAAGCAATAGCTGTCTCAAGGCTCTCCTCGCTTGTCTTGGCTCTCGCGTTCTTCTTTCTTGTCACAGTGATTGTCAGGACAGAAAAGCAGGTTAAGGTTGTGCTACTTGTTCTGATTGCTGCCTGTGTCTTTGGCTCGCTTTTCACAATTCCTCAGTATTTCTTTGGCTTGGCTGATTCTGGAAGATTGTCTGGATTTGCTGCTGAGCCAAACCATTTTGCACTCTATCTTGTCGCACTGCTTCCGATTGCAAATTATTTTTTCTCGATAAGTGAAACAATAAGGAAAAAGCTTCTTTCTGCCTTTTCATTCCTTGTACTACTTTTTGGACAAGTTCTGAGCTTTTCAAGAGGGGCTTTTGTTGCCTTCTTTGCTACTGTTGCACTCATTCTTTTCTCAAACCAAAAAAAGATTCTTCTGGCACTCATAATACTGCTTCTTTTCATGTTTCCGCTTACATTTTACAAGTATTATTCAAGGATTTCAACGCTTGAGCAGGTTACGAGCGGAATTGGTGGCGACTATGCTGGCGTTGAAGATACTTCAATCAGGGAGAGGTCAAAGCTTTTTGGAACAGCCTTTGAAATAGTCCTGATGAAACCTTTTGGTATTGGGCTCGGAAACTTCAGAAAAGTATATCTCACCTATTATGGCGAAGAGCAGGAGCAAATAGGGCTTGAGGCAGAGGAAAAGGTTGTGCACAATGCTTATCTTGAAATCATTACTGAGCTTGGCATACAAGGGTTTGCTGTTTTTTTTGTCCTGATTCTAATGGGCTTTCACAATCTTTGGAAGTCTGTGAAAGCTGAAAAGCCGAAAGAATTTACCCTGCTTTCCGAGTCCTTGCTAATTTCATTGGTTGCTCTTTTGGTCGGCGTGTTTTTTCTGGGTGTAATCAACGAAAAGCTTTTCTGGCTCTTTCTTGGACTCTCCATAACCATGTCCTCGCTCTCTAGAGAGGAATATTGTGGCGGAGACTATTCCCAAAAAGCACCAGAACAGGACACTGATTTTTTCGAAGAACAAAAGGTCTTCAAACAACCCGTGCACAAGGAAAACAGTAAGGAATGAAACAGAAGCCGCAAGGGCTATTTGATAAATCTTTTTTTCTTGTCCTGTGAATCGGATTGCTGAAAGCAACAGTGCAGTTACTGACAGGATAAAGAGAACAGTTGCTGTGGGAATTCCTCTTTCTGCAGATGTCTGAAGAAATGTGTTGTGTGCGTTTTTTGGAATGCTATCATTTTCTTCAATTTCCGCAAAACTTTTAGAAAAGCTTCCAATTCCTTTTCCCAGCCAGGGGGATTCAAGTGTCATCTGCCCTGCAAGTTCCCAAATCTCAAGCCTTTTAAGGTCTGAAGCCCTGGTTTCCCTGAAAATCCTCTGGAAGAATGAGTTGAAAAGCAGGGTTGAGTCAAGAGGCTCTGTTTCTTCTTCACTGTAAACTTCAATCTCCCTTACTGCAGCAAAAGGTTCTTTTCTTTCTCCCTCTGTTTCCACTGATATTCTGACAAACCTTGCTTCCCTGCATCCAACTCCCACTTTCTCAAAAGAAAGGGATGGAACGTTCAAAGTCCGCTTTGCTGCTGCTTCAAATTTTTTTCCGTCTGTTGAAAGCCAGACCGACAGGCTGTTAACTTTGCTGAGCCTGCCGCTTGAAAAAATCACAAAAACCTTGCTAATGCTGTGGACAGAGCCAAGGTCTATTGTAAGTTTTTCTCCTGACGACAGCCACGCCCATTCGTCTGAAACAATTTTGCCGTCTGTTACATAAACATTGTCTGTATCGTATCCCTGTGAAGTCTCAAAGCTGTACTCTTTTCCAAGTGCGAGGTTCTTCATCTTGGCAGGGATTATCCCGTTGAATGAAATCTTTTCCCCTGCAAGCGGATCTATCCCTCTTTCATAGAGGTCGCTGCTTTCAGGAACAGAGTTCTTCTCAACAAGCCCCTGAAATCCAAGAAAGAGCCCTGTGCCGAGCAAAACCATTACCACAAGCCCTGCTGCAAGCACTACTCTCCTTAGCTTCCTACTGGTGAAAAAAGAGCTTGCCTTGAGTGCGGCAAGTACAATAAGCGAGAATGCAAGTGCAATCAGTGCAGCCCTTGAATAAGTGTAAAGCAGAGCAAGCAAAACAAACAACAAAGGAAATGCAAGCGCAATCCTTTCCTTTTTTTCAGCAAACATCATTGCCGAAATAATCATTGAAGCTCCTGCAGCAAGACAGAACGCAAGCGAGTTAACATATTCAAAGAGCATTGATTCCCTTATTATTTCAGAAAAGCCAAGTGCTGCGGAGAGCCCGCCACCTGAATAGGAAAGATTGTGCCCCAGCACTTCAAAGAACGCCACTGAAAAAACCATTAAAATCACTGCCATGATTGCTTTTTTCAGTCTCTGCACAGAATTAATAGTGTCTGCTGCCATAAAGAAGGCAAGGACGCCAGCTGAAATGTTTGCAAATAAAAGAAGCTGCTGCACGGCAAGCTCCTGCCTGAATGAAAATACAAAGGCTGCCAGTGAGAAAAAGAAGTAAAGCAAAACAAGCGTTCCAAACCTTATTTCTTCCCCCTGCTTTTTTTCTCTGATATTCGCGGCAATCCAGCCAATAGTACTGGAAAAAACAACAAGCACAATTCCTGAAATTTTTGCCATTGCTGATGGAAACCCTATTTCCGGAAAGAAAGGAGCCAAAACTATTATTGAAAGAAGCCCGTAAAATGGTTTTTTGTAGGAGAGAACTATAAACGCTATTGCTGCCGTGCCAAACAGTACAGGGCTGTTGGAAAAAGCAACTGCTGCTGCAACAGCTCCTGAGAGCAGGACTATGAAGGCAACCAGCAAAAAATTTTCCAAAACACGGAACGCGCCTGATTTGACCATACTGCTATAACGCAATTGTTATTTATTAAATTTCTTGTTTTTCCTTTTCTTGTTTTTTTCGCCCAATCTTTTTTCTTTTTCTCGCAGGATTTCCTGCAAAAAGAGTATCCTGCGGAACATCTTTTGTCACCACCGCTCCTGCCCCGATCACTGCGCCAGATCCAACCCTGACGCCGGGAAGGATTATTGCTCTTGCCCCAATCCAGACATTGTCGCCAATCACAACCTTGTTTGTCCTGCTGTTCTGATAGTCGGGATAGCAATGGTTTTCAGTGATAACCATTACATCCGGCCCCATTATCACATTCTTTCCAATCCTTATTTTTCTTCCAATTCGCGCATTTCTTCCGATTCCTGAAAAATCCCCTATCTTAAGAGAGAATGGAATGACTGCTCCCTTCTCAATGTTCACGCCTTTGCCAACCTTTTCTGCAAACCCTCTTGCAGTGTTTCTCCTGAACCATCCTGAACCGAACGAGTAAGGCTTTGATGAGCTGGGAAGGTGCCTTGCAAAAAGATTGTAGGCTAACCAGAAAAAATATCTCTTCAGCGAATGCTTCATTGCCTTTTCCCATCCTTCAAATTCCTTTCATAGATAGCTTCACTGTAAACCTTTGCAATCCTTTCCGCATTCTCTTTCCAGTAAAGTCTTTTCTCTTTAATCTTTTCCTCAGCATTTTTTCCAAGCCTTTCAGCAAGCTTTTTGTTCCCGAGAATCATTAAAATCTTTTCACTCATCTCTGCATTGTTTCCCGCTTCAAACAACAGTCCCTCTTTTTTGTCTTTAATCATTTCCCTATTGCTTTCAATTCCGCTTGCTGCAATCGGACATCTGCAGGCCATTGCCTCCAACAGAGCGACAGAGTTTCCCTCTGAATAGCTTGGCAGGACAAAAACATCTGCAGACCTCATCCACTCACCTATTTCTTTGTGTGACTTTTTCCCGACAGCGTTAACTCCCTCCACACCTTTAGCAATATTTCTGTTTCCCCTTCCAACAAGCCATATTTCTGTTTTTTTAGGAAGGCTTTGTGCGAATTCCAAAAGGTCAAGAACTCCCTTTTCCTTAAGCAGGTTTCCCACAAAAACCACTGCTTTGCTTTCCCGCGGAATCCCTGTTTTCTCTCTTGCCTTCTCTTTGCTTCCTGCTCTGAAAACAGATTTGTCAACACCGTTCCTGGTTTGCGCATGACAGGGATTTTTTCACAACAATCCTTTCTCCAAAACCTTTTTTTGGAAGAACAAGCAGGTCGCTTCCAAGGCACTGCAACACAACCGGAACACCGGCAAGTCCAGCAATCCATTCCACTGCAAGGCTTAATGGTCCTGCCATGTTGACATGAATAACATCAGCATTGGTTTTATTTACTGCTCTGAGCACGGGCTTGAAAAGAAAGACAAAGCAGTTTACAGCCTTTGCCAACCCACTGCCAGGAAGTGGAAAATATTTTGGGAAAGCAACCCTGATGCTTTCATGCTCCAGCACCTGTTGTTTTCCGTTTAAGGGCCTTGGGCTGAGCACAACAACTTTGTGCTTTTTCGCAAGCTCTTCAACCTGCCTTAATGCAAAAATGCTTCCAGAAAGATTCTCGCTGTCCGGAAAGCCGTATGAAACAAACAGAACGTTCAAGAAACCACCTTTTTTTCCAAAACAGCTTCAACTATTTCTGCAAACTCTTTTGCCTTTTCAGACTTTGAAAAATTTTTCATAACATGCTCTGCACTGTTTCTTCCCAGTCTCTCCATTTGTTTTCTGTCTGAAAGCATTTTGAGTATTGCTTTTGATATCTTTATCGGGGTCTTTTCCGCGACCACAATTCCAGCTCCAGCCTCTTTAACAAGCTCTGCTGTTTCACCTTTTCCAGCGAAAATCACAGGAAGACCGCTTGCCATGTAGTCAAGAACCTTTACTGCAAGAATTGCCTTTTCTGATTTTCTCTCTTTTAGAACGTCAATGCCAATGTCTGCTTTCCAAAATATTTTTCTGAGTTTTTCATGGTTAATCTGGTCCAAGAGCAGGGTGTTCTCTATATTCATTCCCTTAATTTTTTTAGACAACCTTGCTTTTTTGAATCCTTTTCCAACAAGCAAAAATCTGGCTTTTCCCTTAAGCAGTTTCGCGGTTTCAACAATAGTATCAGGGTCATGAATCAACCCCATTGCTCCTGCATAAATAATCACTGCCTCTTCTGGTTTTTTGTGCCAGGTTTTGGATTTTTTATTTTCGGGATAGAAACTTTCTGTATCAGAGCCATTGTATACAACTCTTATTTTTTCGGCTTCCGCTCCAGCCTCTGTTAGAATCTTTTTGAATGCATTTGTCACTGTGACTGTTTTCTCAGATTCTCTGATAAAAAAGTTTCTTGCTTTCTTCAAAAATGAAGCAGTTCTCTTCCCAATCTTTTTCTCTTCTTCAAGATATTCAATCTGCGTGTCAGCAATCACAAGAACATATTTTTTTCCAAAAAGCTTTTTCATTGCCAAGCCGAGAAATCCCATTCCCGGAAAAGATGATTCCACCACAAGCAAGTCCTGTTCAAAAAAAAGCACTGAAAGAAATGCCCTCACAAGAAAAACAGTTTGACAGGCAATATTTGAAAAGAGCGATTTGCTTTCCAGAAAGCAGTCCAGCCTTTCAATTTTTATATTTCCAAGCCTATCCTCTCCAGGCACTCCTGTGAAAACAGTTACTTCATAGCCTCTTTCAGAAAGCTCTTTTGAATAGGAAAAAATTCTTGAGGCTGCCGCGCCTGAAGCCGGCGGGTAATATCTGCTCACAATCGCTATTTTCACTCTAATCCAATACATCAAAGCAGGAAGTGGTTTAAATACATTCATGTGCCTTGTTTTTACTGGATGCTGGGCATCAGCTTAGTTGTGGAAAAGAGGGTTGCATTAGCCATAAAAAAAGCAGCCTTGCAGACTGCAAAGGCTCTTCTTTTGAATAAATCACTTTTTCTCACAGGCAAGCTGTTTAAAAAATCTTTATGGCATTTTCTAATTGGTTTGAATGAAAATAGCAATGCTCTTGGCAAAGCAGCTCTGCTATGATGGCAGGGTAACAAAAGAGGCAAAGAGCCTTTTGCGCAATGGCTTTGAAGTCAAGGTTCTTGAATGGAATCGCTCTGGTTTAATCAGCCCCCTATCCCAGATTAAAACAAAAACATTTTTGCTTCGCACACTGCACAGGAAATGGAAAAGGAATTCTTTTGCATTTCTTGCCTTCTGGTTCTGGTGTTTTTTCTCACTTCTGCGCGAAGACTTTGATGCTGTTCACTGTCATGACCTTGACACTCTTTTCCCTGGATTGCTTGCTGCAAAGATTAAGCGCAGAAAGCTTGTTTTTGATGCTCATGAGCATTATCCAAGCATGATTTCAGGGCAGAGCAGGCTTGCGGGAAAGCTTGCGCTTTATTTTGAAAAGCTTTTAATTGGGAGGGCTGACATTGTCATATCTGCATCTGAAGACAGGAAGGCACTTTTCAAAGAAGAGGGTGCAAAAAAACTTGTAGTTATTGACAATCGTGCTATAGTTGAAGACTTTTCAGCTCCGATTGGAATTCTTGCAAATTTCAAAAGAAAAATTTCCAGCACTAATTTTTTAGTACTTTACATCGGCGGCTTGAATCCGGGGCGTTCTCTGGAAGAGCTTGTTGATGCAGTTGGAAACATGAAGAGGGTTTCACTTTTTATTGCAGGCCCAGGCTCTATGAGTAAGCTCTTGGCAAAAAAAGCAAAAGCCATGCCTAATGTAAAAGTTTCAGGCCCAATCCCGTTTGAAAAGATTCCTGAATATTATGCAGTTGCAGATGTAATTCCGTTCATTCTTGAATTTAGCAACCTGAATAATGTGTTGTGTGCGCCGAACAAGGTTTTTGAGGCAGCTGTTGCTGGCAAACCGCTTATTGTTTCGCAAGGTTCCAAGGCAGAGAAGCTTGCAGAAGGTTTTTGTGTTGCCGTTGATTATGGAAACAAAATGCAGATTAAGCAAGTTCTTGAAAAATTATCCGTGAACAAGAAATTTTATAATCGATTGAGTGCAAATGCTGTTCAGGCACGCGAAAAATTTAGCTGGAAAAATAAGAACGAGAAAACACTCTGTTCCCTGTATAGTTCCCTGCAATAGCAGAGTCTGATTTTGCAAGCAATATTTATTGTTTTTCCATCTTATTTCTTGTATGAAAATAGTGAGTATAGTTGGTGCAAGGCCGCATTTTATGAAATTGTTTCCTGTTTCTCAGGCACTGAAAAAAAGTGCTTTTGAACATGTTGTAGTTCATACTGGACAGCATTATAACAGAAACCTTTCACAGTTTTTTTTTGAAGACCTTGGGCTTGATTTGCCAGAGTACAATCTTGGAGTAGGAAGTATGCCTCGCAATGACCAAATTAATATAGCAAGCAAAGCGATTCACCAGGTTCTCAAAAAAGAAAAGCCGGATTTAGTGCTTGTTTACGGGGATACAAATTCAACTCTTGCAGGCGCGCTTGCTGCCAGACACCAAAACATTTTCCTGGCTCATATTGAGGCAGGCTTAAGGAGTTTTGATCATTCTATGCCTGAAGAAATTAACCGGATTGAAACAGACAGGATTTCAACCCTTCTTTTTGCATCGGAAAAGTCAGGAATAGACAATATAATGTCAGAGCAACTTCTTGGAAACTCCTTTCTTGTAGGCGACCTTATGGTTGAATGTCTCATAAAAAACATTAAGAAGGCAAGCAATTCAGGAGTCATTGAAAATCTTGGTCTCGAAAAAAACAGTTTTGTCCTGTCTACTCTTCATCGCCCTTCAAATGTTGATTCAAAACAGGTGCTTTCAGGAATAATTTCAGCGCTCTTGGAAATTTCGCAGGAACTGCCTGTTGTTCTTCCTGCGCACCCGAGGCTTGTTAAACATCTGAATGATTTCGGGCTTGGTAATTTTTCTTCACGCCTGAAACTAATTGAACCGCTTGGTTATCTTGATTTTATAAAACTTTTGTCTGAAACAGCTCTTGTAATAACAGACTCAGGAAGTCTGCAGTCTGAATCAGCTTTTCTTGAAAAAAAATGTATAACTCTTCGCTATAATACTGAAAGACCGCTTAGTGTTGAAACAGGGTTTAACATTCTTGCAGGTAACAAGTCTGAGGCAATAAAACAGATTGTTGTCGAAGCTCTTAATTCAGAGTCAGAAAGCCTCAGAAAAATTCCGGAAGAATGGGATGGCAAAGCAGCAAAAAGGATTGTTTCAGTTTTGGAGAAATTTGAAAAATGAACATGGGGCTGCCGAGAATCGAACTCGGGTCTGCACCCCCCGAAGGTGCGATGCTACCAGGCTACACCACAGTCCCAACTGTTTCGTCAGTCCCGATTCGAGCTTGCTCGAATGGGCGCATTCAAACTTTGTTCGAACAGCGTGACACCGGAATACGTCAGCCTGCTCTTGATAGAACAGGCTATAAATATTTGCGGAGTCGTGATTTTTTGTAAAGTGTGCCGTTAATATTTAATCCGTTGAGAACAGTTTATAATTGTTTTTTTCAGAATTTCAGCGATGCATTTAAATATTTGAAGCTCCTAATATAGGTCTATTTGTGTGGGAGTTAGGGAGTTATGGACGAGAATATTTTAGGGGATATTGCGAACGCAAGCACTGACGAGTTTTATACGCCTATTCCAGACGGCTACAAGCCAGGAAAAACAAAATATGTTTTTGTTACTGGCTCTGTTATCAGCGGAATCGGCAAGGGAATCTTTACTTCCTGTCTTGCAAAGCTTCTCAAAGACCGTGGCCTGAAGATTGCGCCAATGAAAATTGAAGCTTATATGAATGTTGACGCAGGAACACTTAATCCTTACAGGCATGGGGAAGTCTTTGTTCTTGATGACGGCACTGAAACTGATATGGATCTTGGTTCTTATGAACGATTCCTTGAACAGAATCTTGACAAGAATTCTTTTGTTACTTCTGGAAGAATTTACAGTAGCATTATTGAAAAAGAGAGAAAAGGACTTTATCTTGGACGCGATGTTCAGTTCATTCCCCATGTAACTGGTGAAACAAAAAAGATTTTTCGAGATCTTGCAGTAGGAAGCAAGGCTGATGTTGTAATTATTGAGGTTGGCGGAACAGTTGGGGACTATGAAAACCTGTTTGCTCTTGAGTCTGCTCGAGAGCTTATGTATGAAGAAGGTGTTGGAAATGCCTGTTTTGTTAATTTGACTTATATTCTTGAGCCTCATTCTCTTGGAGAACACAAGAGTAAGGCTGCACAGCTTGGAATAAAGAGATTGCTAGAACTTGGAATTCAGCCAGACATTGTTGTTTGCAGGAGCGAGACTCCGATTCCTGAAAAAATCAAGGAAAAAATCAGCATGAATGTAAATGTTCCAGTAAAGCAGGTTATTGGCTTGCACGATACTGATGATATTTATACTCTTCCATTGTTTCTCAGAGAGCTTGGTGTTGATGAGCAGGTTCTTAATGTTCTTGGATTAGCAAAAAAATTTCCAGTTAACGGAAACAAGAAGCTGAAGGCTTGGACTGAAGAAGTTTCTACAAAACCAACTTCAAAAGAAATTACTGTTGGTATTGCTGGAAAATACACTGGTTTGCGTGATTCTTATATTAGCATAATCAAGTCTCTTGAACACTGTCAGAATCCAGTTGGAGCAAAAATTAATTTCAGATGGATTGAAACAACTGATGTTGAGAAGGGAAAGATAACTGCATTAAAGGCTCTTGACGGAATAGACGGCTTGATTGTTCCCGGCGGATTTGGTTCAAGGGGAACTGAGGGAAAAATTTCCTGCATTAAGCATGCTCGTGAAAACAATATTCCTTTCCTTGGATTGTGCTTTGGTTTTCAAATGGCGGTTATTGAATATGCAAGAAACATGTGCAATCTTGAAAATGCAAACACAACTGAAATTGACCCAAAAACTAACTATCCTGTTATCTGTATTCTTCCAGAGCAAGAAGAGGTTGATGGTCTTGGCGGGACAATGCGCCTTGGCGGTTACGATGTTTTCATTAAAAAGAATTCAATTGCCCATAAATTATATGGTTCCGAAAAAGTCAGGGAAAGATTCAGGCACAGATTCAATGTTAACACAAATTACATTGACCAGCTTGAAGAAAAAGGTCTTGTCTTTTCAGGAAACGCGGGCAAAAAAAGAATAATGCAGATTCTAGAGCTTCCGGGGCACAAATTCTTTTTTGGAACCCAGTTCCATCCAGAGTTTACTTCCCGTCCAACAAAACCAAATCCTGCTTATCTCGGTTTTGTCAAGGCTTGTGCAGAATAGTTTTTTTTCTTCTAAAAATGCTTATAAATAAGTTAGTATTATTCATATCAAACGGTGTTTTTCTTGGATCCGGCTATTGAAGTAAAGAATCTTTCAAAAATATTTAGACTTAAACAGCACTCAACGAGCAGTCTTAGAAATACTTTTTTTCCAAATTTTCAGTCTTTTAAAGCGATTGACAATGTTTCCTTCAAGGTTAAGAAAAACGAAACATTTGGTTTGCTTGGGCCTAATGGAGCAGGCAAAACAACTCTTGTAAGATGTCTTACAAATTTGCTGTTGCCGACAGAGGGAACAGTTCTTATTGAAGGAAGACCTGTTTCTGACTCGGTTTACAAAATAGGGGGGATGTTCAGTTATTCAATGATTTACAGGAGAATGACTGGCTATGACAATCTCAAGTTTTTTGCAAAAATTTATGGAGTAAAAGATTACAAGGCAAGAATTGCTGAATTAGATTCCTTGTTTGAGCTTGGCTCCTGGCTTGACAATCTTGTTGAAAATTATTCTTTGGGAATGAAGTCAAAGCTTGCTTTTGCCCGGGCTCTTATTCATAATCCAGAAATTGTTTTTCTTGACGAACCAACTCTCGGTCTTGACCCAAATATTGCTTTGAAGCTCAGAAAAGAAATTTTGAAAATGAACAAGACAATTTTTCTCACAACTCATTACATGGAAGAGGCTAACGAGCTTTGTGACAAAATTGCGATAATGAATGAAGGAAAGATTATTGTCAAGGGCTCTCCGGAGGAATTAAAAGAGCTTGTAAAGCAAAACCAGGTTGTTCTTATTTCTGTTTCAAAGCAGGCTGATGAACTCAAAAAGATTTTGTATGAGTCTGAAATCGTGCATGCAGTTTCTCCCACGCACGACGGCTTCAAAATTCTTCTTAGGCAAAAGTCAGACATATCTGAGCTTTTGCTGATTCTTTCAAAATTTAAGATAGACAAGATTGTGGAGGAAGAACCCAAGCTTGTTGATGTGTTTGTAAAACTTACTGGTGGTAAAATTGAGAAAGTTTGTGAATGAATCACTTGCCCTTGCTGAAAAAGAATTAAAGCTTGCTCTGCGATTCAAGTTTTCGTTTTTTACATCCGGCTTTGTTCAACCTCTGCTTAAGATTGTTCCATTTGCGCTTGTTTACTATGGTTTCTTTGCGTTTGGAGGTGGACAAGACATCGGAGTTGTGACAGGAGCAAATTTTTTCATTTTTCTTGTGCTTGGGCTGATTGCGGACATGTTTTTTGAAATGGGGTTTAGTGCTTTTACTACTCGTTTTCTAAATGAAAAATACTGGGATACTATTGAAGGAATTCTCATGGCTCCTCTTAATAAGATTTCTTTGATTTCCGGAGTTGGTTTAGCTGAACTAATTGCTTTTGCTCCAGCACTTGCATTGTTTTTTTCAATTGTTTTCATTATTCATGCAGTTTCCATAAACATTATTGTTTTTGTTTTATGTGTTCTGTTGCTTGCTTTGTTTATTTCTCTTTCGCTGGGTCTTATTGCAAGCTGTGCTGTTTTGTTCAATGAAAATTTTGTTCCTTTCTTTAGTTATCTTCGAATGGGCTTAGTGTTTATTTCCTGCTTTTATTATCCTATTGATGTTCTTCTTTTCGAAACAATGGGTTACACTGTTGATCTTCGAATTCTTGCACTGCTTAATCCATTTTATCAGGCAAATTTTTTGATAAAGGAAGCTTGGTTAAATCCAGGTTTTGTTTTAGCTGATGGAATTTTTCCTTTTGCATATTTAATTCTTTTTGCACTGATTACTCCACTTTTTGCAATATTTATGTTTAACAAGCTCTGGAGAATTCTTGGAATTCAGGGATACTAATTTCCAAGGATATTATAATTCAAGGATACCATAATCCAAATCTGCCATTCTTGAAGCACTTTTTCTTGAATTAAAAAAAAGAAATAGAGATGAGGAAGCACAGTGGGAACAAAAAATAACTCCTTTTCGCGGAGTGAGCTTTTCCCAAAAGCTTCCGGCTTTAACTGGTGCTAGTTGCCATCTCCATTAGACTCTATGTTCTGATTGTTTAAAAGTGTTTCTGAAACTTGAACTAGTTAAGAAATTAATCCTGTTTCGCTTATTGCCGGTTAAGCCTTTGGCGCAAGTCAATCTTGTGTGTTCTCATGCTTTTATTATAATCAGTGTTTTTTCATTACAGTAAAAGATTCTGTTTCTTTTACTCCTTGCAATTTGCCTATATCGTCAATTAAGTTGTTCATGTCCTCTGCATTCTGCATCTGAGCATGCATTATGATGTCAAAGGGCCCTGTAACTTCAAAAATAAAGCTCTTGTTTCCTCTTGTTTTTGAAATCTTTTCAATTATTTCCTGTGTTTTTTTTGGATCGCATTTGATGCAAATCACGGTGTCGAACTGAAGTTTGCTTGAGAGTTCTGTGGAAAATTTCAGAATCGTTCCATTTTCTTTCATTGACTTTACTCTTTTTCTAACAGTTCCCTCTGAAATTCCCAACTCTTTTGCTATTCTCAAATAAGGGGTTCTGCTGTTTTCTTTGAGTGCTTCAAGTATTGCTCTGTCAGTCTCATCCAGCATGCAAACAATAAATTCGAAATATATTATAAACATTACTTTTTTCTTACGAAATGCGTTTGTCGGGATTTTGCTCGCTTTTGTCTTATTTTGTTTGCTTTGTCTTGTCTTGCTTTGTTTGTTTTGTTTTGTCTTGTTTTGTCTTGTCTTGTTTTGTCTTGTCTTGCTTTGTTTGTTTTGTTTTTTGTTTTGTTTTCCTTGTTTTTTTATCTGATTTTCTCAATTATTATTTAATGTTTTCTCTATCCAGTTTTATTGATTGTATGCGAAAAAAAATAATTATATCTTCCGGAAGCTTGAAAGTCTATGCTGAACTTTTTTCTGATAAAAGTCCTGAAACTTTTAAGGAAATTGTTTCAGCTCTTCCTTTTTCTTCAGTTGCAAGCACTTGGGGCGACGAGATTTATTTTGAAATTCCTGTGAATCCTGTTAATTCTCAGGAAGAGAACTTAACTTCGAGTCTGGAAGTTGGTGACATTGCTTTCTGGCCACAGGGAAATTGCTTTTGCATTTTTTTTGGAAAAACCCCTGCTTCCTCCTCTGACAAACCAGCTCCTGCTTCTCCGGTTAACTTGGTTGGCACGATTTTAGAAATTGACTCATTGAAGATTAATTCTTTAAAAAAGGTTTCAAACAATGACAAAATAACTGTTGAGGTGATTGAATAATGCAGTCATTGGAAAAAAATGGATTAGTATTTATTAGAATGTTTCCTGGCGAGAACTTTTACACGTCTCTTGAAGAAGCATGCAAAAAGCATTCTGTTCAGTCCGCGGTTGTGCTTTCTTCTCTTGGTCAGCTTAAAGATTTCAAGCTCGGGTACTTTGTTGAAAAAGGAGACTATTCTCCTCAGGAATTCTCTGAACCACACGAACTGATTTCTGTTTCAGGAGTAATTCATGCACAGGATGAAAAGCATGAATTTCATCTTCATGCTGCTCTTGGAAACAGGGGCAAGCAGACTGTTTCAGGGCACTTGATTGAAGGAATTGTTGAAATAACAAATGAAACAGTTCTTTTGAAATCAGATGCTGTTCTTAACCGTAAAGAAGAAGAGGAAACAGGTTTACGCGGTTTGTTTCTTGACTAAATTTGTTTTGCTCAGCCACAGTCCTGAATAAAACAGTCCAAGTGCAAGCAGTAGAGCAATAAAGTTTCCTGCTGGAAAGCCCCACCATATTCCTTCAAGTCCCATCTGAGTTGACAGGAAGGCAGCTGAAATAATAATAAATATCCATCTTCCAAGATTTACTCCTAACTGAAGATCTGTTCTTCCGGCTCCCTGGAATGCTGCTCCAAGCACTAATTCTATTCCCATGAACAGGTAGCCCCACACAACTATTCTAAGATAGCTTGACCCTGCAGTGATAACTCCAATGCTTTTTGTGAACACTGAAAAAATTGCTTCTGGAAAAACAAACCATATAATGCTGACTGCAAAAAGTATTGCTGAAATAATTCCTGCTGAATAGTAGGTTGCTTTTTTTGTTCTTTCAAGAGACCCTGCTCCGAGATTTTGCCCAACCACTGGGATTAGTGCAGAGGTAATTCCAAGAACAGGAAGAAGAACAAGTGTTTCAATTCTCATCGCAACTCCGAAGGAAGCTATTGCGACTGTTCCAAAACCGCCGACAAGCGCAGTCATCATAATCAATCCAATGCTGTTTACTCCCTGGCTAATTGAACTCGGAAAACCTATCTTGAAAATCTTTTTAACTATTCCAAAGTCAAGAGAAAAATCTCTTGGTGCAAGTTTAATGCTTGTTTTTCCCCTGAACAAGTGAATTAACACAAGACCTGTTCCAATGCTTCTTGAAACAACTGTTGCTATTGCTGCACCGCTTAGACCCATTCCAGGAATTAACCAGAATCCAAAAATAAGTATTGGGTCAAGAATTATGTTAATCCCTATTCCAATTCCCTGATAAATCGTTGGAGTCAATGCATCTCCGTCTGCCATGATTATTCCTCTTG
>JAFCCW010000037.1 GCA_017609985.1 Candidatus Iainarchaeum sp.
GACTGCGGAACAGACAACTGGACAGGAAACAAATACTGCAAAAACGGAGACATATACCAAGACTACAGAACATACGACTGCAGCTCAGGAAACTGCAGCCACTCAGACGATGAGAGAAAAAAAGAAGACTGCGGAAGCAACGGGTGCAGCAATGGAACCTGCAATTCAAGCAGCGGAAACGGTTCAGTGAACTACTGCAACAGCAGACAGTGCGGTGAAGGCGAAGGAGACTGCGACTCAGACAACGAATGCAAAAACGGGCTAAGATGTGTTGATGACGTGGGAAGCGAATACGGATGGAACTCAAACATCGATGTTTGCAGAATGGTTAAAACAGGATTCAATTGCAAGGACGCCAGCACTGTTGCCTTTCTAAGAAACGACGGGGTGTGGATTAAAGAAACTGAATGCAAAGGCGGCTGCCAGAACGGAGCCTGCGTTGACATAACCGGAAGATACCTTGACTCAGACGGAGACGGATACGATGACGAAGGAGAAATAATGGCAGGATCTGACCCGAATGATGCAGGCAGCACACCATTAACTAGTGTAATAGATTTTGCGGAGGATGCAAAAGCAATAGCAAATATGTCTTCAGACCAAATAATAGGGATTACAATAGCAGACTACTGGAAATACAGCAGCTGCCAATTCTCAGGCGGGATTCAGACACAATCTGCAACAATTGGCGAAGCAGCAAAAGCAGGATATTCAATGGGAGTCAACACAGGATTTCCAAACAACATAATTGAGAGCATGACATTTCTCTGGAACTCTTTCTTATACCTTGTGAGCAACATAACAACCCTTAACCACGTCGCAGACGATGTGAGCACATTTATTGACGGGCTGAAAAACATTAATTTAGAAACAGCAATGAATATCTGGACCAGCTTTTACAGGGAAAAACTCATTGAAGCAAACAACATTGACCACTGCGCAATACAAGACAAATACGACAGAATAGCATTCAACAACTCATACGTCCAAGGCTACATGTACGGATATGTGATGGGAGAAGCAGCCCAAGGAGTTGCAGTAGCAGGAGCAATATCAAAACTCAAAGCAGGGCAAGTCGGGGCAAAAATAGGAAACGCAGTAAACAAGTTCCCAGCACTCAAAAAAGCAACAGAAACAAGCGAAAAAACAGCAAAAGCAATCGCACAGCTCCTGAAAAAATTCCCGGAAGAATGGGTAAACGAAGTCGCAAGGCTCGGGGGGAAAATGGATGACGTGATGGAAATAGTGAAAACAAAAGGTGGAAAGATAGTTTGGTTAGAGGAGTCTCGCTGGCAACATATACTTGAACATATCGATGATTTTGTAAGAAATGGTTTGTCTAAAAACCAATTGAAACCAAAAATAATGAATACTGTAAAAAATCCAATTAAAAAAGTTAAATCGCTAAGTGATCCAGACGCCTTTTGTTATTTTGCAAATCTCTCAGATAAACTTATTAAAGTGGTTGTAACTAAAAATGGTAAAATTATAAGTTCGTATCCTCAAACAAACTTCGGGTGTAGTTAAGCATGAGTAAAAAATTTGAAATTAAATTTTTTTTGATTCCGGAAAAAGGAGATCTTCTTCTAGAATACCCTGATTGTCATGAATTGTTAAAAAAAGAAACGGTCAATTCTTGGGGTTACATTAAATTTAAAGTTGGGGTTGAACACACAAAAAAACTTATAGGTAGCTATGCCACAGTAAGAGAAGATGGATTCATAGGAGAATATTTAGGTTATTTTTTTTTAAATTTGGACAAAATAATTAAAAAATTGTTAAATAATAAAAAATGTGAAATACTTTTTTTCGATTCTGGTCAGTCATTAAAATTTAAGCCAAATTATGAAACTGTTGAGATAACATTTGATTATAACCTAGATGTAAAAAAAAGCAATATAGAAAATATTCCAATACCAAAAAAAGAAGTGATTAAAGAATTAATCAATTCACTAGAAATGTTTATTAAAAAAATACAAACAATAAATCCAAAAATAAAAGAAACACAATATTTCAAAAGAATAGAAAATGAAAAAAATGAGTCAATAAAATTATATGAAGAATATTATTTGAGAAAAAAATAATAAATATAATCAAAATACAAAAACTATCCAAACCTGCAAAAAGCAATAGAAGCCGGGGGAATCACAACATCAAAAAAAATAGCAACAATGGAAGCAGCAGAAACAAGCGACAAAGCAGCAAAAACAATAGCTTGAATCCTAAACCTTCAACTGCTCCCGACTCTGTTTTTTTGTGATGTCAAATTCTTTGAATGGTTTGATGATGAATTCGCATTTGTCTCCTTTGAGAGCGAGGCAGGTGTGTTCTACTGCGAGAAAATGCCTGCTAGAATTCCGCGCAGGAAGTGGTCGACTTCCCAGTCTACTTTTCCCCTGAGCTCGGCTGCAATAGGCGAATTCTTAACTGAAACAATTGCCTGCTTTTTCTCCAAGTCAACGTCAACGTTTTCCACAAGCCCCCAGCCAGAAGCAGTAAAAAACTGTTCAAGCAAGTGCAGAGACTTCTCCCCCTTCAAGCCAAAGTCAAGATTAAACTGTTTTGCAAGCTTGTCCCTGACTCCCTCCTTGACAGAAGAATAGATAACACGGTGAAGCTCAGGATTTTTTTGAGCAGAAATTGAAGAAAGAATCTCTCTTGGCACTATCAAAAAAGGAATGTTCAGCAGAAAAAAATTATTGTGTTTGTACTTCAAGCCGTTAGTGAAAATGAACTTGTCAAAGAAATTATTCAGCAACGCAGGCACCCCATTAGTCCGCTACCCCTGAATTCATTTTTCTTTTGATGAAGCCGAATTAAAGCCAAAGGCTTTAAATGGCCCTTTTGAGCCTTGCTCAAAACTGGCTTTTCTTTTTTGAAAAAGAAAAGATTCGTGAAAATGAACTTGCCGAAGAAATTGTTAAGCATCAGATTTCACCCTCAGCATCATCTTCTCTTAAGATGTGGTGAATGGTTCTCAGTTTCTCCGCCTGCAAAGGCCAGACAACCAGAGCATTGCCAATTCTTTTGCTGACAAGAACCTGTTTGCTAACCAATTTTTTAAGATAGTAAGTATAGCGAGTGGAAAGCTTCTTGCGCTCCCCCCTGCTTTCGCCCACTTCACCAAAATGTTCTGCAACCTCAAGAGAAGAAACAGGCCAGGATTCAAGAACAAAACTAAAGATAGCTCTCTCAAAATCAGACAGTTCAGCTTTCAATTCTGGCAATGCAGACTCTTTAGCCATAAATCAAACAAAAACATAGTATAAACTGATATTTAATAATTTGTTTTCTGGCATGGCAGAATGTTTGAGGTGTTATTTTAAAGAAATCACGCCAAATATAAGTTTAAATAATAGATTGAAGTAAGGATTTACAAATGGAGGTGATCTCTTGGTAGATTACGTAACAGCAATAAAGAGACCATACACTGACTTGAAATCACTTGTGATTGGATTCATTGTTTCAATTGTGCCACTTGTAAATCTATTAAATACAGGATTTGCATTGCTAAGCGCAAAGAACACAATGAATGGTCAAGCAGAGGTTGCCGACTGGATGAGTCAAATAGTTGAGATAGTAAAAAAATCTCTTGGCGTGGTGATAATTGGATTCGTGTACATGCTAATTCCACTAATAATAATATTTGTTGGGGCGGGAAGCATTATCACAACAATTATTGCATCAACAGCAAGCGGACTGTCACAGCAGCAAATGATGACAGCAATAACAACCGGAGGCCCAATAATGGCAATCGGTGGTTTGCTCGCGGTCATTGCAGCATACATTCTTCCTAGTGCAATGATGGCATACATCAGCACAGGATTTGGCTCTGCATTTTCAGTCGGAACAGTGTTCAAGAAAGCTTTCAAGATAAAATACTTGGTTGCATGGCTTGTGGCATTCGTTATAGCATTTGTCTACAGCATAATCGGAGCAATTTTAATTGCAATTCCAGTGCTGGGGTGGATAATCCTCTCAGGACTAACAAGCTACTGCCTGAGCATAACAATGTATACAATCTTTGCTGAAACATACAAAGAGCTTTAAGGGAAAAAAATTCCCTTCTATTTTTTATTTTTTTATTTTATTTTTTCAAACAAGACACTGCCCTTGCTTGTCTTGGTTCCAGACTTCAGCAGACCCGGCTTGCAATCGGAAATTGAACCTGATTTTACGCCAAGCTGTTTATTGATTTCGTCTGAAGCAGACGGCATAAAAGAAGAGAGAAGAATCGAGATTATGCGAAGCGCGTCAGCAAGATTGTAGAGAACCTGTTCCCGACCCTGCTCAATTGACCAGGGCTCTTTGTCGTTAATGTACTTATTGCATGCTGAGACAAAGGAGAAAATCTCAGAGAGAGCTTCGTTGAACTTGAAATTGTTCATTGACTTAGTTATTTTTTCAACGTCAAGTGACTTGAAAAGTGTCTTGTCAGTTTCCTCGTTTGGAATTTTCCCATCACAGTATTTGTCAAGCATGACAACAGTCCTGTTCAACAGATTGCCTAACTCGTTTGCAAGCTCGTTGTTTATGCGAGCAACAAGAGATTCTTCTGAAAAGTTTCCATCTTGTCCAAAAGGAATTTCACGAAG
>JAFCCW010000009.1 GCA_017609985.1 Candidatus Iainarchaeum sp.
GAAAAAAGTTTTCCGCCAATGTTTTTGCGCACTCTGCAATTGCCTGCATTGCCTTCTTCAATCACGCAGGAGCGATTGCAGGCAGTACACTGGACTTTTTTGTCCGAAAGGGATTTAAAAAAGACAGCTTCTTTCATAACATACTTTAAGCGGTTTGGTTATTTTAATTCATTAGGACTGGAATAAATCAAGGCGAAACAAAATGAAACAATTCAACGCAGATATGCATTTCCACGGACTGTACTCCGGCGGGGTAAGCAAGTTTATGAAGCTGGATGTCATAGCAGAGCAGGCAAGGCTCAAAGGGCTTGATGTGATTGCAAGCTCGGACATACTGCACAAGGGCTGGTTTGAGCATGCAAAAAAAGAAATTATTGAAGATGGAAATGGATTGTTCAAGCACAGAAAGCACGACACATTTATCATACTTCAGACAGAAGTAGAGTGCGATGACAGATTTCATCACTTGGTTTATTTTCCAGACTTTGCTTGTGCTGAAAACCTAAAAGAAAAATGGAAAGGAAAAGCAGTGTTTGACTCCTGGGGTTGCGGAAGACCACGTGTTAGAATGAGCGCAGAGAAGATTGCAGAAGAAGTTTTTGATGCAGGGGGCTTAGTTGGGCCAGCTCATGCATTCACGCCATATTTTTCACCCTATGCACACTTTGATTCCGTGAAAAAAGCCTATGGACAAATGGGAAAAAAAATTTCATTCATTGAACTTGGGTTAAGCGCTGATACATTCTTTGCAGACCAGATAAAAGAAAACCATGGCTATACTTTTTTGTCAAACAGCGACTCGCACTCTCCCTGGCCTGTGCGAATTGGAAGAGAATTCAACAGAATCAAGATGAAAGAACCAAGCTTCAAAGAATTCAAACAAGCAATGGAAAGAAAGGGAGAATCAAGAGTTGAAATGAATATTGGAATGGACCCAAGAGAAGGAAAATATCATTGCTCCGCCTGCAACCAGTGCTTTGAAAGACACTCCATGAAAGAAGCAGAGGAAAACAACTGGAGATGCTTGAACTGCGGTGGCATAGTAAAGAAAGGAGTTAGAGCAAGAATTGAAGAGCTTGCGGATTGTGAAGAAGGACAACACCCGGAGCACAGAGCAGAATACCTGCACACGATTCCGCTTGCAGAAATAATTGCAATTGCCCTGAATGTAAAGGGGGTTAACACGCAGAAAGTCCAGTGCGCCTGGAGAGACTTTGTGGACAGGTTTGACTCAGAAATAAACGTGCTTGTTGATGTTCCATTTCAAGAAATGCGAGAAGTGAATCAAGAAATTGCAGAAAAAGTCAACGCTTTCAGGCAAGGCTGGGTTCTTTACAAGCCAGGCGGAGGCGGAGAATATGGAGTGCCAATTATTTGCTCAAGCAAGGAAGAAACTGAAAAGAAAAGAAACGAGTTGGGGCAAGAACTAGAATGCAAAAGTTGTAATGCAGGACAAAAAAGATTGAAGGAATTTTGATGGAAATAATACACAATCTCAAACGAAGGCTTGCTTCAAAAAAACGAAAGAGACTACGAGCAAAAAGAGATGACATAAAACAGGCAATAAGAGAGGATAGGGACAGAAGAAAACCAATAATAAGTCCAGAGTGGAGAACAGATGAGTCCATTAGGCTTGGAAAAGAAGGGGCAGAAATAGCAAGAAAAATTGAAATAGAAGCCAGAAAAAAAATAGGAAAAAAATTAAGAATCAGATGCAGTGTTGTCGGAAGCGTTATGATTGGCAAAGCTCACAAAAAAAGTGATATTGATTTGATTGTTGTTTATTCAGGAAATAAAATAGAAAAAGAAGGCAAATTGAGAAAAGTAATAAGAGACAAAATTAAAGAAGAAGCAGGAAAAACAACAAGACTTGACCTTGAGCATGAAGGCGTGGTCAGATTCATAAACACTGATGAACTTGCCAGAGGAATACAAGCTTATGCAAAAGGATGTGGGAAAAATAAAAGAATTGAAGCACCAAACTTTGTAGTTGGAATGACGGCGGATCTTTTTATGCCAAGAACCAGCTTTTTAGAATTTAGAAAAAAAAATTTTGAGAGAAATTCAGAAAATTCCAGAAACAGACAGAGCCTATTTCTGGAGCAATGTGCAATCACACTGGAATCATTGGCTAAATCTTAAACTAAAAGAAACTTTTATGGCAAATGGAATGAGTGAAAAAGAAGCTGAACAGGAAATAGGAAAAAGACAAGAAAACGGATTAGCAGACTTTGAAACAGTTTGTAGAATATATGGAGTTTAATTCTGAAAAGGAAACAATCAACGAATATAGCTCAAGTCTTTTGTCGGAGTTTCTTCTTCTTCTTCAAGCGCTTCAATCTGCTGAGCTAACTGAGCAAAGGCCTTCTCAATGTTTTTTGCCTCTTTTTCAATCGAACTCATGTTAATGTCAAACTCGAATTTTTTAACAAGCATTTCAATAAGCTTTTTTGCAGAGCCATGATCTCCATAAACAAGTGAAGCATTTGTTTCACCCATAAGACAGGCACCAGCAATACTGTTTTCCTTTGCAACTCCCAATATCAAGCCTGCGGCTCCAGAAATAAGTCCTTCTTTTTTGTCAACTTTTGCGCCATTGCTTTTCCATTCTTCAATAACTTTCTCGCTAGTTCCTGCAACAATTATGCCTGGATCACGCTCTAGTCTTTTTTCTCCAATGTTTATTCCCGCAAGAGTAACAATTTCTTTTACTCCAAGAGACTTTGCGGATTCAACAATTTTTGAAGCAAACTCATAATGTTCTTCGGAAGAACCAGACCTGTAATCAAGAGATGGTTGAACAGGACCTGAAAGAAAAATAAATGTTTTTCCTTCTTTTTCAAAAGCATGCAATTCATCTTTTATGAGGGAGAGAACTCCTTTTTTTGTGTGCACGCTTGGAGGAAAAGAATCAGAAAACACTTCTCCAATTTTTTCAGTTTTAAGATGTTTAAGTAAATAATCAACAGTTATTTTTCCAACCAAGCCAATGCCCGGCAGTCCAGTGAACAGAACAGAGTCCTTGTATTTTTTTTCAGACAAAATATTTACAGTTGTAGGCATAGGCACCAAAAACAATTGAGTTACAAAACATTAAAAAAGGCATAAGAGAGCAAAAGAAAAAACAAGAGTTTATTGCTTTCAACCACTTTATTCAAGTTTCTTGAAAGAAGCAGTGCCTCCAAGAGACTCTGTTTCTTTAATAATAGATTCAGAAACATCGTTAAGAATTTTTTCAGCATTCTTGAAGTCAAAGGAAACAACTGAAAGCATGTATTTTCCAGAACCAGCATAAAAAACCTCTATTTCTTCTTTTTTGAATCCATCAAGAGACTTTTTGAATGCTTTTTTAATGCGCTCTACACCGTCAGAGGCATTGTTTGAAATAGAAAGTTCTCCCTTCACAGTCTTTTTTGGAACAACAACATTTTTTTCAACAAGGTCAACAAAACTGCCCCTCCATTTTTCAGGAAGATCTGAAGCAAATTCAATGCCCTGCAATGAAATTTTTTCAAAAGCATCCTGAAGCGAACCATTTTTTTCAATTAAGGGTTCTGCAACAAGTTCCCAGACCTTGTCAAAATCTTCCTTAACTGAATCAGCAAAAATTTCAATAAGTTTCTTGTTTCTCTTAAAGCGCTTCCATTCCTCTATTCTTTTGCCCTGAACATTTGCAGGAACCTTTATGAGGGAAAGATCAATCTGTCCCTTGTGAGAATCAATCGAAATAACCTTTGCAGCACGAATTTGACCCTCTTTAACATAGTTTCTGATATTCTTAACCCAGCGAGAAGCTACCTCTGAAATATGAATAAAGCCTCTGGCATCATCATATTCTAGAAGCTCAACAAAAGCACCGTATCCAAGCACTTTTTTGACACGGCAAACCGCAATCTCTCCAGGTTCAGGAAATTCAGTCAACTATTTCAGCTCCTTGACAGACTTTGCCTTAATGTCTCCCATTGAAGAAGAACTTTCAGCAAGCACATTGCCGCAAACAAGACACTTGACTGTTGAAGCAGGAGCAGTAAAAATATTCTGCTCGTTTCCGCATCCTTCACATTTTACTTTTACAAAGCCCTTGCTTGGCTTTGGAATATGTTTTTTTTCATCCATAAAAAACCACCTTTTTCCTTATTGTTTGTTGGCAATCTTGCGTGACAAAAGAAGTTTTGCAACCTTTTCAGGAAGTTCAACAGAGTCATCCTTTGAAAACGGGCCATACTCCTTCATGTCAGCTCCAACAAAAGAAGGAACATCCTTTAAAATTCGCAGAGAAACCTTATTTAAATCTTTTCCTGAAGCTTTCTTTTTTGAATCAGCTTCAAAAAGCAGGTTAAGGCTTTCTTTGTGAGCCTCAATTATTTCAATAAGCTGCTTGAAAGTTTCCTTTTCAGAAGAAGAAAGACCTGTTTCATCAAAGTCTCCTGTTCTGGAAGAAATCAAAGCCTTGTTCAAAAGCTTTTTTTCACGAAGAGAAAAAATTTCTTCCACAATTCGCTTAAGATTTGAAAAATTTCTTGCCTTAATTGCTGAAAAATCGCGTAGAGAATCAAGATATGTTTTTTTTTCAGAGTCAACAAATTCCTTTACATCCTCAAAAAAAGAGTCATCTACTTCAACCATTCGAGAAGTATTTTTTTCAAGCCGGTAAATCCGTCTTAACTCGTCGTAACTAATTTCCATTTTCTCCACCAACAAAAGCATAGCCGCGAGCAACAAGATATGCTGCTGCGAATTCAGGCAACTCAACTTCCTCTTCTTCAAAAGGACCAAATGAAGTGCCTGCTAGGAAAATCTTTGGAACTTTCTTAATAAAAACCTTTACAGGCTTGTCAGAAAAGACAACAGCATCATCAAAAGGATGAAAATCGGAAAGATTCTCAAAAGAAACAGTCTTTGCAACCAACCCTGTTCCTCCGTGAATAGTATCAGGCACGCGAATGATTTTGTGCAAGTCAACCGAAGTCTGCCTGTCAATATCAAGAGAATTCTGTTCAACAACATAAGTTATAAGAGAATCCCAAAAATCAGAATTTGTCTTGGGTCTGCCAGGAAAAGAATGAAGAACTCCTTTTTCAGAAATACCCTGAACAATTGATTCCCTTGATTCAAAAAATTCAGAAACTTTTTTCTGAGACTGACCAGAGAGTGAAGAAACAAGCTCTTGATTTTCTCCTTCAAAAAGAGATAAAAGACCCTGAGCAATTTTCTTCTGCCAGCCAAAAGAAGAAGATGGTTTAGGGCAGAGAAGCATCTTGTTGTCCTGAATAAATCCAATCAGGCGAGGGTCAAGGCTATTGCCAGTTAAATAATCAAGCAATTCAATTCGCGCCTCTCTTGAAAGAGAAAAAATTTTGTCAGAGCGAAGATGAACATGATAGCCAGCATTTCCTGAAAAATTTATTGAGAGCCCATCAGAAAAACCAAAATCGTTTTCAAGAAACTCGATAAGACTAAAGACTTGTTTTTTTGCTTCATCCATGCACTGCTTGCAAAAGAACTCGTGAACCTTAACAGAAGAACCGCACTTTGTGCAATTATCAATAGAACCCTTTCCTGTTGCACCGCACTCTTTGCTCAAGCAGACCCACCAATTGTGATTCTGCTGGCAGGGAATTCTGAAATCATCAGCATCAAATTCGTAAATAATGTCTGCCCCAATAAGACTCTTGGCAGACATGGGACGACGCGAAGGAAACTTGTAACAGGCATTAGAATAAGAAATAAAAAGTGGAGCTGACTCCCGTAAAAAAGAATTAAACTCTTCCCCTGACTGAAACGAAAGATGACGCTGAGAAATCTTTCTGCCAAACTCACCTATTCCAAACTCTCTCTGCTCTGGTTTTGGAGGTGGCGCCACCTTGTTAACAGAATAGTAATTTTTGACAAGTGATTCAATGAATTCCTGCTCCCCAGCCATGAAAAAAAATGTGTTCAAAAAAGGTTAAAAGGAGAAAGAACAATAATAAAACATGGATTTTTCAGAATTGATTTTGTTAAACAAAGAATTAATTGTCACAGCATTGATGCCCTTGCTGGTTCTTATAGCAACCTTTTTTATCGCAAAAATAGTAAGTATTGTACTAAGCCAACATTTTTCAAGAATTTCCAAAAGAATGAGAGTAAATGAAACACAATTTGTTGTAATAAAACGACTCGCGGTTTTGTTTGTTTACTTTGTTGGAATAGTTATTGCAGCATACATGATTCCCGCACTTCAGGCAGCAAGCGTCTCCATTTTTGCCTCAGCAGGAATTCTTGCAATCGTAATCGGTTTTGCAACACAGAAGGCTCTTGGAAATGTAATAAGCGGAATATTTCTTGCATTCACACAACCGTTCAGAGTCGGAGACAAAGTATCTATTCAACAAGAGTATGGTTCAGTTGAAGACATTACATTAAGACACACAATCATCAGAACATGGGATGACAGGCGTGTGATAATTCCAAACAGCAAGGTAGACGAGGAAACAATAATCAACTACACTATTGGAGATTCCCGCGTCCTGAAAACCATTAACATTGGAATAAGCTATGACTCAGACATAGATCTTGCAAGAAAAATAATGCTGGACGAAGCAGTAAAAAACGAGCACGTTATAGAAGGATTTGAAAAACATGACTTTGTAGGGGGAGGAAAAAAAGCAAAGGTAAGAGTTACAGAATGCGGAGACTTCAGCGTAAACATGCGCCTCTTGTTCTGGGCAAAAGACCAGCCAACCGGAGTCAAAGCAGGATTTGAATTAATAGAATCAGTAAAGAAAAGATTTGACAAAGAAGGAATAGAAATACCTTTCCCATACAGAACACTTGTTTACAAAAAAGACATTAAAAAACCAAAAAAAATAAGTGAACAAGAAAGAAAAAAAATTAAAGGAGGCGAAGAAAAATGATTGGTGAAGCAGCAGGAACAGCAGGCGCAGTTCTTACACTTGTGATTTCTGCATTAATCCTTGTGGTTCTCGGACTTGTTTTCTTCTTAGTGAACCTGTGGATTATACAGTTTGCAGCAGAGCTTCTGAAACTACAGCCGGACGCAAGCATGGTTGTTTTAAGCGCGGCAATTCTATCAGCAGCATCAATGATTGGCTCAAAGCACAATTAATGCTTTAGCCAATTGCTTTTATTTTTTTGAATCTTTTTTTATTTTCATTTTTGTTTCTTGAAGCAAAGCAAACCAAATATTTAATAATTCTGAAAACATTCTCTTCTTGAAATGTACTCAATACTAGTCTGCAAAGCAAACAAGCTTCTTGAATCAAAAATCGGAGCAGTAAACAAACTGCTTAAAGAAAAAGAAACAACAGTATGGATAGATATAGAAAAACCAGATGAAGAAGACAAAAAAATTTTATTAGAAGTCTTTGATTTTCATCCTCTTGCAATAGACGACTGCGCACACTTTACACATCTTCCAAAAGTTGACGACTTTGGAAACTATATTTTTGTGGTGTTTCACAGAATATTCTTTGACGAAAAAACAAAATCCTTCAAGCTTGTTGAACTAGACTTGTTTTTGGGAAAAAACTTTATTGTGACAGTGCACGGAGGGAACAGCCCGGGAATTGAAGAAGTAAAAGAAAAAGTAAAAAAATCATGCGCATTGATGCAAAAAGGACCAGAATATGTTTTGCACGAAATACTTGAATTTAATACCCAAAACTATTTTCCGCTTTTAGAGCATCTTGACGAAAGAATTGAAGCATTGGAAGAAAGAATACTGAAAGGAAACATAAAGGATGCAATAAGAGAAATAATTACCCTAAAAAAGCAGGTTTATGATTTGAAGAGAAGCCTGCTTCCGCAAAGAGATGTAGTAAACAGGCTTTCAAGAGGGGAGTTTCCAGCAATAAAAGAAAAAGCAAGCGTGTACTTCAGAGACATCTACGATCATATTCAGCGAGCCCTAACAGAGCTTGATGATTTCAGAGAGCTTTTAACAGGAGCATACGAGGCACACTTGTCAATCATGTCAAACAGAATGAACGAAATAATGAAAAAACTCACAATTGTTGCAACAATCTTTATTCCGCTTACATTCATCACCGGACTTTACGGAATGAACTTCAGGTTCATGCCCGAGCTTGAGATATGGTGGGCTTATCCATTAGTTTGGGGAATAATGATTGCGGTTGCATTTGCAATGCTTGTGTACTTCAAAAAAAAGAAATGGTTCTGAATCAAGAAGACTTTTTTTCCTGTTTCTTTTGCAAATCAAGCTCGCGCCTGTAAAACTGAAGAGGGTGCTTGACAGGGCACTTTGCAGTGCAGACATTATGGTCTTGAAGAGTGCGACAGGAAGCTGCGTTGTATTTTTTTCCCTTTACTCCTGCAATTCGTTCAACCTGATAGCGGGTTGTGCGCTCGTCAAAGTTTGCCTGCTTTTTGAAGAGCTCCACAATCTGTTCAGACTGCATTCCAACTGCGGCAAGAAAAGAAGAAATATGATAACGAGCATAGTGAGGCAAGGGCGAGCCATTAAGAAGTTTTGTATAGAGTTCTGCCATACAGGGAGGAAAAGCATCAGGAGAAAGCTTTCCTGAAAAAGAATTTTCAAATTTTTTTTTTCTGATAGCAGTCACATGCCTTGAAACAGAGGGTGCTCTGTCAGCAAGCTGTTTGGGAATACTTTTAGTCGGAACAGGAAGAGAAGAAAGAATTAAAACAAAAACATGCTCTGAAATAAATCTGCAGAAGTCATTCACGTCAAGAAAAACTCTGCCCTGCTTCACTGGCTTATTAACAAGCTTTAAAAAATCTGAACGAAAAGAAATCTTGAGAAAATCACTTATTTCCATTGAAGCAAAGAAAGGAGATTCAGAAAATTCAAAAGAAATCCCGAGTTCTTTTGCAAGCCTTAAAGCAGTGTCCTGCCTGTTTTTCTCACTTTCAAGATATGAAAAACTTGAATCAGAAATCATTGAAGCAAACTGCCTGTAAAGGCGCTCGTGACCAGTAGCAGAAACAAGAATTTTCGCAACAGGAAATGCGAGAACCTCTTCTTCCAAAACCTCTGAATGACTTGTTCCCTGAAGAAGATACTGTTCAGAAGCAGCAGCCTTGGAAATCATAAAAAGAGCACGCTGAACAATCGAATCTGGAATGCTCTCTGGAGAAATATTTAATTCTTTGACAATCTTTCTTGAAGTTTCAGAGAAAGGATAACGTTGCGCAAACAACAAAGTTTGAGAATCCATCATAAAAAAACTCACAAAATCATGTGGGCAAGATAAAATGTTATAGAACTCTGACCAATAGGATAAGAAACCTTCATTGGAGAATCGCTCTTAATTTCAAGCTTTACTTTCTGGTCTGCATCAACCTCTTTTGCAATATTCTGTAAAAAATTAAGAGAATACTTGCCAACAACCTCTGCAGTGCTCTTAACCTTTACAACCTTAGTCTGCTTTGCAGCAGTATTTAATGCACCTTGTGAACCACGCGCCTCAATTGAAAGCTGGCCATCCTTTACGCGCAAGACAACACTGCTTCCAAACAAAGAAGCATCCTTTAAAGCCTCTTTAAGGATTCTTCCACCTATCTCAATTTCTGCATCAAAACTTGATTCCGGAAGCGAGACATCAGAGTCAGCAACATCCATAAGAGGCAGGGAAAAAACTCGTTCAAGTTCGCCCTTAAAAGTAAGAATCATTTCTGAGTCAGTTAAGTCAAGCAATAACTTGTCTTTTGGAAGAGCTCGGTCAACAATCTTTGAAAGCTCCACAATGTCTATGCCAACAAAACTTGGCTCGATTTTGAAAGAATCAAAACTATTCTTTTCCATTAAGTAATCAACAAGAACAATCTGACTTGGGTCAATTGCCCGAAGAGAAATTCCCTTGTCATTAAAACGAAAGTTTCCCTCTGAAATAAAAGAGGAAATAGCAGAAATGCTTCTTCTCCATTCATCAACATTGTTTAATTCAATCATTGCAAAATAATAAGATGCATTAGTTATTTTAACTGTTTCTTGAAGCAAATGCAGCAGCGCCCACAGCACTGCCGAATCCAAAGTTTTTCGGAAACAATAATTCAACACCGTAATAGCCAGCTACTCTCTTCAGCTCTTTTCTGACAAATGAAAGAAGAGGAGTTTTTCCAATGAAAACAATTCTTTTTTGCGAAACAGAGCTGGCTGCAAAAACAGAGGCAACAGCAACAGACTCAGAAACAAGACGCGCTGTTGCTGCAGCAAGATCCTGTTTTTTTCTGGAAGAAATTTTTGCAAAATTACTCGCAGTCGCATTTCCAGGAACAATGCCAATCCCAGAACCGATTGCTTCCCTGACTAATAAATTAATTTTTTCAGGATTGCCCTTGCAAGCAAGAGAATTTATTTTTTCAGGAACCTGTGTTTCAATGAGAAGACTGGAAAGACCTGTTAGAGTTCCCCCTCCAATACCAGTACCCCCAATATGCAAATTTTTTCTTCCATTATGAAAAACAATGCAAGTGCCAGTACCCATAGAAACCACTGCACATTTTTTAAGATTGGAAAGCACTGCCCCTCCGAATCCGATTGCATCAATTTCGGAAACATGCGCTACTGGAATTCCCAAAAGAGAGGAAGAAATTTTTGAAGAATGACCGCCAGTGACAGCAATCTTTTTTATTTTTGAAAGAGGGAAATTCAAATCAGGGCAGGAAATTTTTGATTCAATAGATTTGTTTGAAATTTTTGGAAAAGAAAAACTTTTCATAAGTTTTCCATTTGAAAAAAGAACAAAGTCAGTAGTGGTTGAACCAAAATCAATTCCAAGAATCATGCTTTCACCAACATATTGTCAATCAGCCTTGTTTTTCCAAGTTTCGCAGAAACTAAAAGAATTGTTTTTCCAGAACATTTCTTAACAGGAGACAGATTGTCAGAATCTGCTACTTCAATATACTCTGGCTTTGCCAAAGGAAAGTCTGAGAAAACAGAATTCATTGAATTTTTTATTTTGGAGACATTTCTTTCCCCGGAAAAAATTAGTTTTTTTCCAGCAGACAGAGCAGAAAAAAGAGCAAGAGCATCCGCCCGCTCGGATTTGGAAAGATACTTGTTTCTGGAACTCAAAGCCAACCCATCTTTTTCGCGAACAATCGGACACATAAAAAGTTTAAGAGGCAGGTTCAGGTCAAAAACCATTTGTTTAAGGATAAGAAACTGTTGATAGTCTTTCTGTCCAAAGAAAGCAATTGAAGGATTCACAATATTGAAAAGCTTGCAACAGACAGTTGCAACTCCTGCAAAATGAGAAGGACGTGCTTTTCCCTCCAGAACAGTCGCGAGTTTTCCCGGAAAAACAGTTGACTGAAATCCATTTGGATACATTGCAGAAGAAGAAGGATGAAAAATCAGAGAAACATCTTCTTGTCTACATAATGTTTTGTCTTCTTTAAAATTCCTTGGATAGCAAGCAAGGTCTTCTCCCTTAGCAAACTGAGTCGGATTAACAAAAATGCTTACAATTGTTTCATCGCACAGACTCACTGATTTTTTTATCAAAGAAAGATGACCCTTGTGCAAGGCACCCATTGTTGGAACAAAACCAATTTTTTTTCCAGACAAAGAAAGTTCGCTGGAAATTTTATGCATTTTTTTGGGACACTTGATTACTTTCATAAACATCACCTAAATGAATTTTTCTTTTTTGGAAACAAGGCTTTTTTTACATCAGAATCAAACTTCGAAGCAGAGTCTCCAGCAAGCTTTGAAAAATCAGAATATTTTTTTGCAAAACGCGGAGAGAAATCAGGATAAAGGCCAAGCAAATCATATGAAACAAGCACCTGCCCATCGCAAGAATTGCCGGCGCCGATTCCGATTGTTGGAATTGAAAGAGAGCAGGTTATTTCTTTTGCAAGAGAAGAAGGAATGCATTCAAGAACAAGAGCAAATGCTCCTGCTTGCTCAAGCTCGATTGCTGAAGAGACAATCTTTCTTGCCTCTTTCTCTGCTCTGCCCTTTACACAAAACTTTTTGAAAGACTGGGGAGTTAATCCAAGATGAGCAAGCACAGGAATCTTATTTTTGAGAAGAGCTCTAATGGAGATTGAAAGCGGACCTTCTGGCTTAACTGCTTTTGCCCCAGCACCCAAAAGTGAGTTTGCATTCTTGACAGCTTTTGAAGGAGAAGAATAAGACTTGTAGGACAGGTCTGCAACAACAAATGATTTTGAGGTTCCTCTGGCCACAGCAGAAGTGTGACGAAGCATGTCAGCCATGGTTACAGAGCGAGTGTCCTTGTATCCGAGAACAGCCATTCCAAGAGAATCACCCACAAGAAAGCAGTCAACCTTGCCATCCATCGCCATGGCAAAGCTGTAATCATAGCAGGTGAGCATGGAAATCTTCTTTCCCTGCTTTTTGAAAGCCTTGAAATCAGAGAGTTTCATTGCATATCTAATAGCACGAAAAGCTTTTATTGCTCCACTCCAGAATACTATTGTGAGCAAAGCAGGAAGAAAAGAAATCAGAAAAGAACATTCTTCTCGGCTTCCGAGAAGAGGAATGCAAAAGCTTGTTAGACAGTCAAGAGAAAGACGTGCTGAAAACCCAGGCCAAAGGCGTGTTAGCGAACCAAACCAGGCAACTGTAAGATTGTATTCCAAAAAAGAGAGCCATTTGAAATTATTATTGCGGGAAATCCAGTTCCAACCGGAAACAGAGTTGTTGACTCAGTAAGAACTCCTGAAATTGAAAGAAAAGGAGAAGTAGACTACGGAGGAGATGCATCAAAAGGACGTCTTGGACCAATAGCGCTGACTATGTCCACCCCGCCAGTAGTTGGTACACACGGCGTTCTGCCATTTCACGATATGAAGGAAGTATCTGAAACAATATGGATAGAATCAATCTCAGTTCCAGAGAGCTTACAGAACTCAGGAATTGGACGAAGAATGATGGGGAGATTATTTCGCATAGCAAGAAGAAGAGGATATACAAGAATAAGGCTTAACTCAAGTGTAGATGTTCTAAGCTACAGGTTCTTTAAGAAAATGGGATTTCACATGTACACTAAACCCGATAGAAACAGAGTAGTCGGAATGGAAAAACAGCTTAGACCTGCTCGCATGCAATCTAAAAATTACCGCCTTAGGGAAAAAATTGAAAAATATAATTATTAAATCTTCAAAAATAAGATTATTGAATCTTCAAACTTTAGAATCAGTCGCTTTCGATTTAATCACTTTCAATTCTCGGAGCAAGGGACAGTTTGTTCTTACTTGTAAGAAAGTCTTATAAATTGTTTTGGTGAATATTCTTATGGTTTTTATGGAGCAGGTTATTGGAACTACAAGAATGTCAACAAAAGGACAGATAATAATCCCAAAAAAGACACGGGATTTTACTGAATCCAGAGAAGACACGATTTTTACTGTGTTTGCAGTGGACAGAAAAACCATTGTATTGAAAAAGCTGAACACTAAAAAAATCATAAAAGAGTTTCGCGCCGTCAGAGAAAAAGTAAAGAACAAGGTCTCAGAGGGCGAAGCAAATGAAATTGTTCACAAAGCACGATAGGACAAGAGTCGTGCTTGATACAAACATTATTATCTCTGCTTTAATTGCTAAAGAAGGAGCTCCGGCAAAAGTCTTTGAACAGCTCATTCTAGGGGAATTTGAAAATTATACAAGCAATGGAATAATCCAGGAGCTCAAAGAAGTTCTTGAAAGAAAGGAAATCACAAAAAGAACAACCAGAAGAGCAAGACAATTCATATTCAAACACTATCTGAACAACTCAATACAAATAGCGCCAAAAACTAAAGTGTATGTTGTTGAGCACGAATCAGACAATAAATTCATCGAAGTGTGTTTGGAGGCAAACGCTGAATGCCTGATTAGTGGAGACAATCACTTGCTGAAATTAAAAGAATTTAAAGAAATCCAGATTCTAAGGGCAAAAGAGTTTATGGAAAAATTTCCCTAACCTAATCACTTTCAATTCTCGGAGCAAGGAAATAGGTTATTTCTGCCCCACCGATTTTGTAAGAAAGTTTTACTGGAGCATTGCTCTTCATCTCAAGGCTTACCTCGTCTCCAGAAGAAGTTGCTTTCACCATATCCTGCAAATAGTCAAGCGGAAACATTGACTTGGTTTCAGACTTGACTTCAAGAGACTTAACAGACTTGTCTGATTTAAGTGTCTCACTGTTTACTGTGCCCTTGCTTGATTTAGCCTTTACATAAAAGCCCTCAGGGTCTGCTTCAAGAGAAACATGGTTTGTGATTAAGGCAGAATCCTTCAATGCATCCTGAAGAAGACCTGCTTGAAAAACCATGCTGGCATCAAACTCAATCTTTGGATTTGGAATATCAGACGAAGAAATATCAATAACTGGCAAAGAAAAACTTCTTTTTGAAGAACCAATAAAAGAAACCTTGATAGAGCTCTTGTCATCTTCAAGAGACAATTCAAGAGCATCGCTTGCCTTTGCGCGAGACATAACCTGTGAAAGATAGGAAAGATCAAGACCAATTTTTGTTTCAGAGGAAACATCAAATTCCTTGAAAGAAGCTTTTGGAAGAGAAAAATCAACCATTGAAATCTGGCTGGGGTCAGTTGCCTTAATTGCCAGACCAGATTCATTCAAGACAAACTCTGCCTCATCAATCAGAACAGAAACAGCATCAATGCATCTTTTAAAATCAGATGCGTTTTCTAAAACAATTTTCAAGCCCCAACACCAGAAAGATTAATCAACAAACGCCTTTAAAATCTTCTGGTAGTCTGCCTGTAAAAACAAGACTTGCAAGATTGTCAACAATCCAAATCTTTGCACAGCCAAGCAAGGGAATACTCGCAATAACCCGCCCCTCTGTTTCAGCATGGTTTACGGGATAAAAATTTATGCAGTTTTTTTCAGGAAAACCCGCGACAATCCGGCCACAGTGCTGGTCCACAGTGTTGTTGAAAAGAGAATCTCCCTTTGTAAGATAGAAAAGACCATCTGCCCCCTTCAACTTTGCAATTGCTCTGTGAATTATTGGCTTGCGCTGCCATTCAGAATAATAAATAACTATAGGGCCCTGTTTTTCAATTAAAAGAGACTCATTGTTTGAGAACACTATTGACTTAAGTTGAGGAATAGCTTCACTTGAAAAATTAAACTCTTTTGCAAGAAAATAAAGCGGAGTTGATTCAAGAGATTGAGAAGAAAAATCAATTTCAGGCAAATTCTCTTGTTCAGGAGAAAAAGCCTGCATTACCACAATGTCTCCCCTATGAAGAACTGGGTCCATAGAACCGCTCATTACAATAACCAGGGGGGATTGAGTTCCAAGCAGCAAGGAAAGAATAAACAAAAAAAGCCAGGCAAAAACAAAAGCACTCACAAAATAAATTGTTGTTCCAAGCAACTCATTGTTTCTAGGATTAATCTTTGGCATTAAAAAAAGATCAACATAGTGAAACGGATCAATCCATTTGAGTTTCTCTCTAAAACTGTGCATTGCATTTTGAATTTTTTCAAACAACCGAAAACACCTGTTGTGAAGAAATTTCCTGATTAAATAAGACAATAACTGCACGATTAATTATTTCCTAAAATTTATTCTCTGAAAATTATTTGCCTGCTGAAGAAAAAGCAGACTTAAATTCCTTGAAATCTTTCTCTAGCTGAGACAAAGCATCTTCCAAAGCTTTTTTTGCAGTCTTGCCCTTTGTTTTTAGGAAAAACTTTGAGTCAGCATCAAGAGGGTGCTCAAGTGTATAGGAAACAAACTCTACACTGGAATCTCTTGAAAGAACATCCTTCAAAAGACTTGGAAAAGAATGCCTTTCACCTTTAATCACAAACTCTGCGCTATTTTTTTCTGACTCTAAAATCTCTATCTCCAAAAAATCACCCTCTAACCTGTTCTGCAATTTTTCTTTTTTCATTAGAACCGCAAGCAAGACACTTAAATTCAGAACCTGCTTTCACAAGCTTTGACCTGCAGTTAGAACAATAACCTTCAACTACTCCAAGATCCTGCTCGTCAGTTCTTAAATCAATCCCGTATGGCTTGACACCGTCAACTTTTGCTCTGACAACATCACCTATTCTGAAAAATTCTCTTAAATTCTTGACATATTCTCTGCTAACGTTTCTCACAAGAATTGCAGCATAAGAACTTGTCATTGCAACTCGCTCGCCCTTCTTTGGTTCAGCACGAAGTAAGTCAATTCCAACCATGTTGTCTTTGACAATTGATACTCTGCCATAAACAATGTCTCCGCGTTTGAGCCTTCTTACATTCTTAAAGCCATTGACTGAAACATCTCTATTTTCTTTGCTATACTCTGAAGTTCCAAGAACAGAAGCATATACCCCGCCATCAGCAGAATAAGACTTCTTTCCTTCAGCATATTCTTCTTCCGTGCTCAGGAATTCCCCTGGCAAAACAACTTTTTCCATTAAACCACCAATTTCCCCAATATTTTCTTTAAATTTTCCTAAAAACTGCTTTTAAAACAAATATTAAAAAGAGAGAAAGCATACTCTATACATTCACAGTAAATAAAAGCCATGAAAAGATATTTAAATAAAGGTGTTTGGATGGTTTTGGAATCACTCGTAAGCATTAACACTCTGATAAGAAAACCAGTGCTGATGCTGATAATAACCTTTGTTGTAACAACAGCATCTGTCTTCATAGGCCACTCTGCTTTCCCAAGTGAACCAATGGTCACATCCCTGCTAATAGCGGTTGCCCTAGCCCCTATGTTTCACTCAATGTTTGTAAAAACAGCAAAAAGTGAAGAAGAATGCAGGGGCTCACCAACAGGATTTTTCGGAAGACACTTTAATGTCATAATGATTTACGCTTTTCTTTTCATCGGACTGATTGCAAGCTATGCAATTCTCTACGCAATCCTTCCTGCAGACATGTCCTCATCAGTTTTTGAAAAACAAGACAATACAGTAAAAGCAATAGAAAACATGCGAAACACAATAACCGGAAAAGTATCAGGAGGAATAACCTGCAAAGCAACAGACTTTGGGTGTGTTTTCAATTTTATTCTCGCAAACAACCTAGGAGTTATGACTTGGGCATGGATTTTCTCATTCCTCTATGGAGCGGGAGCAATATTTCTTATTTCTTGGAATGCATCCGTGCTGGGAGTAGTAATTGGAAAAGAGTTAATCATTGCAAAACAGGCATTTCTTTCAGGCAGTCTTGATTTCGGAGACAAGCTATTAGCAGCATTAATTAAACCGCTTGGATTTCTTCCCCACGGCATACCAGAAGCAATGGGTTACTTTTTTGGAGCAATTGGCGGAGCAATTCTCTCAGTAGCAATTTCTAAAAAAACCCATGGACAAGAACATCACCACACCAATATTATTGCAAAAGACTTTCTAGCGCTTGTGATAGTTTCAGTTATCTCAATTTCAATAGGAGCCTTGATTGAAACAGCATTAATACTGGGAGACCAGGGCTCTGCACTGGCACTCTCAATACTCTACATCTTCCTGTTTACCTTGTTAATAGTGAGTGCAAGAAGAAGAATCAGATACTAGTTTTTGAAACAGACAACTAGCCAACCAGTTCAATTCTAGTCATCTAGTTTAATTTTGTTTTTTCCCTCTTTCTTTTTTGCTTCGCTAACAGCATTGTTGATGTAAGCCTTCAGAATTTCCTCGTACTTGCCCGAAATAGAACCCTCTGAAATTGAAGACTGTGAAAGCTTGCCTGAAACAGACTCTGCAAGACGTGAAAACTCCATTGGAAAAATAAATTTAGTGCTCTTTCCCCTTGAAAGCTCTTCAAGAGCCTTCATGTAATAATAAGAGAGAGCCCTATCAGTAAGACCCTCTGAAGCTTCCTTAACTGCATCAATCTCTGCCTTGTGAGCATATGCTTTTTCAATTCTCGCAAGCTTTTCCTGAACAGCTGCTTTCTCAGCATGCATTGCATCAATAACAATTCTGGGAATGTCAACATCCTTTAACTGAACTCCGTCCACGCTGATTCCCCAGCCCTCTGAAATTTTTTCAAGAAGACGTGTAAGCTCGTTGTTAATTTCGTCAATGTTTGCAATAACAGAAGCAAGATTCATTGTGCCGATGACATCACGCAGGGAAGAAATCACATAGTTCTTGACAGCATGCTTGTAGTCTTCAACCTCCACAACAACGCTTGTCACAGACTTTGTATCCTTTTTAACGCGAAGATAAATCACGGCATCAACCTTGAGCTCGATTGAATCCTTTGTAATAACATCCTGTTTTGGAATGTCAATTGTTTGAACACGCAAGTCCACTAAGTCAAATGTTTCAATCGGAGGCAGGATAAACGCCCAGCCAGGACCCCCCACTCTATTAATTTTTCCAAATCTGTAAATTACAGCGCGCTCAAACTCTTTCAGTGTAATGACAACATCCCAGCGCCAGGTCCAGTAAAGAAAAGCAGCAAGAAGAATGAGAAAAGGAAGATATTTGAGAAAAAAATTAATGTTTGCAGCAAAAGCAATCAAAGAGCTTAAAATCACAAGAACAAGTGCAATGAAGACAACATATTTGAAGGACTCGCTTGCCATAGAAAAACCCGCTGCTGTTAATATTTATTAATAAAGTGTAATCATTAATATATAACTTTAACTATTAAAGAAGTGGGAAAAGACCCACACACAATCAAAGAAGCAAAAGAAAAAAGAAGAGAAGCGAGAACATGGCTGAAGAAAAAAGACTGATGATATTGTGCGTTGACAGAGACGATGATTTGGGAAGAAAAACCGGAATCAAAGGGCCCGTAATCGGAAGAGACGAGCTTGTAAAAGCAGCCACTGCTCTAGCAATAAAAGATCCAGGGGAAAGCGATGCAAACTGTTTTTTTGCAGCAGTCAAAAAATATGATGAACTAAAAAAAAGCTACAAAAACCTTGAAGTAGTTGGAATAACTGGTCAAGGAAAAGCAGGATTTAAAGCAGACAAGATAATTAATGAACAGATTGACAAAGTTCTTAAAAAATTTCCAAGCGAAGACTTTGTGCTTGTGACAGACGGGGCAGAAGACGACCAAGTTATTCCAATTCTTCAGTCAAGAGGCAGAATAATGTCAAAAGAAACCCTGATAATAAAGCAGGCACAGGCAGTTGAATCAACTTATTACACAATAAAGGAAGCACTCAAAGACCCTTTTCTTTCAAGAATATTTTTTGGAATTCCCGGAATAATTTTGCTGTTATACTTTGCAGTTGGAACACTCTCTTTTCAAATAATTGCTTTTCTGCTGGGCGCATACCTCATAATGAAAGGATTTGGAATAGAAGACTGGCTTCTCAAAACAGGAAGAAGCCTTGCAAAAAGCATATCATTCCAGAGAACTTCTTTTCCGTTCTATATTGGAGCAGTTTTTGTGCTCGCATTCGGAGGATACACTGCATATGACAGTTTTATCAAAAGCAGTCTTATTGACCTAGTGCTAAAAACAGTTGGTTCAGCACAAACAGCATATCTTTTTGTAGTGATTTCCGCGCTTCTGGTAATAATGGGAAAAAGTCTGGATTTAGTGCACTTCAAAAAAGCATATATGCTGAACAAGCAGTTCATAATGGGGGTTGGAGTGCTGCTCTCTTGGTTTATTCTTGACAGTGGAACAGCAGTTATTCTCAGACTGGCAGACTTAAACCTGTTCATCATGAGCATTCTGGTTTCATTCATTGTAATGCTGGTAGCATTTAGAATTTCAGAGTCAATTGACATAAGAAAAAAGATTACAAAACTTCTTGTAGGGCTTCCAATATACGACAAAGAAGGAAATTATATGGGAAAGGTTGAAACAATTGACAAAAGAAGAGACTTGATAACTTACAAAGACAAAAAAGAAGAAAACAAGATTGTCAGAAAAAGAAACTTCGTATTGAAAGAAGGAAGAATAGTTGCCTCAAGTGCTTAAGAAAACTAGTTATTTTGAGAAAACTAATTAATTGAAGAAATCCAAGCCCAGAAAATTTAAATTAAAGAAACTAATTAAGAAACTGTTTTTGAAACAGAGTGTTTTGGAAGAGCTCTGAGAAGCTTTGAAAGACCAGAAAGAAGTTTTTTTCTCTTTGGAGACTTGTTAAAAGCAGACTCTAAAACATCTGAAAGAGAAGAAGCAGGAATAATCTTGATTTTTTTAAGCTCCTGTTTTGGCAAAACAATGTCTTCCCTGTTTGCTCTTGGAACAATAACCTCTTTGAAGCCGGCAGTTATTGCAGCCTGAACCTTGGAAGTTACTCCCCCGACTGGAAGCACTTCGCCCCTGACTGAAAGCGAACCAGTCATTGCAACATCCTGCCTTACAGGAATCTTTTCAATCGCAGATATTACTGCTGTCGCAACACTTACTGAAGCAGAGTCACCTTCAACTCCCTCATAGGTTTGAAGAAACTGAATGTGAAGGTCATGCTTGTAAATATCTTTTCCAGAAATATTCTTGATGATTGCAGAAACATTCTGAACAGCTTCCTTTGCAATTTTTCCAAGCTTTCCTGTCGCAATAAGCTTGCCTTCTGCTCTGCTTGCAGCAGGAGCAACCTCTGCTTCAATAGGCAAAATCATGCCAGCAGAACCATCTCCGGAAACAGCCAAGCCATTGACTCTTCCAATTGCACTGCCCTTGCTTACATAAACCTCGTACTCTTTCTTGTTTTCAATGCTTTTATCAACCATCTGCTGTTCAAGAGTTCGAGAAGAAATCTTTGCCTGATAAACATCCTCTGGCATAACCATCTTGTTGCCTTTTTCCTTTGCAATATCCCCAGCAGCTCTGATTAAGCCACCAAGTTCCCTTAGCTTGAGAGTTAACCTGTGCTTTTTGTCAGCGCGCTTTCTTGCTTCAAAAATAATTGATTCAACAGCGCCAGGAGAAAAGTGAGGAATTTTTTCATCCTTCTTGACTTCCTGAGCAATAAACCTGACAATTTTTTTCCTATTCTCAGGAGTATCAGGCATGTCAATATTCATGTAAATTTCATAACCATAGCCTCTGATTCTGGAGCGAAGAGCAGGATGAACTTTTTCAAGATCCTGGTAATTTCCTGCTGCTACAAGAACAAAGTTGCAGGGAACAGGGTCAGTTCTAGTCATTGCGCCAGAAGACATTTCGCTCTGACCAGTTATAGAATATTTTTTTTCCTGCATTGCAGTAAGAAGCTCCTGCTGTGCTTTGGGAGAAAGAGTTGCAATCTCGTCAATGAACAGGACACCGCCAGAGGAACGATGAATCATTCCAGGCTCTACACGCAGGTGCGGAGGTGTTCCAAGACCACCAGACTGAAGAGGATCATGACGAACATCCCCAAGCAAGGCTCCGGCTCTAGCACCAGTTGCTTCAATGAAAGGGGCAATCTTCTTTTTTGCATTATCAATCAAAAGCTTCGGAGTGCGATTAGTATCCTTTGCCTTCATCTGAGAACCAAGAGCAAAGGCAACAACAAAGAATCCGCCAAGGATAAGCATTGCTGCAAAAACAACATCAGGCATCCAGCCAAGAGACCAGACAATATAAGTAATAATAAACCATGCGAGCGGAAGAAGCATCACAACCATTCGAGAATTAGCCTGTTCCTTCTCTGACTCAATCCTCTGCTCATCAAGAATTTTTTTTCCCTGCCCTGCTGAAACAAGCTTTACTTTTGGGTTATTGGAATCAGCATCGTTTGGATAAATCAAAACATCTTTGAGCTTTTGAACAGGCAGGATTTCTGCCATGGCAAGGGCAAGCATGCTTTTTCCAGTGCCAGGCAAGCCAACAAGAAGAACATTTCGCTTTTGAGCAGCAGCCTTCTTGATTATTTCACAAGAATCCTCCTGTCCAATAACCTGATCAATGACTCGGTCAGAAACAGGAATTTCAGAAGTATCCTTAAAGACAGATGGCTTAAACTGCTTTTTTGGTTTTTGCTTTTTTGAAATAGGCATGGAAAACGATTTGATTTATATATAAAAAGAGTTTAAAAGTGTTGCTAGGGCAAATCTGTAAAAGGTAATCAAAATGAAACTCGTGCTGTTAGGAACAAGCTGTTCCAATCCAACAAAGGAAAGAAACCTGAGCTCTACTGCTCTAAAATATTCGGGAATCTGGCTGTTGTTTGACTGTCCAGAGGGTACGCAGAGACAGATTCTTTCCACAGATGTTTCTTACATGAAAATCAAGTATGTTTTCTTAAGCCATTTTCACGCAGACCATATTCTTGGAATTCCCGGATTGATTGCAACAATGAGCATTCACGACAGAGACACCCCGCTGACAATTTATGGGCCAAGAGGAGTGGAAAAAATTGTAGATGGATTGCTTAGAACAGGAATGGTTAAACCAAGCTTTGAAGTCAGAGCAAAAGAGGTTAAAACAGGAACAATCGTGAAAGAAGAAGGATTTGAAGTGAGAGCTTTTCCGCTAAAGCATGATGTTCCATGCTATGGATATGTATTCAAGGAAAAAGACAAAGAAGGAGAGTTCATGCGCGAGAAAGCAGAAAAGGAAATAGGAATTCCCCCCGGTCCGCTTTACAAAAATCTTGTCGCAGGCAAAACCATCAAATGGAAAGGCAAGACAATTAAGCCAGAGCAAGTTATGGATTATTCAAAGGCAAGAAAGGGAAGAAAGATTAGTGTAGTAATGGACACGCTTCCAAGTGAAAGCTATCTGGACGAGATAGAGAAAAGCGATGTGCTAGTGCATGAATCATCATTTATTGAAAAGCATATTACTAGAGCAAGAGAAACAAAGCATTCGACAGCCAAAGAAGCAGCAAGGCTTGCTGAAAAAGCAAGAGTGAAAAAATTGGTATTGACACATATTTCTCCAAGATACAAAAACAATGACTTGATTGAAAATGAAGCAAGGCAGGAATTCGGAAACCTTGTCGTGGGACAGGACCTGCTTGAAATAAAAATAAAAAGGTGAAAGCATGAAGTGCGTTATTCTTGCAGCAGGAAAAGGAACAAGAATGCTGCCACTAACTGAGCACGCTCCGAAAGCACTAATTGAATATCAAGGCAAAGCACTGATAGAGCACGTGCTTGAAGAGTTTGCAGGAGCTGGTTTCAAAAAAGCAGGAATTGTCGTGGGCTATTTCGGAGAGCAGATAATGGAAAAGCTTGGTAGTGAGTTTAAAGGAATGAAACTAGAGTATCTGAAGCAGAAAGAACAGAAGGGCACGGGCGACGCAGTGCAGAGTGCAAGAGAATGGGTTAGAGAAACAGAATTTGTCTGTGGAAGCACAGATGTTATTGTTGGAAAAAAAGACTTGGGTTTGCTAGCAAAAGAAATGAGAGATTGTGAAGCAATAGTTCTTGGCAGAGAATCAAAAGAGCCATGGAGATACGGATGCCTGAAGATTGAAGAAAACAAGCTTGTGGAAATTGTTGAAAAACCTGAAAAAGGAGAAGCGCCAGGCAAGCTAGTGAATGCAGGAGCATACAAGTTTTCGAAAGAAATTTTTGAATCAATTGAAAAAACAAAAGAGAGCGAGAGAGGAGAGCTTGAAATAACTAATGCTATTAATTTGCTCGCAAGGCAAGGAAAAGCTTGTTTTGTGAAAGCAACAGAAACAGTGAAAGATATTGGGTCACTAGAAGATTTGAAAAAATAAGTATTTTTTTGAATTAAACTATTTATTGAACTCAATTGTCTGGCCGGGTTTCATGACTTCAACTTTTGTTTTGAGCACGCTTTTTTCAATGCGTTTTCTGAACTCGTGCGGGTCCTGCTTGATAACAGGAAAAGTATTGTAATGCATTGGGATTGCAAGAGAGGGTTTGATTATTTTTGTTGCACGCACAGCATCAACAACATCCATTGTCATGTTTCCGCCAATTGGAAGAAGAGCAATGTCTGCATTGATTTCCTTAAATCTGTTAAGCAAGTCTGTGTCCCCAGCATGATAAGCTACTGTGTTGTCGTCCCCAACTAAAAAACCAACCGGGCAAAAGGACTGGCGATGTTGGGCTGGAACCGCAGAAATAGTCAAATTACGAAGCTTGGCAGTTTTGCCAACCTCAAGAGCACGCTTCATATTGTTTGGAAGAGAAACATCATCCAGAATGCTTGGATGTGCAACAACAAGAGAATTATTTTTCAAAGCAATGTCCTGAATAGCTTTTTTATCAAAATGATCAAAATGATCATGAGAAATTAAAATTAAGGCAATGTCCGTCAAGTCCTTGTCCTTAACTTTGCAGGGCAGGACAGGTTTGAGATTGTCTGGAACAGAAGAATAGTCCATGAACGGATCGATAATTACATTGCTCTTGGGAAATGCGAGCTTAAAGAAAGAGTGGCCGAAATAGCTCAATTTTACCATTACATTAGAGATAAGTTTCTTCTGAATTTAAACCTACTTATCACAAAATAGGATTAATGAATTAATTTGGTCGCGAGCAATGGATTGAGCAAAAAATTGACAAAAAAGAAAGAAAATTAGCAAACAAAGAAGGAAAATCAAAAAACAGAGAAGAAAAACCATGAAACAAAAAGAAAAAGAACTGACAAACAAAAAGGAAAGAGAGCCAACAAACAAAAAAGACAATCCTCAAAAAAAGAAAGCAATCAAAAACTATTTATTGAAGAAAGTTCATAGAATATCTGATTAAAATGAAAGAAAAAATTATTCTTTGCACAATAATTCTGCTTTTAATCGGAACTGGATTTTCACAAATCTATGAAATTTCATCACAAAAAATTATAGTGGAAGTAAACAAGAACGGAGAAGCAAGCATTCAGGAAAAATTTTATCTTACTTTTCCAAATACTTACCAGGTTGAAAAATTTCGAGAAGAAAGTAAGGAACTGGGTTCTTCCCTTGACGCTTGGAGAAATTTTGACAGCAGTTTTTATCCACATATTGGAACAGCTTCAGAAATAACAAGTGGAATAGTTAACCCTACTCTGGAGCGAGATGGCGCATTCTACTATTTTGAACTAACATACGATCTTAGCTCTCCAATAATGCACAAAACAGATGAAACAAGCAGAATGATAACTTACGTGCTTGAAGAAAGAGCAATAAGTGAATTTTTCTCAGGAAACCTTGTTGTAATACCAAAAGGAACAACAATAAGTTTTGTACTGCCACAGTCAACAGAGATAAGAAAAGTTCCCCAACCAGAAGCAACAACTTGGATAAGAGAAGACGGAAAAAAAGTCGTGAACTGGACAGGTTACAAAAGTGCAAACGCGTTTATCTTAGAATATGCTTACTGGAAACAGATTGCCCCATCACTTGAAATTTCAATGCTTTTTTATTCTCTTATGACAAGCGAGGGACTGCCCCCGATACTTGGATTGCTGATTCTTCTCGCACTCGCAGTTTACTGGAAAAAAAAGGAAATCGGATCAAGACTTGAAAACTACATAATAGACCATTCAGATATGGAAAAAACAAGAGAAGATAACGAGTAACTGTTTTTCTTCAGCATGACTAAGAATCCTAAACACCCATCGTAGTGAAAGTAACTTCACATGCAACCATTAGAAACAAAATGCAAAGACCGATTGGAGAAAGAATTAATTCTGCAACAAAATCAATGCCAAGAGCAACTGAAAGATAGAACGCAGTAGCCATTAGGAAAAAGATGAGAAGAATCAAATTCAGTTTTTCTGAAAAAGAAATCATGTTTACACCAGAACCAAATTGTAAACTGCAATGAGTAGATAACCCTGAATTGAACTAAGCAAAATAAGCTTGTTCTGAAGAGACGGAGTATTTTCACCAATAAGGATGACCATCAGCTTAGTAGTGTAATGAAGGAACAAAAATCCTGCAGAAAACACAGTCAAACCAGTGAGTATTTCAAAGTCAACGAAAACAAAAATCAGAAGAATAAACAAAAGAAATCCCTTGATAACCTTTTGACCATCCTGAAAAAAGTGCATCAGAGCATAAAACATGAAAAACCAGTGAAGGTTAAACAGAAGCCAGCCTACAAGTTTGCCCAGGTCCAGAGACAAGACTAACACTAGAAAATCAAGAAACATAGCAGTTCATACATATAAGCGGATTCAGAGTATAAAAACATATCATTCTTTAACTAAACTACGTTAATTAACATTGTTTTTGTTTCTTCTTAAGAGAACGTGCTTTACATATTCTACCGTGAATTACGCCAGAAAACTGGATTTTAAGCAGTTTGAGAAAATTTTGCAAAGAATAGTCATCTGTTACTACTTCAAATTTCTTGTGCTTTTCCCTTAACTCCATTGCAAGAGCAAGAATTGAGATATCTGCCTTGCTTATTTCAAAGCCATGTTTTTCAACCATCTGCTCTGCTTTTTCAGAAAACTGCTTTTCTGGTTCAATTATTTTCAGGGTTTCCCTTTGCAAAGCATTGTCTGCAAGATTGCGGGAACGCATGTCTTTTAGTTCTGCAAAAACAGCTGAAGTAACAACATATTGATTGCCAAGAATGAAAGAAAAAGAAAAATCATTCAATATTGCGGAAGCATCAAGAACGTAAAGCATTTAACTACTTTCTGAAGAAAACTCTTTTATAAGGGAATTGTGTTAATGAAAAAAAGGGATTACTATGAATTTTGAAAGAACAGCAAAAGCACTCAGCGAAATTGAAAGAAAAACATTGGAAGTTTTAGCTGATGAAAAAGAAAAAGGAATTTTGGATATTTCAAAAGAAAGTGAGCTCGACAAAGACTCTGTGAGAAGAGCAGTTGGCTGGCTCGCAGAAAAAAAACTAATCGAGTTGAAAGAAAACAAAGCAGAAAATCTTGTTCTATCCCCCAAAGGGAAAGAAGCTTTTGAAAAAGGACTTCCAGAACAAAGAATGATGAAAGCACTTCACAAACTTGGAAGCAAAGCAGGTTTTGGAAAAGTGATGAAAGAAGCATGTTTGGAAAAAACAGAATTTAATGCAGCACTTGGAAAAAACAAGAGAAAAGCTTTTGTCTTCATAATTAAAGAAAAAGAACCAATGATTGAACTAACCGAAGTCGGATTGGAATTTCTAGAAAAAACACCTGAAGAAAAAATCGTGCTTGACTCAATTGAAAACAAACAGGTCTCAACAGAGACTGCTGAAGAAAAAGAAACAGAAATAATCACTGAATTAATTGAACGGGGACTTGCGGAAAAAAAAGAAAGCACTGAAAGACTGGCAAGAATAAAAGAAGACGGAAAAAAAGCAGTTTCTCTGCTTGAAAAATCAGGCGGGAAAAGAGCATACAATATTCACGACCCAGCACCAACAATTTTCATTGGAAAAAAACAACCCTATATTCAGTTTCTCCAACAAATAAGAAGAAAGCTAACCGAACTCGGATTTAAGGAAATGGAAACCAATTTAATTGAATTAGAATTCTATAATTTTGATGTATTGTTCCAACCCCAGAACCATCCTGCAAGAAGCTGGACAGACACTTATCAATTAAAGGGCTTGAAAAAAGGGAATCTGCCTGACAAGAAAATTGTAAAGCTAATAAAGGAGGCTCATGAATTTGGAGGCAAGACCGGAAGCAAAGGCTGGGGCTATGATTGGAGCGCAGGAATTGCTTCAAGATTGATGCCAGCAGCACACGGAACAGCAGCAAGCGCTAGACAGCTGGTTAAGGGAGTTGAAGTTCCAGGAAAATATTTTGCAGTTGCAAGATGTTACAGACCAGATGTTATTGATGCAACACACTTAAGCGAATTCAACCAGATGGAAGGATTTATTGTAGACAAATCATTCAACTTCAGACACTTGCTTGGAATGCTGAAACAGTTTGCAGTAGAGATTGCCGGAGCAGAAGACGTCAAGTTTTATCCAGACTATTATCCGTTTACAGAGCCAAGCGTTCAGCTAAGCGCAAAGCATCCTCAACTTGGGTGGATAGAATTCGGAGGCGCAGGAATCTTCAGACCAGAAATGACAGAGCAACTTGGAATTGAAGGAAAATGCCTCGCATGGGGCCTTGGGATTGACAGACTGGCAATGTTCAAGCTCGGAATAAAAGACATAAGGCACTTGTTTAGTTCCTCTCTAAACTGGTTGAGAGAAGAACCATTGGTGAACATGGAGTGATTAAAATGCCAACGCTTGAAGCAAACAAAAAAGACCTGGAAACGCTTATAGGAAAGAAATTCAAGTCAAGAGCAGAACTTGAAGAAGCTTTAATGTATGCAAAGGCAGAGCTTGACGGGCTGGAAGGAGATGAACTAAAGATTGACGTCAAAGACACAAACCGGCCAGACTTATGGAGCATCGAAGGAATAGCGAGAGAAATAAAAGGAAGAATTGGAAAAGAAAAAGGAATTCCTGTTTACAAAGTGGGAAAAAGCAAAGTAAAGGCAAAAATTGAGAAAGGACTGGAAAATATAAGGCCGAAAGCAGCTTACGCAGTAGCAAAAAATATCATGGTTACGGATGAACTGATAAGACAGATGGTTCAATTACAGGAAAAAATCTGCCAGAGCTTTGGCGGAAAAAGAGAGCAGGTGGCAATAGGAATATTTGATTTTGACAAGATAAAGGGAAATGTGCGATACTATGCGGCAGACCCTGAATTTGAATTTGTTCCTCTTGGATACAGAGTTAAAATGAACCTAGCAGAGATTCTCGAAGAGCATCCTAAAGGAATAGAGTATGGAAAACTGCTCAAAAAGTTCAAGAAATATCCTCTGCTTGTAGATGAAGAAGAAGGTGTTCTTAGTATGCCTCCAATCATCAATTCAGAGGAAAGCGGAAAAATAACTGAAAAAACAAGAAATTTGTTTATTGACATAACCGGCTTTGATCAAGAAAAAATAAACGTGGCCTTGAGAATTGTGTGCTGTGCTCTTGCAGACAGAGGAGCAAAAATTGAAAGCGTTGAACTACAGTATCCAAACGGGAAAAAACTTGTTACTCCGAATTTCAAGAATAAAAAATTTAAGATAAGAAAAGAATATGCCGGGGAATTAAGCGGACTTGACAAGACAGACAAACAGTTTGAGACTTTGTTAAAACAAGCCAGATACAATGTGAAAAACAATGGAGTAAATTTTGAGATAGAATATCCTTCGTACAGACAAGACATTCTGCACGAAGTTGATGTCATAGAAGACATAATTATTTCAGAGGGATTTAATTCAATTGAACCAGCTACAGTCAGCGTCTCAACAATTGGAAATGAATTATGTGAAGTAAAAGACAATGATGTTTTAAGAGACTGTTGTATTGGAATCGGGTTACAAGAAGTTCTTACTTTTACACTTACTTCCAGAGAAAAACAGGAAAGAAAAATGTGCACGGAAGAACAAAATTTTGTTGAAATAGAAAACCCTGTTTCAGAAAACTGGAGTGTTTACAGAAAATCAATTCTTCCAGAGCTTTTGGAATTCCTGGGGATGAACAAACACGCAGTTTATCCTCAAAGAATTTTTGAAATCGGAAAAACCGTGCATTTCAACAAAAAATCAGACACAGGAGTTACAGAAAAAAACAAGCTGTGCTTAGTGCTTGCTTCAAGAGAAGCAAACTTCACACACGCAAAAAGCGCTTTGCAAGCAGTCTGCAATGCAAGAAAATGGAAATTTTCCCTGACTGAAAAAGATGATCCGCGATTCGAAAAAGGAAGATGCGCAGAAATAAGCATCGGCAAGAGAAAAGGAATAGTTGGAGAAATAAACAAAAAAGTTCTCAGCAACTTCGGAATTGAAATGCCTGTTGCAGCGGTAGAGATAGAACTCTGATTAAAAAAGAGTTGTCTGATTTTTTTGTTCTTCAGAACCTATGTTTTCATCCTTTTCACCATTCTTTGATTCAGCGTCTTCTTTAACGATTTCAATAGACTGCTTTTCAAAATCAGTCAAAGAGGATTCTTCAACTGCAGCCAAAGGCTTTCTCTTTGCAGCAATCTGGTCAGCAATTAATTGCCGAGCTTGCTCCACTGTCTTTTGAACCTTTTTGGTTTCAGGCTTACTGCCCATTAAAAAAGCAACTTCTTTTTCATCAAGAGAGAATGCTGCTGCAAGCTGAACAGCTTTTTCTTTGTCTTTGAAAAGCATTTTGAAAAAAACAAGGTCTTCAGAAATAACTGTACGCGAACTAGAATGAGTTTTTTTTCCGATTTTTTTTGCAATCGCCTGCTTGAAGTGTCTCTTAGACATGTTTGAAGAAAGTTTTCTTAGAATGCCCGGAAACTGGTATCTAGACCAACCAGCGTACTCGCGAGAACGAGAAAGTGAAACACCAGTAGTGGATAATTCAGAACTGTAACGACGCAATCCATAATATTGTTTTCTAAAAATTCTCCCCTCAAATCTGTCGGCCCTGCTGAGCATATCAAAAGCTCTTGCAATGTCTTCCTGTTCAGAGAACTCTATTGGAATGTTTTCCTCAAACCATTTTGAAAGCATTCCTGCATCAAGGTCTGATTTGAATCTTGCTTCACGAGCTTCTTTGAAAGTTTTTGCCCTAAAAATTTTCCCCATTGTTTTGAAAATATCTTCTTCTCGTTCACGAAAACCAAGAGAAGCAACAGAATCAATCGAGATGCTTTTGCTTACTGCAAGTGACTGTGTGTCAAGCAATGCTGCTCTAAAGTCACCGCCTGAATCCTTCGCAAGCTCTTTTACTGCGTCTTCATCATAGACAATTTGCCCAGTGCCAAGAAGTTCCCTTAATCTTTTTGCAATACTCAGATAATTTATTTTCTTAAACTGCAAAGTTTCCGAAGAAGCGCGAAGAGCAGCAAACGTGTTTCTAAGAGAACCCTGCGGATACAAATCATTCGCAGTTAAGATTATTGGCTGTCGAGCTTCTTTCATAATCTTTACAAGAGCTGCCCCCCCTCCTGAATCAGACCTTCCTTGTATTCCATCAACTTCGTCAATCAAGACCAGTCTTCGCTTGCCAGAAAAAGAAGAAAACTGTGAAGCAGAACCAGCAACTTTTTCAATGATGTCTTTTGTACGAAAGTCAGAAGCATTCAATTCAAACAAATCCCAGCCATTGAGTTGAGCTGTAAGAATTGCAAGGCAAGTCTTGCCAGCTCCAGAGTGGCCATGGAAGAGAAGAGGTTTTTGTTTTTCTCCAGAATTCCAGGCAGAAGACCATTTTTTAACAAAATCAACTATCTCGGTGTTGCCGATGAATTCCTCAAAGGAAGAAGGAAAAAACTTGTCAGTCCAGAGGCTTGATTGCATAGAAAGAAATTGAACCAAAACCAATAAAATGAGTTTGAGGTGAAATTAAATAATGCAAATTGGAGTTGTTGGGATTAATTCTTAATTTCTAGTCAAATCACCCAAACTTCACAGGAAACCCACTGTTTC
>JAFCCW010000010.1 GCA_017609985.1 Candidatus Iainarchaeum sp.
TGTGCGTAGAACCAGGCTTGTGCGTCTGTGTTTGTGTCGAGTGTTGTGTCTGGCAAGTCAAGTGCAAGTGCGTTTGCGTCAATGTCAGATTCTGTTGGGATATATGGTTTGTTTTGTAGGTCTGAGTAGTTTCTTGTTGTGATTTGTGTGATGTTGGTTAGTGTGGTGTTGTCGGCTACGTTAGTGTCTGCTAGTGGCATTATTCCAAGCAGGTCTGCCCAGGTGATTCCTGTTGTGATTCCAGTTAGGTTAGAACCATTTCCATAAAAGTTTCCCCCATAAAAATTGTTAGCTTGAACACTATTTGAAAAGTTTGCATCAGAACTGAAAGAAGTGTTTCCTAAAAACCCCCAGTTTCCAAGAACAGTTTCGTTATGGGTAGTGTATGCAATGCTTGAAGGAAGCTTAAAAGCAGTGTTATATGTTTCAATCCCAAACCCATTTGAACAAATAAGCAAAACAAATAACAATAATAACTTTTTTTTCATATTATCCCCCCTGCCAAAACAAACAGGTTAATTGCAAAAATTGTAATTAAAATTGAATCAAAGAATACTCTAAAAAAAATTAGCAGTTGTCTGCAAGTTTCTTTACCCTGCTGAAAACAAGCAGGTTGAAAATTCAGTTTCACTTATATTTCCCCTAACTTTTTTCTCTTAAACTTTTTAGCAAACAAAAACAATGCTGTAAAAAGTGCAATAGTCATAATAACCAATACAGGAACACTTTTTGTTGCAAGAGAAAAGACTCCTGTTGAAAAATTTTCTGTTTCTTCCGGTTTTATTAGTGAAATAATTTTTTGTTTCTGCAAGTCAATCTCTTTTTTTGCCAAATCCAACTCTTTCCCAGTTGTTTTTATTTTTTCTTCCAACGAATCAAGTCTTTTTTGCAGAACATTTTGTTGAATTATAGAAATCGTTCCTGTTTTGTTTGTTCCTTCAACCTGGTTTTTAAGCAACTTTATTTTATTTTGAACTTTTTGTAAGTTGGAAGTAAGCTGTTCTGTTGTTTGCTGGACTGTCTGTTGTGTAGAGCTTTCTACTGAACCAAAATCTGAATTTAAAGTTTCAATATTTGACTGCATACTGCTCAAGCTTGTTTCCAAACTGCTGACCTGTGAAACTAATGAATCTATTTCTCCAGAAGAGGAAGAAAATTCAGAAGTTACTTCAAAGCTTTCGTTTGTTTGATCTATTTTAGTGCCATTGAATGAATGAGCCATTATTGAGTGAGTGCCGGCTGAGTTTTCAACATAAGAAACATATAATCTGGGAGAAGTATCGCCTTCAATAAATGCCTTTAATATAAATTTTCCATTTTCTGAGTCAATATTAACTGAACCATCATTTAAAGCAGTAATAATTAATTTGTTATCATAAAAAACCTGAGACTGAGTGAAAGAACTGGTTTCAGGCAGTTCAACTGAAAAAAGAAAAGCGATTTTTGCAGGAGTCTGGGAAGGCAAATCAATAGAAATAGCACTGGCAACAGAAGCAAATAATATAAAAAAGGCTAAAGGAATCACTGCTTTTTTGCCAAAACCGGTGCAAAAAACCAAAAGTTTTGTATCTTTCAAATTCATTTCATTTTCGCCCTGTTTTCCTTTACAAACTCCTCAAGCAAATCATTTATAAGTTGAGATGCAGAAGTTTCCATTTCAAGTGCTATGCGTCTGGTCTTATGCCATAATTCTTTGTTAAGCATTACATTTGTCCTAATTTTTTCACTCATTTCAAAAGAAACAGCTTTATATTATAAAAACCTTTGCATAGGTGTGTAGTTATGCAATTGAATTTGTTCATTAAATCAAACACTTTCTCTTAAATTGTTGAGAATGTTTGCTAATATAATTTTTTGCGCCTCAAATAAAAAACCGTTAATTTTAAGGGTTTAAGTTTAGATATTTTATAGAAACTGTTTGCATTTTTTTATTAAAGTTTTTTCTGAACTGTATATTTTATGTTGTGGTTTTCTTGACTGTTGAAAAAACAAGATTTGAAATGGTTAAAAAAAGGCATTCAAAAACATATGTGGATGCAAAGGCAGAAGGTATGGTTGACAGCCAATTGATTTCCCTCTGGGACGCAGTGCTAAAATCGGAGAATTACTTCAGTTCAAGCGGCTGTGCAGGAAGAATTCTCTTGCTTGGTTTGCCAAAGAATGCTTCAAAAAAAGAAGCCTATTTTCACAGGAAATTTCACAGAAAAGTTTTGTTGAGAGAAATCATTGCAGGAGTTGAAGAAAACGAAAAAGGGGAATTATGGCTGAAGCAAGAGCCATTCATTCTTCACATTGGATGCGAAAACATTTCTGGAGCAAGGGAGCTACTGAAAGTAATGAGGCGAGCAGGAATAAAGAGAGGGGGAATAATGGTTGCAGAACCAGGAAAGTTCATTATTGAATGTCAGGGGACGCAGAGCCTTTCGCTTCCAGTAAAACAGGGAAAAACACAAATTATTGGAAAAGAAGCCTTGTCAGAACTTGTAAAAGAAGCAAACAAAAAGCTTGAAAAAAATTACGTTAGTCTGAAAAAATTTGAGAAAGAATTAGATGATATTCTTTAACCCTGCTTTTCACTCTTTTCTGTGCTGTTTTTGATTTGGTTACTCGCCAGTTTAATCTGGGTTCTCTATCATTTGTTTCATTTCCTCTTCTGTCAGTGGCTTTCTCTTGTTTCTGCAAGCAATCAATTTCCTTTTCAAAATCTGTCCTGCTCTGGAAAAAGGCGATGGCTTTTTGCGGTTTGGTTTCTTTCTCTTCCGAGGAATCATTGCCTTTGGCTTTCTTGGACCCAGAAATCTAACCATAATAAAAAAAAACCATTCACATATAAAACTATTATGCTTGAAAGCAAGAGACTGTTCTTTGCAGTCAATATTCCTGAAAAAGCAAAAAAAGAAATTTTTTCGCATTATTCAAAATCACTTCCTTCTTTGCTTAAAATAGTGCCGGAGCAAAACCTGCACTTTACTCTTCTTTTTCTTGGAAATATTCCTGAAACTGCTTTGCAGGAAATAAGGCAAAAAGCAGAAAAAGTCAAACAGGAAAAATTCACTGTCCAACTTGGGGGAATAGGCGAATTTGAAAACAAGGTTTTGTGGGTTGGAGCATTGAGTGGAAGAGAAGAGCTTTCTAGCCTGAATCTTCAGCTTTCAGAATCTTTTGAATCGAAGCAAAAATTTCAGCCACATCTTACGATTGCAAGAAATCATGTGCTTGAAAAAGAAGAATTCAAATCCCTTGCAAACAAGCTTCAAAAAAACAAGGTTTTGATTGAATTTGAAGTAAACTCTTTTGAATTAATGGAAAGTTCTTTGAGGGCAGATGGAGCACACTATTCACAACTTGTTTCCTTTCTCCTTAATCATTAAATATAATAACCTCTTTTTCTAATAGTAAAGCAGGTGATTAGAGATTAAGAAAATTTTTGAAGATGTTTTGAAGAAAATAACTCCCTCTGAAAAAAGCTATTCAAGGGATATGCACTTTGCCCAGTCGCTTGTTGAAAAAATAAAAGCAGTTGAAGGAAAGCATGTGCGGGTGGAGATTGCAGGAAGCTTTGCAAGAAACACTCACCTCAAGGGAGACAATGACATAGACTTGTTTGTTCTTTTTCCAAAAACTCTTCCAAGGGAAGACTTTGAAAAAGAAGGATTGCGGATTGGCAAAAACATGTTTCGTGGGCACAGGTGGGAAAAAGCTTTTTCAGAGCATCCTTACATTCGCGGTTCAATTGACGGATATGATGTGGAAATTGTTCCAAGCTATGATGTGGAGCAAGCTTCCGAACTTCAGTCAGCAGTGGATAGGTCTGTATTTCATAATAAATATTTGAAGGAAAAGCTGGACAGGGGAAAGAGAGCAGAAATAAGGCTCTTGAAAAAATTTCTTAAAGGAATCGGGTGCTATGGCGCAGAGTTAAAGACAGGGAGTGTGCCAGGCTATGTGCTTGAACTTCTTGTCCTGGAATATGGTTCTTTTGAAAAAACAATTCAGGCGGTTTCAGGCTGGCAAAAGGGAACAGTTGTTGACGTTGAAAACCATCTTGGAATAGAAAAAGCAAGGGAAAAATTTGACTCTCACTTGATTGTAGTTGACCCAACCGACAAAAACAGAAATGTTGCTGCTGCTCTCTCTTACCAGCAGTTTGCTCGTTTTATAGCTGCCTCTCGTGCTTTTCTAAAAAAACCTTCAAAAAAGTTTTTCTTTGCTCCCAAAGGAAAATCCTGGTCTGTGCCAAAAGTTAAGCAGGCGCTTGCACAAAAAGAACTTGTTGCAATTCACACCCCATATCCAAGCAAGGCACTTGAAGACATAATGTACGGGCAAATTTTCAGAACAGGAAGAAAAATTGCAGTACAACTTGCAATACACGGATTCACAGTCAAGAGAGACGAAGAGTTTATTCAGGTTGGAGAAGCAGCAGCAATGGTTTTCGAGCTTGAAAGTGTCAGACTTCAAAAAGTAACCAAAAAAACAGGACCAGAGGTTGCAGATGAAGAGAACAGTAAGAAATTTCTTGAAGCTCACGCTAGACCAGTTGCCGGACCGCGAATTGAACAAGGCAGATGGATAGTGGAAGTCAAGAGAAAATATCCAGATGCAAACAGGTTTTTGAAAGAGTATTCAAAAAAGCTTGGGAAAACAGAAAAAGAGCCTATTCGAAAAGCACTCTCGCGTGCAAAGGTTTTGGATGAAAAACAATTAATCAAGCTATACAAGAAAAACAAGGAATTTGCCTGCTTTCTGACAAGGTTCTTGAAGGGAAGGGAAGAGTTTTTGGGGTATTAATTATAGGCTAATTCCTCTTTTTTTAAGTTCGCTGTTAAATCTTTCAAGAAAATAGTTTCTTGCTTGTTCGTCTTTTATCATTTTTCTAAATTTTGTCATAAAAAATTTCACTGCTTTGTTTCTTTCGGATTTAGATGTAAATCTGTACAAAGACCCAATGTCTTGAAAATAAACAAGACTTCCTGCACTTGTGAAAACAAGGTTTGGAGAATCAACTGCGATGCTGTGGCCTGTTGAGATTATTTTTGCAAAATTTGAAGTAATGGCATCGATTACTCCTCTGTCCATGGGGAGTCTCAAATTGTAAAGAATCTTTCTCGCATCAGTATTTTTCATCATTTTGGATTGCTTGCCTCTCATAAAACCCTCCATTACTAGAACGTATCTTCCTTCTTGATAGACATAATCCATTTTTGGCATTTTCACTCCTGCTTTCTCAAGTTTTGCAATCATGCGTCTGTGCTTTTTGACAGTTACCTTATTGGGGCTTTTGGCTGGTTTGAAAACCTTTACTGCTACAGGGTGACGTTTTCTGCTTCCGTCTTCTCTTTCAATATCAATTCTTCCTCTAAAAACAGTGCCCTCAGTTCCTCGGCCAAGCTCTTGCTCAGGATATATTTTAAGTTTTTTTATGTTTCCTCTTCTGAGTTTGTTTCTTGGCACAGGCATATAGGAATAATTCCCTAACTTGTATAAATTAGTGCTTGCTGGCGGTATTTTGGAAGTGGACCCGAAGGGATTCGAACCCTCGATCTTTTCGTCCGAAGCGAAACGCCCTTCCACTAGGCTACGGGTCCAGTGCTCTCATTGCTTGTTTTTAACTTCATTGCTTAACTTTAAAAACAATGCGCAATAAAACTATAGTATTGCTAATTCATTTAAATTTAGCAGTTTTTTGGTGATTTTATGAAGGTTTGTGGAACATGCAATCGAGAGGTAACTGACGATTACGTTGAGTTCAAGTGCCCGTCTTGTGGCAAGTCACGCATTGTGAGATGCGATCACTGCAGACAACAGGCAAAGCCTTACAAGTGTGAAGAATGCGGCTTTGAAGGGCCATAGGAGATGAATGAAATGGGCGACGTGCTGGTTATTTTAAAGATTTATCCTGAAGGAATTGATGAAATCGAGCTAGTTGAAAAAGGAGTGAAGGGAATAACTGCTGGGGAAGTCAAAGAGGTTAAGAGAGAACCAATTGCCTTTGGAATGGAACTCATAAAAGCAGGAATTGCAATTCCGGACAAGGAAGAAGGCAGAATGGAAAAGCTTGAAGAAGCACTCAAAGCGCTTCCAGGAGTCAAAGAAGTTGAAGTAGAAGGAATGACACTTCTCTAAGTATACATAACAAATTATTTTCTTCTTCTCGGCGCAGGTTTTCTTTTTCTTTTAGTTTTCTTTTTTGTTGCTATTGCCTTTCTCAAAGCATCTGCCTCTTTTGTCCTTTTTGGTCTTTGAAGAATAGTTCCCGCATCGAAAGATTTCATTGTAGCATCTAATCTTCTGCTTATTGCTTGTATTTCATTAGCGTGGTATTTTCTCTTTTCTGTATTTCTTGTTTTGTACATGCTTAAAAGAGCTCTTGCCTGAGCAGTAATTAAACCCTGTACTGCATGGAGTGCAACATTTGCTTCCTTAATTTTTTTTGAATCTCTTGATTTTGTGGCTTTTTCAAGTTTCACTAAAACTTCTCTTTTTGATTCCCAAAGCTTTTTTTCGATGCCTTCGGAGGCAAGGAAAGGTTCTCTTAAAAGTTGTGCTCTGCTTGTTTTTGACAGGCTCTCAAGGAAAGCATCATTTAAATTTGATTCTGTTTCTTGTTCCATTCAAAGAATATTGCTTTCTCAAATAAAAGCTTTTCTTAATTCTGCAATAGTTTTATTGCTTTTTCTCAACAGAATTATTTTGCATGATTAAATCCATCAAGCTAGAGAACTGGAAAACCCATCATTCAACTGAACTGGAATTTGGAAAGGGAACAAACGTGCTTGTCGGCGAGATGGGTTCTGGAAAGTCAAGCGTGATGGACGCGGTTTCTTTTGCCTTGTTTGGAACATTTCCTGCTTTGAAGAGCAAACGGGTTTCAATGGATGAAGTAATTATGGGCAGACCAAACGAAGCTGATTTTGCAAAAATTTGCCTTGAATTTGACTATCGTGAAAAAAATTTCAGAGTTGAGCGAACAATCAAGCGCGGTGGAAAAGCAAATCAAGCAAGCTTGTATATTGGTGAAAAACTTTCCGCAGGTCCCAAGGTGGGTGATGTCAACGAACGAATTTCAAAAGAACTAAGTGTGTCATATGACTTGTTTTCGAGAGCAGTGTACAGCGAACAAAACCAGATTGACTTTTTTTTAAGGCTTAGTCCACGTGACAGAAAAGAGAAATTTGACGAACTTCTTGACCTAAAGCGTTATGAAACAGCAAGAGCTTCTTGCGTGACTGTTTCAAACAGGCTGGGGCAGAGAGCAAACGATCTTAGAAAATTTGTTGAAGACCAAAAAAACGCTTTCTCTGGAAAAGAAACTGAAGAGATGAAAAAACGCCTTGAAGAAAAAACAAGAGAGCGCACGGAAACAGAGAACAAGATTTCTTCAGCAAAAAAGATTTCTGCGGAAGCAGACTTGATTTTGAAAAAACTTGAAGAACAAGAATCAGAATACCGTGTTTTTAACAATGCATTTATTGCAGGAGAAGCTCGTCTGAAAGAAATGGCTGATGCAATAGCTGAAGCAGAGAAAAAAATCAAAGGACGCTCAATCAAGGAGATTGCTGAGAAAGTCAAGAAGCTTGAAAAAGAGCTGGATTTGTTAGAAAAGGAAAAGCAGGAAAACAATGAAAAAGCAATTCAGTTGCAAGCAAGAGCTGATGAGTCTCTTCAAAAAAAATCTGTTGTTGAATCAAAAATAAAAGACCTTGAAAAGCATTTTGCAGAGTTGGAGGGGCTGGGAGCAGAGTGTCCAGTTTGCAAGTCCGAGCTTGACGAAAAATCAAAAGCTCAGCTTATTGAAGAAAATCAAAGCGAGAGAAAAAAACTTGAAGAAAATTTAGCAGAAGAAACAAAAAAATCAGAAAAGATTTTTTTCGAAAAAAACAAGCTGGAAGAAGAAAAAAGCAATTTTGAAAAAAAATTCAGAGAATTGAGCAATTCAGAGAGACAAGAAAGGGAAATACTCGAAAGTGCAGAAAAGCTTGAAGAAAACAGAAAAAAGTCAGAAACACTTAAAGAAGAACTTGAAAAAACAAAAGAACAGATTAAAGCGCTTTTATTTGACGAAAAAAAGCTTTCTGAGGCAAGAGAAAAGCTTTCTGAGGCAAGACTTAATCTTGAAAGATTAATAGGACAAGAAAAATCATTAAAAGATGTAATCGAAGAAATTGAACATGGCATCAAGCTCGCTAAAAAAGCAAGAGAGCATGTGAAAAAATCTGAAAAAGAGGTTTTGCAACTTGAAGAAATCAAATCCAAGCTTGAACTCTTTCGCGCCTCACTTATTGCTACTCAGGCAGAATTAAGGGAAACTCTTGTTGAAGGTGTTAACTCTGCAATGGACACTGTTTGGCAGAGGATTTATCCATACCAAGACTATGTTTCTGCAAGAATGGAAATAGAACAGGGAAGTTACGAGCTAAAAGTAAAAACAAGGTCTGGTGCTTGGGTCAGAGTAGAGGGTATTTTGAGCGGGGGGGAAAGAAGCGCTGCTGCTCTATGCATTCGCATTGCATTTTCTCTGGTTCTTACTCAGAATCTTAGCTGGTTAATTCTTGACGAGCCAACTCACAATCTTGATAGCAATGCTGTTCGCAAGCTTAGTGAAATGCTTCGTTCTCAGCTTCCAGAAATGGTTGAACAAATATTTATTATCACGCACGACAAAGAAATGGAAAAAGCAGCTTCTTCAAATCTTTATCTAATGCAGAGAGACAAAGACAACGATGGCACAACAAAGCCGGTTCTTCAGCAGATAGAGCACTAGTTTATTTTTCCATTTTTGCCAACAAAGCCAAGTTTTTTGTTATCCTTGCTTCTAAAGACTCTTTTGGTTACTTCTCTTTCAAGATTGGCACCATAAATTTTGCGAAGTTGCCCAATAACCTCTGCAACTTCTGCTTTTCCTCTTAACAATCCATTTTCTTTCGCAAGCTCTGCCATTGCAATCATTGAATTTTTATAAACAAGACCTGCTTTGATTCCAGAGATTAGTTTTTGTATGTCAATTTTTCCTTTTGAATCAGTAAAGCGCTTTGCAATTTCGGAAATTTCTTCTTCCGTAAAAATTTTTGAAATAAAATTTCGCACATTTGTTTCTCGCTCTCTAATAGAGGGATATTCATCCCATCTGAACAGCAATCTGATTTTATCAAGAGGGACAGACTCAAAAATATTTATTTCATTATATTTTGGGACGCGACCATATTCTAATTCTCCCAGAATCTTGAAGTTCCCCTTATTAACCATTTGCTGAAGAACTGCCTGACTCTTGCTCTTGGAGAAAGCCTTGTCATAAGAAAATAAGCAAGGTGTTATATAAAAAACAGCTAGTTTGCGTCTTTAATCATTCTGGAAATATAGCCTGCCATGATGTTTCTGTCGTTTTTTGAAAGAGAAAGACCTATTCCGTTAATGACTTCCTTGTTTTTTTCAAAATCCTTTCCAAACTTTTCCTTGTGGTTTTCTAAGAGATATTCTGCTCTTGATTTGATTGATTTTGGAACAGCTTTTCCCATAAAAACACCTAATTAAGTTCTACTCTTTTTTCTTCACCATTTGGAAAATGTCTAATGACTGTGAGCGGAAGAACATTGTCTTCAAGCTCTTTTTTAGCTGTTTCCAAAGGAGTTCCAGCACCTTCTTTTACAAGAGCAGGAGCACCCATTGAAATCTGAAGGGCTCTAGCACCTATGAGCCTTGTTCTCTCAAATCTTGTTAAAATTGGCATAAAACCACAAAAAGAGTTTATTTCAAATAAACTTGCATTAGATAAGGTTTAAAAAGGAATTGTCTTTCTTGCGCTGAAACTTATTGCGCGGTGTTTTTTAGATATCTCGGGAATTGGAAAAGTAGAGTTTTTTGAAAATTCACGAGCTAACTTCAATGGTTCCTCTGATTTAACAAAAGCGCTGTTTCCCTGACAGCAAATGAATCTTTCTCTTCTGTTTCCACTTATTTTTCTAAATTCGTCTATTGTGGAGCTTTTTATTGCATTTATTCCTTTTGCTATTTCTGAGTGAAAGAAAGAGCTTTTTGGATTTTGAAGTTGTCTGAATAGTTCATTTCTTACAAGGCAGGAATTTTTTTCAAGGCTTTGCATGAAAATCATTTCACTGGTTTTAGAAGAAACACTTTCTCCAATAATGCCGTGTTTTTCAAAAGCCTTGCTTTTTTGTTTTTCAATATTTTTTGAAGCAAAAACAGTTGCTGATGAAAGAGAATCCAACTGGCTTGAAATAAAAGACTCTTTGTTTTTGCAGGTCCAGGCAAGACAAGAATTTCCAGTTATTTTTCCTATTCTTGTTTTTTCAAGTTCTTGAGCATCCCTAATTGGAACAAAGGCTGTTTCCTGTCGTGAAAAAGGGCCTACTGGAATTGTCTGCAGAAAGAATTCATCCATATATTTTATTCTTTTTTCTTTCAGTTCCCTGCTTTTGTGAAATTCTTCTGAAAAAGAGGGAAGGGTTGACTCAAAATAAACTGCGTCCTGCAAAAAGCTCACTTCAACTATGGAAGAGGGCAAAACATTGGGGCTGAAAGGACTAACAGGCTTGCAGCAATCGCAATTCAAAGAGTCAACCCCTAAATTAAAAAAAGCAAATCCAAGCATTGAACTCCAGACCTTGGAAAAATCAAATTCGACTACATCTGAAAAAACACCGTTAAGATTTGAAACAGGTTCGTAAAAAGAATTGTTTTCTTTTTCAGGTTTTGGAAAACCAGCTTTGAAAAAAGCATTTTCGAGAGCAATTTCTCCAATTGATATTGAAAGATGATTAACCTGTTCTGCTGGAATTTTTAAGAGATTTGAGAGCACTATACTGTCAGCTAACCCAATTGCCTTTTGTCTGTCTTGTTCAGCTAAAAGCTCTATTGTTGAATCAAGCGACTCTGCAGTAAATCTTGTTTTTGAAGTTGGAACTCGCAGGGGGAGTTTTTCAGGAAGATTGTCTGAAAATCTAAAACAGTCAAAATAACTCCAATTTTTTTCAATTAAAAACTGTCTCTCTGGTTCAAGATGAGATATTCCGATTTTGAAAGAAGAATGAATAGCGTTTCTTATTTTCTTGAGATCAGAGTAAGTTGAAGCACTTATTTTAATGCTGTTTTTTAAATTTTCAAACTTGCTTTTTTGAGGGTCAAGAGTGAAGAGAAGCTCCCGGATTAACTCTCCAGCTCTGTCCTCTTTTGGTGCAAGAAGTGAGGGAAAGAAGGTAAAGCGTTCGTTTCTCTTGGTTTCTTCTGAAGAGAATTCTGCAGCAATGCATTTTTTTTCTTCAAGATATCTCACTTCAGTGAGAAACCAGTGGGTGTCGGGAGACATTATGTAAAAGAATGCGTTTCAGTAGCTTTTAAAGAAAACGAAGCTCACGCAGGATTTCCGGTGAACTTGAAAGGATGGAAAATTCCAGTGAACTTTCAGAGAAACTCTTTTGCTTCCTCTTCATTTTGCTTTTTGCTTTCTTCAAATCTTCGTCCTGCGTCTTCAAGGCTTACTTCATGCTTTGAATCCTGGCTTTTTTTCTCTCTTACTTTGAAGAACACTGGAAAGGAAACAGCTTCTCCCACGATTAGGGCTTCTCCAACTCGGAGAGAGGTAATCATGTCAAGACTTCTCCTATCCAGAGCTTCAGCGCTTTTAGCAACATGGTCAAGATCGTAAGGATTTGTAATTCTGAGAATAATCTTTGTATTGCACTGGCTGAGAGCAGTTGTGTCAAGCTGTATAGGTCTTTGAGAAACAAGGCAGAGGCTTGCTCCAAATTTTCTTCCCTCTCTAGCAATCGTTCTCATGATTCCTTTTGCAATAGCAGTATCTTTTCCAGCGCGCTCTGGAATAAACTGGTGTGCTTCCTCTAAGACAAGGAGGAAAGGGGGAAGCAGCTTTTTTCTTCTATCATAGAAAAGCCTCTGGGCAAAATAGCTTACAATAATCTGCTTTTTCTTGACATTAATTATATTGCTCAAGTCAATGATTGTGAGTTTGCCTGGCTCCACAAGGTCAGAAATGCTTGGACTATCCGCTTTTGAGAAAAGCTTTAATTCTTCGAGATGAGAAATCCAGCCAAGAAGCGCAATTTTTGTGTTTTCCTTCATGTCCTTGTCTCCAGCAATAGCTGTCTGAACATCCTTCAAATCAAATGCTCCAAGGCCACGCCTCATCTCCACGTTAAGATTTGAAATAATTCTTCCCAAATCTCTTTTCTGGGCTGAAGAGAGGCCGGGAATGATTCCTGAAAGAATTCCAATGCTGAGCTTTGGAACCCCGATTTTCACTTTCTCTGCTTTCACAAGATTTGTTTTACTGGAAAAATCCTTTTTTCCTTGTTCAGCAGGCTCTGCAAAGCTGGAGTATTCACCGTGCGGGTCAAGCACAACTGTCGCAATTCTTCCCTGCTCCTGATTTCTCTCTAAAAGCTCTTCAAAGAGAACAGACATCAAGTAACTTTTACCTCCACCGGAAAGAGCCAAAACAGCAAGATGTTTCTTCAAAAGAGAGCTTAAATTCAGCTTAACATCAAGATCGTGGTATTCAACTTTTCCAAGTTCCAATCCGGTTTCAAGGTCAAAGCCGAGGAACTGTTCCAAGTGCTTGTTGTCAGCAATCTTTACCTTTGTTCCAGGGGACGGGGGAAAAGAAGGACGCTTTACAAGTTTTTTGGAAAAAACACCAAGAGGTCTTGTCTTTGCAATTAAAAATTCCCATTCTTCTGTTGGAAACTGTTCAAATAATTTTTTTCCCTGGCTCTCAAATTCTTTGACTGATTCAGCGCGCTCAAAATATCTGTTTGTTTTAACAACATCGTTGACAAGGCAAATCATTGTTCCCTCAGAATAGTCAAGCTCTACAAACATTCCCCTGTGAATCACGCCGGATGTCACAACAAAGTCAACACTGCTGGGAGAAGGAGATTCAAGCCCTGAAATAACTGTTCCTATTTCTTCATTCATTTCTTTTCACCAAGTTTTTTTCTGAACTTATTAATTGTTTTATCATCAGCCTCTAAAATATATCCCTCAAAACCGCATTCTTCACAATAATAGTTGTTGAAGAAAGCACTTGAAACCTTCCAAGGAGTAATTGGAATCTTTATTCTCTGCGAACCGCATCTCGGGCAAAATTTTGCAAGCTTTTCTTCTTTTTCCATTTTATTGCCTCTAAAACGGGCGAGAATCACGCCTCATTCTGACATTAAATTGTCTTCCAAGCCTGTCAAGAATTTTTTCATACATTATGTTAATTTCATCAGGCCTTAGCCTTGCCCTGAGGTCTGCTTCAATCAAAACAGTTGGATAAGCATACTCGCGGTGCATTGAGCTTAACGAGTAAGTAATTGAAGCAATCTTGTCAGCTTTTTTTTCAACATCCTTTGCATCTGCAAGAAATTCAATACGCAATGGTCTGTCATATTTTGCAGGCTTCAGATAAACAGCATGAACCATTGAAGCCCATTTTTCACTGAAATCGGACAGAATAGGGTGGTCTTTTGCTGTTGGAGAATACTTGAAGGCAATGCTTCTCTCCCCCTGTTCCAGCAGATAGTCAAGCAAAACAGAGTCATAGCAGTTGTCCAATGCACTGCCATCAAACTCTTGTTCCTTTGAAAGCACCTGCTCCTGCAAAATTGTCCTGAATCTTGAACCGCGAGAATCCTCAATACAGGAAACAATAGTGCTCTTGTTTTCCTCTGCGGAGGTGTAAAGTGCTTCAAAAGAAGCAATAAGCTTTTTGTAAAAATCTGCGACAGCAGAATCACTTCTTGGCTTGTCCATATACTGTGGAATAATGCTGCCGTCCAAAAACATGTAATTTGGCTTAAATTTTTCAATAGTCTCTCTTGCAGTGTCTATTTCTTCAATAAGGCGCCTCATTGACTTGGAAACCTCAAACTCGTCATTGTCAAGAGCAGAATTACTCAAATACGGTCTTGGAAAAGAGAACACGCGCGGATAATAATCAGCTTTTTCAAGCTTTCCCTGTTTGTAAGAAAAAACAGCAGAAACAGTTTTGATAAGAATGATGTCAAGGGAAAACAAGCCCTTTCCAACAAAACCAGAGTCAACACCGGCAACTACTCCACTAACTTCTTGCGATTCAAGTTTTTTGACAAGATTTTCCTCAAGCAGTTCAGGAGAAGCGTAACCTGACAGGCTTTTTGTTTTAAGCGGAGAAAGCTTTTTTGCAAAATCTCGTCTTCCAGACTCTGCTCTGGCAATTGTTTCCACTGCATCGCTGATAACAGAATTAAACGACATGAAAAAACATTGTTTGGATGTTTATAAAAAAGCTTTCAGGCTCCGGCATTCCGGTGAACAGGAAAAGAATAAATTGCCTGAAAACATTCTTTTTTAGTGGCTAAGAAAAAAGTAATCGCAATAGTTCCTGTATTCAATGAAGCAAGGGAAAGAAATTATCCCCTGGTTTTGAGAGCATTAACCAAGGCAAAAAAAGAAAGAATAATAGATGGTTTTGTTGTTGTCAATGATGGGAGTACTGACAGGAGCGAAAGAATTGCGAGAAAGCACAAAGCAGAAGTTATTGGATATCCTGACAACCGGGGAAAGGGTTCTGCAGTTTTAATAGGGTTGGAGCATGCGAAGAAAGCCGGAGCAGACATTGCAGTTTTGCTTGACGCTGATTTAGAAAATTTATGTTCTGCACATATTCAACAGCTTGTTGAACCAGTTGCAACAGGCAAAACAGTTATGGCGGTTGGAAATCCAAGAGAAGCAGGAAAGTTTCCTTTAGATATTACTAATTCAGGTGAACGCGCTCTTGACTTGTCCGACAAATACTTTGGGGGCTGGATTGAAAGAAAGCAATGGAGTGATTTTTTACAGACCAGCAGGTTTGGAGTTGAACTTGCTCTAAACTATTTTGCAGAGCAAATGACTCGCAAAAATTATGCGCAAAGACACAGATTAATCAATTTTTCTCCCCCTTTGAATTCTGCATTACCTTATAGAAAGTCTCGTAATGCTGATGATATTCAATTTCGTGAAATTGACCGAGCCAAGGACTTTATTTCGGCAAGGATTGAAAAAGTAAAAGCTTGGAAACATAAACAAGCAAAGAAGAGACACGAGGCAAGACTGAAGGAATACGAAGCAAGAGCCGGAAAGGGACATATTAAATAATCTGATAACTTAACAACCTAATCTGCAAATTCTTTAATAAAATTCTTTCAAATCTCAATACAAAAACCTTAAATTCCAGTTAAGCACTCAGTTTTAAAGGAGGGGATGTTTTGTGATAAAATCTGAAATACTGAACAGTGTTTTGATTGTAGCAGGTTTGGGAATAGCTGTGATTTCAACAGGAATTACTGGTGTTCAAACAGCAGCATTTGCTGGTCCAGCAGAGCTTGGAAGTTTTGCAGGATTTAATGCTGTCGGGGTTGCTGCAGGAATAGTTGTTCTGTTGATTGGTCTTGTTTTGGCTGCCGGGAATGAGAAATAAGTTTTTATAGTTTAAAGCTATTATTTTTCCATGGTTGATTCGCTTTCAATAGAGCTTGTTTTAAGCCAACTTCAGGCAGATTTTTTGCCAATGGCAATTTACGCATTAGCAATTGTTTTGTACGGAATAATTGTCTGGAATTTTTACAGCAGTCTTGGAAGACGAGATATATTTCACGCAGAACACGAGCATGGCATTGGCTGGGTTGTAAAACTAAGAAACAGTGTGAGAAGTGTTTCACTATTTCTTGATTACTTAATTGTTTTTCCTTTAATCAGCGTAATCTGGTTCTGCATTCTTTCTTTGTTCATGATATTGTTTTCAAGCACAACCAATATTCAGGAAAAAATGATTATATCTGTTGCATTAATTTTTGCAACAAGAATCGCTGCTTACTATAATGAAGATCTTGCAAAAGATCTTGCAAAGATTATTCCCTTTGGTCTCTTAGGCGTTTATCTTGCAGACCCGAAGTTTTTCTCGCTTGATTTAGCAATAAACCAGTTCATGCAGATTCAAAATGTTGAAGTTCTTTCAAAAATATCTGTTTCCATTGCCCTTATTATAATGTTGGAATGGGGTCTGAGGCTTCTTTACAAGCTAAAGGTTCTTGCTCTTGGAGAAGCAGAGGATGGAGACGAAGTTGAAGTTGAAGAAGTAATTGAAGAAAAAATAGAGGAAAAAGTAGAAGAAAAGCTTAATCAAAAAGTAAAACAAATAGAAAAAACAAAATAATTCTTCTTTTTTTGGAGTAGTTTTTATGAGAAAAGGATATTTGATAGTGTTATTGCTGGCAGTGCTCTGGTCGTTTCCACCAATTATCATAACTGTGCTTGGAGGCTATTTTGATGCTTTTTCTCAAAACTTTTACAGGTTTTTTTCAGCAGCAGTATTTCTCATAATTATTTCCTATTTGCACAAAAAAGACGAATTTATTGCTACTCTTAGAAATCTTCGTCAGTTTATTCTCCCATTTTCTCTGATATCCCTTTTTCAAACACTGTTTGTTATTGGAATTTATCTGACTAGTCCCGCAATAACTGCCTTTGTTTCAAAGCTTGACGTAGTGTTTGTTGTTATTTTTGCATATTTTATGTTCAAGGATGAGAGAATGATTATAATGCACAAAGAATTTCTTGTTCCCGCATTACTTGCCTTTGTTGGAGTAATAGGAGTTGTGCTTGGAAAAGGAGGGGAAATAGGCATTACTTCCGGCGCGCTGATTATTGTGTTTGCAGCAATGCTTTGGGGGCTTTACATAAATACAGTAAAAAAAGCAGTTTCTCACATAAATCCATTAATAGCTGTCACTTTCATCTATTCACTTTCAACAATCGTCTTGCTGGGAATAGCTCTTGTTTTTGGAAAAATGGAAAGCATTCTATCAGCTCCTGTTGAAATAAACCTGCTGTTGATTATTTCAGGAATTCTGTTTGTAGGAATAGCAAATGCAATGAACTATTTTGTAATAAAGGATATTGGGGCTTCCCTTACTGCAAACTTTCTTTTAATAACTCCTTTTCTTACTGCTCTTTTTTCAAATATTATTCTCGGAGAAGAAATAACAATTGTCCAGCTTTTCTTTGGACTGATTTTGTTAACTGGTCTTGGATTGCTTGCAAAATACAGAAAGCTATTTGAAGAACATATTGTTACGCATTCTTCCAAATAATTAATTAGCCTGGTTTCTTTTCCTTATTTTGCTTCTTTTTTTCTTTTCTGTATTTTCTTTCTCTTTTTTTATTTTCCTTATTTTTCTTCTTTGTCTTCCACTTCTTCGCTTACTTCTTTAGGTTCACTTTCAGTTTTGCTTTCTTCTGCTGTTTCTTCTGTTGCAAAATCAAATTCTTCTCCTTGAACAAGCATTTTGAAAGCATTGTTGACAAAGCCAAATATTACAAAAGAGTAAATAGTCAGTCCAATAAGCTCAAACCAAATCGTCCCGAATAAAGGGAGGAGTGCTGCAATAACCACTAAAAGGAGAGCACTTTCTTTTGAAATCATTAATTCAATTCCTGTGAGGATTAGCCAGATAACTACAAACAGCTGAGCATAGTAAAAATCAATAGAGCCGGTTATTAAAAAAAATCCAGCCACAATCAAGATTATTTTCAGTTTTTCTACTCCGCCTGATTTGAAGAAAAAAATAGCTATTGCAATCCAGATTATGAGAGTTAAAACAGCAGAATAATATTCAAGAGCAAGCTCAAGCATTAAATATTTTTTGAGCAAAACATTTATAATAAAGATAAAAGCCTATAATACTCTTGGTGTGGGAATGACAATATCTTGTAAATATGTTTATTTTTCTCTGTTTCTTGTATTGCTGTTGGGTTTTTCATTTTCTTCCCCAATAATAACTGGGTTTGATTTTCCCTCGGAAAAGCTTAATGTTGGAAAAGCAAAAATTGAAGTTTTTGCAGACAGCAAAAACGAAGTCAAAGAAAAAAATGAACAGAACAACAAAAAAATAACTGTTTTTGAGAGAATAGGCGGGCAATTTTGCTTGCTTGAAAAATGCGGAAACTGGGTTGATGATGACTGGGATGGATTGATTGATGAGGGATGTCCCTGCAATGAAGGCGAAAAACAGGACTGTGGTTTTGAAATAGGTTCGTGTTCCAAAGGAGTTCAGGTTTGTTTTGAGGGTCTTTGGAGCGGAGACTGCATTGGAGCAGTACTTCCAAAAGAGGAAGTTTGCGATAACCTGACAGATGATGATTGTGATGGGCTAGTGGATGAATGGTGTGGTTTAGGCAGAATTTACTCTTTTGATATTTTTGTAACAAAAGAAAATCTTCTTTTTGGAATGAAAGTTGTTCCTGATGATTCTGAGGGCGTGTTTGCAAAAATTAAGAACAAAAAAAACCAGGAAGACAGGAATGCGTCATCAACTCAGCTTTATCGAGAAAGACACGGAGACTTTGATTTAAGAAGTTTTGAAGGAGAAGGAGTTGAGGAAAACAGTGATTACAATCTTTCAGTTCAATCAGACGCAATCGAAGAAGGCAGAGCAGAGCATTCTTTCAGAACTTGGCTTGCTTCCTTTGCTGATAAATTCAAAAAGAAAAAAACACAAAAAGATAAAACTAGAATAAGTTCGTATACATAACACCTTAGGAAACACATTCTTACTCAAAGAAAAAAACTATTTCTCTTTAAAAAATGCTTTTTTCGCCCTTATTTGCCCCCAAAACCCTACCCCTTGTGCATTAAAAGAAGAAAAAACAATTTTTGGTTTGAATTGCTTTGCTTTATTTCTTAAAAAGTTAGTAATGATAACAAAAATGGTGTTTATTATTTGATTTTTGTGTTTGTTTTTTTACTTGTTTATTTCTTGTGGTTGGGAATTTGCAAGTTAGTTGCTGTGCAAACAGAAGAAATAATCAAGGGTGTTGCTCTTTTGATATTGGTTTCTAGCGCAGGCGACTTGAAAAAACATGTTTTTGCAATCATTGCAAGGAAAGTCTGAGTTTTGATTCTTGTTTGTTGATTTGATTTGTTTTTTTGTTCTTGAGGGGATTGTTTTTATTGCAATATTGTTCAAATTCGGTTCTAAACCCATAAAAAGTATAAGTATACATAATTATTTTAGTGTTTTTTTTATAATATCCTTGGTTTGAATGGTTTTTTTGGTGGTTCGCTCTTATGTTCTGCCTGACATCTGGCCAATCTTTCCACTTGATTTCTACCTTGTGTTTCAATCAAGTCAAGGTCGTGGCCTTTTGAAACACGATCTAACACTAGTTCAAGAGCAGTTTCGAATGAATTTGGAACAAAAGAGTTTGGAGCAAGCCTGAAAAGAGTGTTTGCGACCCTGAAAACTCCTTTAATGTCAATTTGACCATTCGGATTTGGAGCGGAGCCTTCAACTCTTATTATTTTTTGCCTTCTTTCAATCGCTCTTATCTTTGCAAGCTGTTCTTTTACATATTCAAGGTCAAGAGAGAATCTTTTTGCGATTCTTTCAGTAAAAGCTTTGTCAAAATCCATGTTTGCCATAAAAAAATATGGTTTTGTTCTATTTATTGTTTGCTCTTTCATGAACAAACCTGCATCTATTGCATCTGAATCTTGTTTCTGTTCCGGAAATGCGGGTGCTTCCGCAAGCAGGGCATTTTTTCACCATACAGTTTTTAAGGATGCTAATCATTAAAATAAATTACTAAGGTGCTTGAATGGATAGGAACACAGGTTTATGGTTTCAGCCTTCACCAGTTGGAGGCATATTTGGCTTTTTTGGCTGGATTTCATCAATTCTTGCAGGACTATTCATATTTCTGCTGGGATTGGTTTTTCAGTTTGTTTATTATGCAATCTATTTGCCGGAACAGCCAATAACTTATGGCGGGCTGGCTTCAATATTGCTTACATCGCTTTTTGCAGGAATTGTAACAGCAGTGCTTGCAAAGCTGTTTTCAAAACCGCCAAATCCAAGACAGAGAACAAGAAGAATAGTTGTTGAATAAGAATAATTGTGGAATAATTTCAGTAAGGTTTTGACAAGAGACTGTTTCCAAATGCTTTTTCAAGAACAGTTGTTGTTCTTGCCTTTTTGAATCTTACTCGCGCAACAAGCTCTGGTTCTTTAGCAAAATGTCTTAAAACAGCTAAAACTCGTTCTCTTCGCGGGCTTTTTAACTCTGTTTTTTCAGGATCCTTCAATCTTTCAATTTCTTTCTCGATTGGGTGAAAGTGGGTGAGAGTGTAAAGAACTCGGAAAGGATGTATTCTCTGTTGTTTTGCAAAAGAATCAATTTTTTGCACATCCAAAGCAGTAAGCCTGTTTTCTGGTTTGCTGTAACAGCTTTCAATGCACTTAGTCCAGAATGCTTTGTGTTTCTCCATATTTCTTGCAGAAATTTCTGCTCTTTTTTGCTTGCTGAATGGAAATTCAAGTCTTTCCGGTTTTGCTTGTTTTACTGGTTTTGCTGATTTTCTCACAGGCATTAAAAGAAAACGAGGTTATACAATAAAATTCTTTCCCTTTTTTGGAAACAATTAAATTTCTGACAGCTATTTATATTTTTGAGCTGATAAAATTCCATTTTCACGAGTTGTCAAAGCTGTAAGAACTGCTGTTGAAAAAAGAAAGAGAATTGTGAAAGAAAATGCAAAACTAAATGCAATCAGTTATGCAAAAACTGTTCTTCTTCAAGGCGGGAGCGAAGCAAGGCTTGATAAGATTCAGACAGCTATATCTCACATAGTGGGTGATCAAGAACAATGCAGGCATCTTTTGGAAGTAGTTCCAAACGGAAGATTTGAAGGAAATAGTCTTGCTTTTTCAATATTAAGAGCCTCAATAGAAGCAGCAGGAAATATAGCTGAGGAACGTGAGGGCGGGAAGAGGTATGCAGGAAAATTGATTAATTTTTGGCTTGCAAGGTCTGTTGGGCCAGGCGGATTCCAAAAAAATCTTGGCTGGGAACTTTCTTCGCTGAAAACAGGAAGAAATGAGTTAGGGGAAAAATCAGCAGTTTCGAAAAGAATGCAAGGAGTAGTGCTCTCAGAAGAAGTTATCTACAATCAGATTACGAGAATGCTCAAGCAAAACAGAATAAGCCTTCACGAAAACAGGCTGAAATAAGCTGTTCACTTTTTATCAGTATTTATTTAAACAATGCACAGGCACTATTTGTTCAATGAAAAAACCATTTTGGAGGTGAAAAAATGTTTAGTGAAATAAGATTTGGTGGAATAGTGTTAAGCGTGCTGTTGCTGTCCTGGGGAATAACCTGGCTTGGCAATGACCTTGGCTGGTGGAGCATAGTGTTTCCGTTCTGACCAGTGATAGTTATTGCTCTGGGAATTGGAATGCTAATTGGTTCGCTGAAAAAAATCAATTTGCCTTTAGTTTCGTTGAAACAATTTATTATCTTTAATCACTGAAAGTTCACCGGAAACCCTGGGGGCATCGCTTTGCTTTTAAAGAAAAAAGACGAACTATTAGTCCTAAAAAGGAGGTTGATTAAATGGAAAGAATTGAAGCAAAATGCAGGATTTGTGGAGAAATAATAACTGGAAGGAATGCAGATAGTTTTAGAACAAACTGGTACCAGCACGAATTGGATTCAGAAAAACATGTTGCTTGCGCGCTAGCAAAATGCTGAATTAATAAAAGGGGGCTATTTTTCTTTATTTTTAGGTTTGTGTTTTTGAGCGGGCCTGTTTTTGTTTTTCAAAAAAACTATTTATTTGTGCCTTGAAAAATCAGGAATTCGCTTGAGTGTGCTGAGAGTGACGCAGAAAGCGATTTTTTGAAAAAACTGATTTTTCTCTTCTTTGAAAGCATTTAAAAGGATGTGCTATTGAAGTTATCTTATATCAGCATAAATTGTATGCTGAATAAATATAAAAAAGGTGAAAAAAACAAATGAGCGAAGACAAGTTTGGCAGAAAATTGCACACTGTTACTTGCTCTGAATGCGGAAAGGAAACAGAAGTTCCTTTTGAGCCAGACGGAGAAAGACCAGTATACTGCAAGGACTGCTATCAAAAGCACAAAAAGCCAAGAAACGACTACTGATTCTAGACAATTAGTTGGGGAATCTTGAGTTATATCTATTTCTTTTATTTTTTTATTTTATGCAAGTTAGGCAAAGCCACACTGTACCCATAACCTATTATACATAACAATTTTGGGAATTCTTTTATTCTGCCATGTTCTCTTATTTCCATGCCCAAGGTTTTTAAAGGAAAAGTTGTGCTTGTAATTCCTGTATTCAACGAGGAAGCCAATATTGGCAGAGTATTGCCGCCTGCAGTTGAAGCAAGGGGCAAAGGCATTGTTGACGAAATTATAGTGGTTAATGATGGGAGCAGGGACAGGACTGCTGAGATAGCAAAAAGCTATCCTGGAGTCAAAGTGATTGACTCAGATCCCTCTGGAAGAAAAAAAAACAAGGGAAAAGGAATGGCTTTGTTTAGGGGGTTTGAGGAAGCTCACAGCCGTGGTGCAGTCGCTGTTGTCACTGCAGATGCGGACTTGCTTAATCTTGAAGCAGAGCATTTTAATCAAATTCTTCGCGAACTTGGGCGCGAGGGAGTTAGAATGGCTGTTGCAAGAGCGCATGAAAAAATTGGAAGAGGTGCTTTTGGGCCTATAGACTCTCTTTCCGGAGAAAGAGCAGTAAAAATGAAGTATTTGAATCCTGTTTTTGAAAACCCTGAAAGATATGTTGGGATAAGGAAGGCTCTTCAGGAGTCAAGGTTTGGAATAGAATCCGCAGTTAATTTCCTGCTTTCTCAGGAAAAAGGCTTTCCTGTGCATGTGGAGAACAGGGGATGGATAAAGTTTTTTGACACAGTTCCGTTTCTTTGTTCTGAAAAGCCTTTTAGGAAGGAAGGAAGCGACAGGCAGAAGGTTTCAGCAGAGATTGCTCTTTCAAGGATTGACATGGAAAAGAAAAAAGCAGAGGCTGGTCTAACAGGGATATTAGGGGAAAGGATCAACCAAATGCTTGGAAAAAGAAGGAGGCGATGACTTTTGAGCAAGGTTTTGAACGGAAGAGTTGTGGCAGTAGTGCCTGCATATGATGAAGAAGAGCACCTGGAAAACGTGCTTAAAGCTCTTGCAGAAGCAAAAAAAACAAGGTGTTGTTGACGAGATTATTGTAGTTAACGATGGCAGCACTGATGAAACAAGAAAAATAGCAGAGAGTCTGTTTTAGAGGTTGACAGAGTAATAAATTTTACAAGAAACAGAGGAAAGGGAGCAGCTGTTTTGGCAGGATTATTGCATGCCAACCGGTCTGGGGCTGAAGCAGATGCATTGGTTAGGAGTGAATCCAGTGCGCGTGGTGGGAAAAATAAAAGAAAAAAGAAATAATACGAGTTGTAGAACAACAAAATTATTTTATTTAACAAAAACAGTTATCTAATATGCCAAAAAGAGTTCAGCTTTTTCATAGAACACAACCTCATCTTCTTCCACATATTGAAAAGCATGGTTTGTTGCCTCCAACTGGTGCTGCAAGGCATGGCGTGCCAAAGCTTGCTCAGAACGAGCGAACTGCAGAAGAGAGAAGAAAAGCAGACGAGCTTGTTGACTCTTTTGCTCCGCCTGGCATCAAAATCAGGCGCAAGGGCGCGATTTTTCTGAGTTTTTCCAATGAGGGGCGTCTTGTTTATGGCACGCCAAATGACAATAGAGTGGGAATCAGTGTCAAGGTTGATCCTAAGAAATGCATGATTTTTGACATGCAGACATATATAACAATGTGCAGAGACAGCTTGCAAGGGAAAGAACTATCGGAAAGTCTGTGAGAGAAACTGCTAAAGAAATTGCTCGGTGGTACTGGCATACGGCTGTTACGTTAGAGGAATTTCTTAAATATTATGTGAAAAATAAAAAAGGCACAATTTGGCGAAGGAAGCCAGATGCTCCTAAATCTCGGTCAGACGGCAGTCTTTTTCCTGATGGTTTTTACTGGCCCGAAGCTCTCGCAATGGAAAAAATTGAATCAGAATATGTTACGGTTAGGAACCCAAAAATAAAAAATCCAAAAAAATAGATTTTGTCTGGTGACAGGAAAATAAAAACAGTTCTCACTCTAGTTTAAGTGATTGGATGAATCAAAAACTCTTCAAAATCCTGATAATTCTCCTCTGCATTGTTTTAGTGTTTACTTTGACGTTTTCAGTAATGGGTTATCTAAATCCCTTGTTTTTCTGGGGGATTGCAATAGTGGCTGGCGTGTTTGCTTTCATTGTTCTGCCGAGGATGAATAAGTAGAAAACAAAGCCAAATTATACATAACAAATAACTGGTTTGTTTCGCTGTAGTTGTCTCTCCGCACAAGCAATAGATTAAGCATCTGGCTTAGTTTGGGAGAAAATTCTTCTTTTTCTTTCCCTTTTTGCAGTTTTTATCAAAATCAAGCCCCAGTTTATACATAACACTCTAACCCCTTTTCTTCCAGTAAAACTATCAACATCGGAATAATCTGCAATTTTTGCAGTCCGAACCCCGTCGCTTCCATTAATTCTTTCAAGATTGGAATAATGGCTAAACAGTTGAAAAACTGCGTTTAATCGCTCTTTGCTAGCCAAATACGGCAGTTTAGGGGCTTCTTCCTGTATTTGCTCCCCTCACAAGATGCAGGATAATACACATTATCCTGCAAAATTCCCTCGTAAAATATTGGATTTTTGTAAAAAACAGTGTGCGTTTTTGGGTTAGTTTGAGCTGGTTTTTGGTTTGGGTGGGGGGGGCCTCGTGCCCAAAACAGATTCAGGTTATGTATAAGTCAGTTTAATTTTCAGTAAAATCCATCAAGCAATTCTCCAAAATATGCCTCAAATTCTTCTGCTCTGCCAAGAATTCTGTACAACTCAGCAACCTCTGCAAGCATTCTTCTGGCCCTGTATCGGGCGGAATCAATCTGCTTCGAATTCGCCTAAATTCAGGATTTCCTGGGCCAGCGCCAGATTCAACAAGTTCGTGCTTTAGCTCGCGCTTTTTCAAGAAATTAGCACGCATTATGTTCAATCCTTGTAATCTCTTCCAAAAAATTTTGGAAATTTCAAGCATTTCCAAATTTCTTCTTTTAATCTCAGCTCTTAACCAAGGAGCTTCCCTAACTGGTTTTTTCGTTGAGATGTGTGTTTAGTTAGGTTTTTTTGGTCAAAAAACAAACCCATTATGTATAATATGGCTACATAACGGGTTTTGATAAATCTAAATACTGAAAAACTTCACAATCTTTATTCTTTTTTTTTGGCTATTTTCTATGCCTTGATTTTTGTCTCTCAATTCTTTGCTGAATTGAATGTGCAATGTCTTTAATCGTGATTCTTTTTATTTTTCTTTCGTCTGCAGAAGCAGTAGAACTTTCCACTCCAGTCTTCGGGAAACTTATTCCATCAACTTTTGCTCCCTTCTGTTCCAATCCTGCTTTCAAATGCCTTGTGAATGACTGTACACACCTGTATCTTATTCTTCTTGTTATTTCGTTTCCCAAGGTCAGCCCCATATATTCTCCATAAGCTGTAATCGAAACCTGTTTTCCTAATCTCTGATTGTTTTTCTCAATCCTTTCGTTTACTTTGTGCATTATTTCTCCTGCAAGAAGCCTGTTTCTTGCAGCAAAAGTCATGCTTGCATCACTTAAAAAAAATTCCACTAAATTTCTTCCAAATCTTTTTCTTGCAGTTTCTCTGATTCTAACAAGCTTTTCCTTAATTTCTCTGTTTTTTGGATTTTCAAGATTTTCCAGAATGTCATTGTCAAAAGGCCAGACAATAACCATCATTGTTTCGCCCCTGTTTCCTTTTCCAGCTTTATTAATCCTGTTTTCGTAATCCTGTAAAATTGCCCCGTACTTTCTTTTGTCTGGAGAATAATGAACTGGCTTTTCAGTTGTTTTTCCCTCGTCTCCCAAAATCCAGTAACCTGGGTGCACTAAAACCTCAAAATTTGTTATTTCTTTTGTCATGTACTAATCTCTCTTTTCTCATTAATAAATTTCTTGTTTTTTTTTATTTTTTTCATATTCTCTTTTAAGAATTTCTATTCATCATCTTTCTGCTAAGAGGTTGGTTGATTGCAACGCGGAATTTTTGTTGCAGCAGCGCTAGCTTTGCTTGTTCTGCTGTCTGGCTGTTCCACAAAGCTTTCGCACGAGGAGAGGATGCTCTGCATAGAACTCTCTTCTCAGGCAAAAGCTGCGGTTCCGGAATGCGACACAGAACAAGAATGTTATGTAGAATTAGAGTCTTCTTTGTTTAATTTTTCTCCTGCTGGCTTTACTCCTGATGGGGAAAAACTGTTCTATAACTTCAAAAACGATGTTGCATTAAGCTGGCTTTACTTTAATCGCGCAAGAGACAATGCTGGGGAAATCAATTCAATCTGCTCCGCTGACAAGGGCTATGCTTCTCTTCCTCGGAATGTAAATGAATTCAATTCCAACCTGCTTAAGGCATTTGAATACTCTGATTTAGCTCATTCAAAAGCATTTGCAATAATTGCAATTGATTATTTTTTCTTGGATTCTGAGGAAATTCATCTTATTCGTGAAGAACCTTTGTATGATTCTTTTCTTGTTTTTGGAAAAAATCTTTCTGATTTTCAGCTAAAAAAATCTGGTTCCACGAGTTTTTCTTCAATTTATTTCTCGCGTTTCTCTGACTTTCAGAAAAATTCTTCTTATTCTCTTCTGCCTGTTTTTGTAAAGGAATCATCTGTTCTTGGATTGCTTGGAAAATTTGACTCTCATCTTGTCAAAGAAGCTGATTTGGGCAAATTTTGGATGCCTATTTTTTCTTCTCTTTTCTCGGATTCAGTGAATTTTTTTATTTCTATTGAGAACACGGGCAATGCAGTTTCTGCTCTGCGTCAGTTTCCTAGCAACAGTTTGATGCAGGCTTACTCTGGTTTTGTTGGAACAAAAGATTCTAGTCTGGAAGAATTTTCTGCTTTAATGAGCAATCGCTCTTCTTCTTTTGAGGAAATTGAAAAACGAAACATGGTTCTCAAGGAAAGCATTTCTGAAACTTTCTCTAAAACAAGCTCAAAAATAGATTCTGTTTCTGCAGGATTTTCTTTTGAGAAAGGATTCATTAAAGAACTTTATTCTGACCTTAACTCTGGTTTTGAAATTTCTTCAAAACAGTATTCAATTTCTGATCTGGAAGAATTTTCTTCTGATGCAGAATCAACTTTTTTTGACTTGGAGCGGGAGCTTGCTGAAATAAATTCTCTTGAAAATCTTTCAGAAATTTCTCTTGGTTCAAAAACAAGCAGACTAAAAAATCTGAATGCTGACTCGATCGAATTGCTTGAAAGCATTAACTATCTTGAAGAAGAAGTTTTGCAGGGTCTGCTATTGCTTTGTGAAAACCGGGTTTCTTCAATTTCCAATTTCCTGAATAATAATTCTGATTCTCTGTCTGAAATGCAGAATCTCTCTGATACAAAATCATTGCTTTCCTATTCTGTTTCCAAATTTGAATCTGCTGAATCCCAACAAATCAAGCTTGTTGAATGCAGTAAATCCATTGCAAGCCTTAATTTGTTAAAACAGGCATTAGCTGATTATGAAATCTACAAACTTTCTTTTTCTGAATCTGTTGAAAAATGCTTTTCTCGTATTGAATTAATTCTTTCAAATCCTGTGTTTTCTGAGCTGGAATTGCTTGAATTCAAGCAACAGTTTCTTGCACTCAAACAGATTTCTGAGACTGCAGAATTTGAAAGCATTTCACGGCAATGCCTTTCTCTGAAAAAACGAATTTCAGTTTTTATTCATTCAGCGAAAGAAATCCATGCTATTGAAAATGATTTCAAAGAACTTGAATTGCTTTACTCTGAGTTTTCAGAGCTTCAAGACAAGCTTTCTATTTTTTCTAAGACAAGCTTTGCTAATGCTGAAACTGCTTTCAAGAAACTAAAATATTCTTTTTCCGAGCAAGGGCTTAATTTAACAGAATCTGAATCTATTGAATCTCTCAACAGCCAAATTTCTGAGTTGAAGTCATTTATTGATTTAGAAATTTACGATCAGGTTCTTGAAAGCATTCGCTCAAGAGCCTATTGGACAGGGGATGAAAACAATAAGACTCTTGTTCTTGAAAATCTTGTTTATCCTTTGAAAACACAGGCAATCATTGAACTGCAGTCTCAATCAAATCTTGTTCCCTCTGCTTTTTCTTCAAATATTTCCAAAGTCAGATTGCTTGATAACAGCCTCTTAATTGACTTGAATTATATTCCTCTCGGTTCAACAGTCATCAAATTTGATAATTTTGATAATAATTCTAGTTTGCAGGATTCAAACACTCTTCTTGAACCAAAAATCCTTGACTTTGGCCAAAATTCTGAAAAAATACTGGCTGCAAGGCTTGTTTCAGACAAATTTTCAAAAAACCTTGACTCTCTCTATTTACTAAGGGATGTTCTGATTCCGGAAAAAGTTTCTTTTTTCAGAAAAATATTTGCAGGCACTTCTCCGGAGGAAATGGTTGAAGCAAAGTATATTCCTCCTATTTCTAGTCTCAGGCTGGAAAAAATTGAACAAGAGTCAATTGAATCTGTTCCAATAACTCTTGCTAGAGACTTTGCAGACTTTGAAAAAGCAGTTTTGGAGGAAAACTGGCTTGAAGCAGCAAAAATTGCTGAAAAAAGAATGCCTGACCTTGAATCAAAGCTTTCCCTGCTTTCTTCTCGCGAAAAAGAGCTTTCAATAGCTTCGGATTCAGTAAAAGAAGAAGCAATTGCCTCATATAACAATGCCGTGGCAAAATTCAATGTCTCGCCCCCTAATCAGGATGCAGAGAAAGCAATTCAGGAAGCTGAGGAAGCAATTAAAGAAAATTCTCTAATGCAGTCAATTCTTCTTTCAAGAAATGCAACAGCTCTTCTTTCAGTTCCAGAGCCAGGAAACCTGGTTGTTCCCTCTGCGATAATTATTTTAGTCATTTCTGCCTTGCTTTTGTTTTTTGTAAAATACAAACGCAAAAAAGACAGCCAAACAAGAAAAGGCTTTGTGAAAAAGATACTGAAAAACTGGTAATCATTATGTATAATTACCCTTTAAAGTGGATAAACAAGTAGATTCCTGCTCCAACCAGTAAAAAGAATCCTGCTGCGAAAATAAGTGGTTCTATTTCTTGTTCTTCAAATGCAATGCTTGTCCCATCGCATACTGCTGTGTTCCCATCCATAAAACTAATCTCACAGCCTATTTTATGGTCTCCTTTGCTGTTTCCTCTGGCAGTTATTGTATATGTTGAACTTTCTCCTGGCCCAAGATCTGTTATGTATAATCTGTTTTCTGATATTTCAAGCCCGGTTTCTGGATTTAGTTTGATTTCTGCTTGTTCCACACTCCAGTTTCCTGAATTAATAACTTTTATCTCTATTTGTGTGCTGGCGCCGACATTAAATATTTCTCCTTCTTTTCCAAAACTGGTTGTTAATTCTTTTTTTGGAGCACTAACCCAGATAAGAGGATAATTTGATTTTAGCTCTTCTTTTTCTCCAAAAATGTTTTTGTAGCTTGCGGATGCTGCTGGCAAGGTAATTCTTGAAACAATATTTGGTCTAATTGAATAATTTATTTCCTTTGTTTCTCCTGCTCCTATTGTTCCAGTCCATTCTCCATCCCCTTTCAGGACATCAAAAATAACTATGTCTTTGATTTCTTCAAAAAGAGGTCTCATTCGTTTAATTGTGATTTCTCCTGCTTCACTTCCTGAGTTTTTTATCTTGATTGAAATCTCTATTTCCTCTCCTTGTTCAGGATTTTTTTGAGAAACTGTTTTTTCAAAGCCTTCAAAATAAGGCTGGAGATAAGCTCCGATAAAGGATGTGTTATTTACAACAATATTTGTTGTGGTATTTGAAGTAATTCCACAAATTCTTAGCGTGTTTTCTTCCAGTATCTGGCTTTTGTCAAGAAGGATTCTTTGCCAGCAGTTGTCTTCTTCGCAGTGCATATCTCTTATGTATACTTTGTTTTCTTCGCCTTGGTTCAGTTTAATGCTTGCTCCGGCAGTATCGCTTTGGAGAGGTGAAAATGAGATATTAATTGAAAACAAGGGGTACAGCCCTTCTTTTGTTAAATCAATGTTATTTGGATATAGAAAATTCCAGTAGGCGCAATTTTCAATACTTGCCCCGTCTGATTCAATGCTTTCAAAGCCCATCTCTTGAAAAGAGCGTTCAAAAACTGTTTCAGCTGATGCTGTTGAAAAAAACAACGCAATTGCTAACAGCAGACAAAGCCTTTTCATTTAATTTTCCCCCTTTGTTCAATCTCTTTCAATATATGCTCCGTTGTTTCTTTAATTGTTTTCTTGCTTGTGACCTCAATTATCTCCTTTTTAGGATATCTTCTTTCAATATGCTTCTTGCAGTAATCAATTCCCTCGCAGAATACATTGTCCTGTATTTTTTCAGCAGTGTATCCTCTTGATTCAAGCCTGGATTCCAGCATCTCTGGATCTGTTCTAATCAAAATCGCAAAGTCAATTGGAATCTTTGTTTCACAAAGCAGGTGCCCTTCAAGCACTATATTTTTTTCTTTTTTTAGAAATTTTTTCAGTTCTTGTTCCAGTTTCTTAACATCAACTACTAACTCGTTTTCATCAACATCAAATTCTCCTATTCTTTTTTCAAGAGAAAATTCTTTCTCGTTTAGTGATTTGCAGCCTAGTTTCTCTGCCAGCATTTTTGAAACAGAAGTTTTTCCCACTCCTGGCGAACCAGTAATCAGCAGTTTCATATGCTCTAATATGTTGCGAAAAAAAGATAATTAAAGGGGGAAGGGGATGGGGAAACAAAATATCAGGTTCTAATACACTTTTTAGCAAAAGCGAGCTTCTCGTCTGAGAGACAAGTGCCTCCCTGACTTAGGGTCCTACACAACTTAATGGCTTTTTCAGCGCTCATTTTTTCAGTGCAAAGAATATCTTGTTTCATCCAAAATCCCTGTCAGTATAATATGCTAAGTTATTTATATACTTTTCGGTAAAAAAAACCCAAATTAGGCTTTTTTTTAAGTATGGGTAAAACAGGAGGATTTATAGGAAAAAAGAGCTTCAAATTAGCCTTTTTTCTTATGTATATTTTTATTTTTTTGCGGGTTTTTTAAAAATTTTTTTTGGGAAAAAATAGCCGTTATGTATATTTGTGCTTTAAAGAAATAATCTATTTCCTTAAGAAACAGAATCTAATCTTGTTGGTTTTATGTCTGTGAATTGTGTTCTTTAAGTAGTTTTTTTCTTTTTCTGCTTGTCTTCTTTTTACTTGAGCCTTACTGCGTCAAGATTCTGGAGTGAAGAAGCATTTACTCTGAACTTGTTTGAGAAATATTTTGAGAGAGACATGCAATTATGCTTGTCTCCGTGATTTATCAGAATTCTTTTTGGTTTTGGCTTTAAGTGTGTTACATAACTTGTAAGTTGTCTTATGTCTGAATGTCCTGAAAATCCTTCCACTGTTTCAACCTTCATGTTTATATTCAATGCTCTTGTTCTTCCCTTTTCAGTTGTTATTGGAATTTCCTTGTTGCCATTCTGTATTTTTCTGCCCAAACTGCCTTCTCCTTGCCATCCAACAAAAACAAGAGCATTTGCTGGATTTTCCGCCATTTTGTACAAGTATTCTAGTGAAGCACCGCCCGTGAGCATTCCCGAACTTGCCATAATAATTGCTGAACCATTCTCTAATATTTGATCCCTGTTTGTGTAATCTGCGGTTTCAAAAATTTCTGAAGTAAATGGTGAGTCATTCTGGAGAATTCTTCTTTGAACATTTTTTCTCAAATACTCTGGATATGCTGTGTGAATTGCTGAAGCCTCTCTAGTCATACCATCAACATAACACTTTGCTTCAATAAGTCCTTTTCTGTAAAAATTCTCTATAACGAGCATTATTTCCTGTCCTCTTCCCACTGCAAACACTGGAATTAACAGGCTTCCATCTCGCTGAATTGTTTCATTAATTATGCGCAATAACTGGTCTTCGCTCATTTGTCTGTTTGGTTGAACATCATTCTTTCCCCCGTAAGTGCTTTCAATTATCAGAGTTTCAAGCCTTGGATACTTTATATCCACGTTATTGAATAATCTTGTAAACCCGTATTTGATGTCTCCAGTGTAAACAAGATTATGGTCTCCTTCTCCTATGTGCATGTGCACTGAAGCACTTCCAAGAATATGTGCTGCATTGTGCAGTGTCATTCTCAAATCCGGAGCAATATCTGTTACTTCCCTGTAATCTCGGGGAATGCTATGCGTTATCATATCCTTTACATCTTTTTCGCTGTAAGGTGGTTCTTTTCCTTCCTTTACAAGCACGTCAATGTAATCAAACTGTAGCAAAGTCATCAAGTCCCTGGTTGGCAAAGTACTGTAAACTGGTCCTTTGTAACCGAGCTTGAACAAGTATGGGATAAATCCAGAGTGATCTAAGTGAGCATGTCCAACAATAACAGCGTCCAGTTCGTTCATTGGAAAATTTAGAGAATCAAGATATGGGAATGGTTCGTCTGTTGCAGCAACATTTATTCCACAGTCCATCAAAATCTTTGTGTTTGTTGTTTCAAGCATTATACAGCTTCTTCCAACCTGTCTAAAGCCTCCGAGTGCAGTTAATCTAACCCATCCCTTGCTGTTTTCTGGAACCTCTCGATAAATATTTTCTGCTACTTCTTTTAGGATTTTCTTTCTTTCAGAGCTATTATTGAACAAATGTCTTCTGATTCCTGTGAGAATATCACTTTTTGAAGTTGGGGCTCTTAAAATATTTGGAGTCCAGCCAGTCTGAAGAATTATTTCCTTTGATGTTTCCCCGCCCTTGCCGATTACAAGCCCTGGTTTCATTACTTCCATCACAACCTCTGAAAAAGAGTGATCAAACATCATGTCCTGTATTCCAGCATCTTCCGGAACAATTTCATTAATTTTCTTTTTTGCTTCTTCTTCATCCATCAGCATGTTCTTTGATGTTCTGATGTTTACTCTTTTCTTTAGTTCGTGAGCAAGCTTTGCTACGTAATTCTCATTTTCAAAAAAAGCTTTTGGGTTTTTTGTATAAATAGCTACTTCTGGGCCTTCAAGCTCTACTTTTGAAATCTGGGTTTCCCTTGGCAGGATTTCCTGCACAATATCCTCTGTTTCCTTTAGTATTTTCATTTATATCACTGGCCTTTAAGGTCAAGGCAATAAGATAAAGCAAGCGTGAACCTAGTTTGCTTTATTCTCAATGAATTTTTTAACTTTAGCGTCGTCAATTTGTCTTACTCCGTTCTGGTCTATGACCATAACAGAAATTGAGACTCCGCCAGAGTAAATATCCCGTTTTTTTGCAGCACTAACTGCTTTTACACAAAGCGCTATTCCTTCATTCTCTGTTAATCCTGTTTTGTACTGCTGGTCTAGGACGCTTAAAGCAAGCTCTGTTCCCGAACCAGAAACAGCATAGCTCTTTCTTTCAAGAATTCCGCCGAATGGGGTTATCTCAAAAAGTTCTGGTTCGTTATTTACTCCGCCCAAGATAAACTGGGCAATAAATGGATAATATCTGTTTGCATTCAAAACATTTGAAAGATATGCTGCTAATGCCTTTGGAGTAATCATTGTTTCTCTTTCAACCTCGTAGAGGTTTGCATGACTCTTCAAAAAGCGAATAACTGTAAGAGAATCTCCAACAGACCCAGCGTTAGTAACTGCAATTCTTTCAGTTATTTCATAAATTTTCTGGGCTTCCTCATCATAAGCAAGGTGACCCATTGAAGCACGCATGTCTGCTGCAAGAACTACTGCATTTTCAGTAATAATTCCAACCGTAGTTGTTCCTGTTTTTAAATCCTGTTTTTGATCCAATAAAACCACCAAATAAAAGAGCCTATTTTTTGGTAATAACTTCCTACTGACAAAGGTTTAAAAAGCTAATTTTTGTCTTGTTCAAGAAGGCTTTGAAACCACAAGAGTGTTTCCCTCAAATCTAGGTTTCCAGCCTTTTTTTTCAAGAGATTTCAGAAAATCACTTCTTTTTTGAATATTTCCTGAAATCTGCAATTTTCCAATTCTTGTTTCTCCACCTTTTCTTACAACTCTCATCATTTCATTAATTACTTCAAACAATTTTTTTTCATAAATTGACGCAGAATAACTTGCAATCAAAAGATCAAATGATTCTCTTTTGAATGGAAGTTTTGCCCAATTGCCTGTGACAGCTTTTTTAAGTCCTATTTTGTTTGAATATTCTCGCATAGCTTCAAGATTGAATGCAAGATCAAGCGATACTATATTGAATGGTTTTTTGCTATATTTGTGTCCAAGTCTTGAGAATCCAGAACCTATGTCCAGTACTCTTTTTCCTCGCAGGTCTTTTTTAGTTAACTTAAGATTTCTTAAAATTTCAGAGGCTGGTCTTTGAGTCATACCCAACCCTTGCCAGATAGCGTCTTCAAAAATTTCCTGCCTTTCTGCTTTTAATCTTTTAGGGTCAAGTTTTGCAATTCTCTTTCTTCTCAACATACAATTAGTTTACTTTTCTTCCTTTTTATCTTTTGTCGTTCCTTCGGTTTCTTTTTTTTCTGTTTTGTCTGCTGTTTCTTCTTTCTTAGCACTGCTCTTTTCGCCTGTTTTCTCCTTTCCTTTACTCTTCTCTTTTTTCTTTCCTTCAAATTCTTCAACAAACACAACCTTCTTTATTCCAAGATTACTTCCTGTCAGCGAATCAGAAAAAATCTTTTTCAGCTGAGCAATTGCCTGTCCATACTTAGCATCAATTCTGACAACTGCTTCTTCTCCCTTTACCTTAAGCTCTGCTTCTCCTTTTGGAAGCCCGCCAAAATATTTTTCAAAAACTGCTTTTGTTCCCTTTTCCTTGTCAGTAATCTCTTCCTTTATTTCCACATCGAATTCTACGCTTCTTCCAGCCAGGGGGTGGTTGAAGTCTACTCTAACCCTTCCTCCGCTCACTGATTGAACACGCGCGTTTCTTCCATTTGCTTCAATAATCATGCCTGGAAAAGGTGTCATTTTCTCTTTTTTAAATTCTTTAAGTGGAATAACCTTTACAAGTTCTGCGCTTCTCTCTCCAAAAGCCTCGCTTGCTTCTAACTCCAGCTTCTTGTTGTCTCCCTTTTTCATTCCGATTAATGCCTTGTCAAGCCCTTGCACAAGCTCTCCCTTGCCTGCAACAACAAGAACTGGTTCATATTTGCCATTTCTTGACTCTGCTTGCTTGTCAGCATCTTTTTCTCTTGTTGTGTCAAAAACATCTCCGCCCACAACTCTTCCAGTATAATCAATTTTTGCTAAACTCCCTTCTTTCAAAGCCATTTATCTCACCTTTATAAAAACCCTTTTTAATGCTTTTCATACAAAAAACAGTAATAAGATTGGCTTATGAAACTTTTTTAAAGGTGTGTTAAATGGAAAAATGGCAAACTATTCTCATTCTGATTGTGATTGCAATTGGTTTTTCAGGACTGAGTTTTTTCGGAAGCCAGAATAATTCGGGAAACAATACTGAGGACATTCCCCCTTTGTTCAATCCAGACCAGAGCCAGGTCACAATGATTGCTAAGGGAGTGGAAATAGAAATCGCAAATTTGCTTCCGACAATTTATGTTGAAGCTGAAACAGAGGAGCTTGACGCACAACCAATCGCAGAACAACTTTACAAGGTTGAAGGAGTAAAGATAGTTAACAATCCAAAGCTCTCACTTCAATACCAGAACTTGCTTACATTCTCGGCAACAATTTCTTTTGAAACAGATCAAACTGCTGAAGAAATTCTTGCAAGAATAAATGACCTGAATTCTCTGCCTTTTGTTTCCAAAGTAAGAGGACAAGCTTTCGCAGTTGTAAACCTGCCAGCTCAGCTTGAACTTAGTCTTCCAAACGATGAGAACACTACAATGCTTCACAAGTTTGAAGAATCAATGGCTAACGCAATAATCTATTCTCTTGACAAAAAGAACGGGGACACAATCACTGCAGATGTAGCAGTTGTTCTTGCTGGAGAAAAAGCTCTTCAAATAGCAGTTGAAGAACAGGTTCCAGTTCAAGAAATCAGCGAAGGGGAAGAAACAGAGTTAAGTTCTGAAGACAATACTCTTCCTGAAGAACAGACAGATGAATCACCGGAATCCGATGAAGAAGCAAGCGAATAACTGTTAAATAATTATTCTTCATTTTTTTCTTGCACTATCAAATTGTCTTAGTGTCTTAGCTGAATTTCAACCATTTCTCTGAGTGACGCTCCTGAATGCCCCTGTGCCTTGAAATGGTTTGAAAGTAATTTTAGCTTGTTCTCTTGTCATGTTTTTGTCTCTTGCAAGCACTTGCCCAAAACCAGCGTTATCTTTTCCCTTTCTTTTTAATTTAGCTGTTACTCTTGCTAATTCAGTATTGGAAATTCCCATTCTCCGTTGCTCGTTTTTCCCGCGCTTAAAATCTGCTCCTAATTTGCCACAAACATCTTCAAAATGTCTCCTTTGCCCTTTTTTTATCTCTCCCGGTCTTCTTGGAATTTCATTCATCTCCTTTCAGTTCCAGGATTGCTTCTGCTATGTCGCCCTCGTTTTTCTTCAATGCAGCTTCTGCTTTTTTCTCGTCTACTCCTGCCTGTTCCATTACCATCTTGATGTCTTCTTCCGGAATCTTTTTTCCCTCTTCTTTTTCTTCGCCCATTATTGTGTAGGTTTTTTGTCCCTGCATTTCAACTGCTGAAACACTTGGCTTTTCTATAACAATTTTTCTGTCTTTTAACTCAATCGTAACCCGCTCGGCTTCAAGCTCTTCTGTCTTAATTCCCAGTTGCTTCATCATCTTGCCCATCTGCTTTGGATTCATTCCTTTTCCCATTCCCGGAAACATTCAATCACCTCTTTTTTTGCCTTGTTTTTTTCTTTCTTATTCATTCTTGTTCCAAAAAACTTATTAACTTCTTGACACTTCTATTTTTTAGATGAGCTTTATCATCTCATCAGTGGAAAAGTTTAATGAAATAGCTGGAAATGATTTTGAGAGAGATGAGGCTCGAATTTCTGCAATGGAGCATTATTTTTCAAAAGGGGGAGTAATCAAGGTTGCTCCATCTTCAAATAGTTGGCCTTCTCTACTTTATCCAAATCCTTTAAATCTGAAAACCAAGATTGACAAGCTTTCAACAAACAGAGGAATTTTTCTAAAAAAACAGTTTGCTTGGAAACAAAAGTTGAGGGATGCTAGCATTTATGAACTGGCAAACAATGTCAAAAAATTTAAGGAAAAAGCTTACTGGAAGCATGTTTCCAAGTACATGTCTGACCAGGATTATCGAGCAGATGCTGACTCTGTAAAGCTTCCGATTCATCTCGTTGCAGACAAGCGCTGGAAGCCAATGATTGAAATGTTTGTGGAAGACTATGACTATAGAAAGAAACTCACAGAAACAGTTGAGAAAAGCATTGTTTACAAAGATGACAAGCGCGTTGCCCGATTTGCTGACGTAATCCAGTCATTTCGTGTAGACGAATCCACAAAAAAAATCAACGAGCTTCAGGCAAAAATTGATGCAATTGACAAAGACATTGAATCAATGAAAGAAATGATGAAATGGGGCAAAAGCTAAAATCTTTGTTTTCCCGATGACTCTCCATTGATTGCATTTATTGCATTGTTAATGACAACCATTGGAAGCTCGTGGTCTGTTCCTTTCACAGGCCCTAACTGTCTTATTTCTTTAATTCTGCTTTCAAGCTCTGGAATTATTTGTGTTTTGAGAAGTTCAATGATTTTTTCTTCTCTTTGTTCATGAGCTTTTCTTGCAATATCTGTAATTCCTTGTGCGCAAAGTCCTGAAAGAGATGGATTGCTGTGCTCTATTCCAAAAACTAATCCTTCTGCTGCTTCAATTCTTTTCATTCTAAATCTAATTCCTGCCTTTTTCAAGTGCTCTGCTGCTTCTTCTCTTATTGGTTGGTTGTGCTCATTTTCAACAGTCTCTGACAAAAAACTTGTTGACCTTTCTCCAATAGTAAAAAGTGTTTCCACAAAAGAATGCCTAAAATAATTCTCTCTTCTTTTTACATCTTGGCTTGTGGATTCTTTTGATTTTCTTCTTGAAGCAGTAATTATGTCGTGATAGTATGTTCTTCCATCTGCTCCAAGATGATTTATTGCTGCAAGAAGAGCATTAACTCTTATTTTTGGGTTTTCATATCTAAGCAGTCTGGAAACAATGTCGTGCACAAGCTGTGTTGGAACAGAAGTTCTTATTCTTAGCGCGTTTGCAAGATACTCTAATTCGGTTTCATCTCCTCTTTCCATAATTTCCGCAATAACTTTCACTGCTTCTCGTCTAAATTCATTCTTGCCCTCTGAAGCAATTTCAAGAAAAGTATGGGTATTTTCTCTTTCCTGTTCTGGGTCTCTGCCAGACTCTCCTGCTCTTCTATTTCTTCTAATCATAAAAAGAAAACAATTCGAGTCAATAAAACTTTATTGGAAATTTTTCTTCCTTCAAGTTCACCGGAAATCCAGTGTGCTTCAAGCAGTATATAAAGCTCGGAGCAGAACTGTTTACGAGGTGATTAAATGAGTGCTTTTAGGATAATGAGGTTTGAAGAAGCTTTAGGAGAAAGAAACGCATTGCGTTCTTTCATTAAATAAATTAATAACCAAACAATCAAAACAATTTAACAAACTGAAATGCAAAGGAGGTGGGTCAATGCAACCAGTAAAAAAATATTCTGCAGGCGGCCTTCAGGTCGCAGTATGGGAAAATGAAAGCAAAACAGGCGGAAAATTCCACACAGTCTCCATGGACAGAAGCTACAAGGACAACAAAGACAATTGGCAGAAAACAAACACTCTACGAGTAAATGATATTCCAAAAGCAGTTGTTGCTCTTACAAGAGCATATGAATTCGCAGTCCTCAAAGAACCAACAATTGCAGACTAACTGGAACAACAAAAACAAAAATGCCTGAGCAGGCTTTGCCTATGTTCCATCTCCGACAGTGTATCCGCCTCTGCTCCCAGCCGAAGGCCCTTTTTCTTCCCACAAGTTATCAATCCTCAAAGTAAGATTCCTTTGTTTTCCTTCAACAACTGCGTCAACTGTTCTTTTCCTGTTTACCCAACCTGTTTCTGGGTCGTGACTAAGAAGATTGAATCTTCCGTGAAGAGTGGGTTTATTCAACATATAAACTAATCGAGTGTGCCCTCCGGTTTTAATCAAAAACACGCTAGAAACAGGGTGTTCTGTTCTATCTATGGTTATGCTTTTCACTGGAACACGTTTTGCTGGAAATTTTTTCCCAACAAGCTCGTCTCTTAACTGGTTAGGGGTTATAGTTTTTTCAGGGGTTGGAATCGTTCTTGCGTTAATTGGTTCGTCTCCATTTAGCTGTCTTTCAAGTTTTTTTCTTTCCAGTGAAGTTCTTTCGGCAGTTATTGCTTTTCCTGCTCTTTTTCTTGCTTCAGCTGACTGGACTGTTTTTGCTGGCTCACCCTTGCCTCTAATCATTCTTTTTATTCTTTCAAATACCCTGTAAACAAAAACGCAAACGAGGTATTTAATTGTTTTCTTTGCCCAATCTTTAAATGCCAAAACAAAAAATAATAAACAAGGTTCTTTCTGCAAACAATTTTCCTTCTTTTAATCCAATGCAGGAAAAGGTTGGCAATAACTCAAATTTTAACAAGAGCCTTGTTGTTTCTTCTCCAACTGCTTCTGGCAAGACAGTGGTTGCAGAACTTTTCTCACTCTATTCAATTCTTGTTCAGAAAAAGAAAGTTATTTACACTTGTCCTTTGCGCGCTCTTGCTTCGGAGCACTTTCGCGATTTCAAGAAAAAATATTCTGATTTAGGAATTCGCTTCACTGTAAGCACAGGCGACTTTGACTCAACCAGTAAATATCTCTCCAATTATGATTTAATTTTCACAACCTATGAAAAGCTTGATTCTCTTCTCCGGCATCGGGCTGACTGGCTTTCTCAGGCTGGCTTGCTTGTTGTTGACGAAGTGCACGAGCTTGACTCGGACAGGGGAGCAACACTTGAAATGGTTATTACAAAAATGCGTTCCAATTCTCGCCTGCTTTCAGTTCTTGCGCTCTCAGCAACAATTCCTAATGCAAAAGAACTTGCTGACTGGCTTGAAGCAGGTCTTGTTGAAAGTGATTACAGGCCTGTTAAATTAGAGGAGGGAGTCCAACACAACGGTTATGTAGAATTTCCTTCTGGCTCCAAGCTTTTTCTTAATAACTTGTCTGACCCAATTCATTCTCTAACCCTTAACACTCTCTCTCTTGGAAAGCAGCAGCTTGTTTTTGCTAACACGAGGAAACGGGCTGAGTCAATCGCAAACCAGCTTGCGCCCAAGGTTTCAAAAACTCTTTCCAAGGAAGAAATTGACTTGCTTGAAAAAAAATCAAAAAAGATTCTTTCTGCTCTTGAACAGCCGACTGAACAGTGCAAAAAACTTGCTTCTCTTGTAAAAGAGGGTGTTGCTTTTCATCACGCTGGACTTGTTCAAAAACAAAAAACAGTTGTTGAGGATTCTTTTCGAGAAAATCTTATCAAGCTAATTTCTTCTACTCCCACGCTTGCTGCTGGAGTCAATCTTCCAGCACACACTGTTGCTATTCCTTCTCTTTACAGATACACGTTTTCCGGAATGCAACGCATTCCTGTTCGTGAATACAAGCAGATGGTGGGCAGAGCTGGCAGACCAAAATATGACAAGCAGGGCAGAGGAATTGTTTTTGCAAAAAACGAGTTTGAAGCAGAAGAGTTGATGCAGAACTATGTTCTTGGAGAGCTTGAAGAAATCCAGTCAAAGCTCGGAATAGAACCTGTTCTTCGCACTCACCTCCTTGCATTGATTGCTTCCAACTATGTTTCAAGCCTTGATTCTGCTGAAAAATTTTTCTCAAAAACATTTTTTGCAAAACAGTTTTCCGGAGCAAGCGAACTCTTTTCAATGATTTCTGATATTATTGCCGAGCTTTCTGAAATAGGTTTTGTGGAAAGCAATGAAAATAGTTCTGGTTTCAAAGCAACTGCTCTCGGCAACAGGGTTTCAGAACTTTATCTTGATCCTATTTCTGCAAAGCAGATGATTGATTCATTGCCTGAACTGGACGGCAGAGGAAAAGAGTTTGCAATGCTTTTTTCTCTTTCAAACACTTTCGAATTTGCGCCCTGGGTTTCTGTCAGAAAAAATCTTGAACCAGTTATCTGGGAAATGATTCAGGAAAGGCAAGAGCATCTTCCAATAAATCTTGAAACTGAAATGTATTCTGATCCAAGTCTTCTTCAAAAATTTTATTCTGCTCTGCTTCTCGAACAATGGGTTGAGGAAAAAGGAGAACAGGATATAATGAAGGAATTCAATGTTCAGCCAGGAATCCTTCACGCAAAACTCATGCGCTGTGACTGGCTTGCTTATTCTCTCAGCGAACTCGCTCGTCTGACAGAAAACAAGCGTTTACTGAAACCACTTCATGTTCTGAGAAAGCGCTTAAAGCACGGAGTAAAAGAAGAGCTTGTCATGCTCACAGAGGTAAGGGGAATTGGGCGAGTAAGAGCAAGAAGACTGTGGAGAGCAAAAATCAGGTCTGTGTCTGATCTCAAAAAGGCTGACGAGCAAGATCTTGCAAGAGTTGTGGGTGCAAAAACAGCTGTTTCAATCAAAAAAAGTATTGGGCAAAAATAGGTTTTTGTTTTTGTAATGCAAGTCCTGATTCAATCCGCAACTTTTATTAACTCAGTTTAGTATATAGATTAGGGATTCTATGGGCAAACAAGGCACAAGCACTGTTGTGAACAAGTTAAAGAAAGCCTATTTCTTTTTTGAGGACAAATATTATTCCCTGCTTGACAAAGTAAATGAAAAAATTCCTGTTTACAAAGTTATTGACCCAGTTGACAACTATGTTCCTTCCTTCATTGTTTTGATTCTTCTCTTTCTCTTCATGCTTTTGTTCTTTTTTGCGCTTTCTCCAGGCATAATTCAGTTTGTTTCCTCTCTTTTTCTTGGGCAGGGTTTTTCTGCACACATTCTTGTTGTTGACGAGGGAAACACTGCGCTTGAAAATGCAAATATTTCTGTGCTTTTTGAGGGAGGTGAATTCCAAGGTGAAACAAATGAATCAGGCCGAGTTGAGCTTTCAATTCCCTCTCGTCTTGTTGAAGCAAGCCTTCTTGTTGAAAAACAAGGCTTTCTGGATTTTGAAGGAGTTGAATCAATTGAAGCTGACACTGAAACAGAGATTACTCTTAAGGCAGTTGGCTCTTTAACTGGGCCAAGTAAAACAATTCAGGTTCTTGACAGCAAGTCAAACAAGCTGTTGTCTAATACAACAGTTCGCTTTTCTTTTGACTGTTCAAGTTCTGTTTCTCCTCCCGCGCCCCAAACCACGTCAACAGGCAAAGTTATTGTTTCAGAAACACTTAACTGCGGAACTCTTCTTGCAACAGTTTCTGCTTCCGGCTACTATTCTTCAAAAAACTATCCTGTTACAAAATCTTTTGAAACAATTCGTCTTTCTCCAATTGAAGACGAACCCGAACTTAATTCAATTCTCTATGTTTTTGTTCAAGAAAAAGACTACAATGCTGTTTCTGGAGCAGAAGTAAAGCTTTTTGATTCATTCAATTCTCTTGCAGAACAGTCTGCAACTGATTCATCTGGCTCAGCAGTATTTGAGGGAGTTATGCCTGGAACCTATACAGTTCGAGTTTCAGAGGGTTCAAGACTTGAAGAACGGGAGGTTTCGCTTCAGCCAGGAAGCACGGAAACAATTTCTTTTATTCTCTCCGAAACCCAGCCTGATTCAGAGGACGAGGGAAAAAAACTGTTTCTCAAATTTGTTGACTCTGAATCTGATGCCCCGCTTCAGGGCGTAAGAGTCCAGTTTTATATCAATAATTCAATTGAATCTGTTTTCACAACCTACAGCAATGGCTTGTTTGAAAAAAAAGATATTCCGATTGATTCCAATGCTGTCATCTCAATAGTTGCTTGGAAACAGGGTTATGTGACAAAAATAATTCTTGAAGAAAATCTTATCATAATGGACAATAGCAAGGATACTCCTCAAAAAATAATGTTTCATGCTTCAAACGAGCAGAATTCTGGCACAATAGAGATTGCAGTAACTGACTATGACACTGGAAACGAATTAGAGGGAGTTGAAGTATTTCTTTTCAATGAATCTAATCCGGAACAGCCACTTAATCTATTGCCTTCCACAACAGACAGAGGTGGCAGAATAGTTTTTGAAGACATGCCTCCTGATTCCTATTTTGCAAAAGCAAGGCATGAAGAAAAAGAAGGTTTCTCAGTTCACGAGTCTCTTGCTCCTGGCTCTATTCTTTCGCTTGAAATAAGTCTTGTTCTTTCACAAGGAATTGTAAATGTTTTTGCATTGAATGAGTATTCTGGCGACGAGATTCAAAGAGCACTTGTTCAAATATTTCAAGTAAACCAGGATTCTTCCACTGAACAAATTCAAGAAGGTGAAACAAACGAGGATGGAGAATACTCTTCTTTCGGAATTGACTCGGACAAAACAGTGGTTGCTCGTGTTTCAAAACAGGGTTATCTTTCCTATCTTTCTCCTGCAATTGACATAATTGGAAATGCAGAGCACGAGCTGTTTGCTTTTTTAAAACAATCAGCTAACTTTGATTCTGATTCAAATATTGTTCTTGAGCTTGAAGGAGTTTACTCTGACTCATCCACTTCTCATCTAGTCAACAAGATTGTTTCAGGAAGCAGTTATTTTCTCAAGTTTGACTTGGTTGTTTCAACAGACAAGCCCTGTTCTGACCTCGTGTTTCATTCAAGAGCAGGCAATGACTCTTCTCTTGAAAGAGAAAGCGTTGACTATGTGATTGACTTTTTCAGGCTTGACAAGGTTTCTGCTTCTGGCAATCCATTGATTGTTTTCAGCAAATGCTTTTCTCCAGATTCAGTGTTTTCAAGCCCTGTTTCCTGCTCTGGGTCAGATGACTCTGCTTCCGTGACCATGAATGCAAAACAGGCAAATATTTACTGGGGCATTGCTCAGCCAAAAACAGTTTACTCAATAGTTCTTCCTATTTTCATTGAACAAAACTTGCCGGATGGGACAAAAGCAGATGTTAGATGGCGAGCAAAGGCAGTAATTGACGGAAGTGAATTCGAGACAACAGAATTTATGAGAAGCTTTGTAATTGGAGAAACCTTCTGTGTAAACGATTGTCCTGCCTTCTTATGGGATTTTATTCTTGTTAACGGAGAAAACAGAGAAAGCCTTGACTCTTTTAACATTGAAAATCCATTTGCTCTGGAACTATCAAAAGATTATGTTCTTGACTTTACTGTTCAAAACACTAGTAAAAAAAGCTTTAGCAATGCAACTGTTTCACTAGAAAATTTATCTCCCCCTGATTCTGAAACAAGTCAACAGCTATCCTCCTCGTCTCTCTCAATTAGTTCTCCTTCCCAACCCCATAATATTATTAATTCACAATTTCCTGCTGACTCGGAAATTTCAAGCAACAACTCAGCTGGTGCAAGTGCAGTGGAATTTTCCGCAGTTCAAGAATCTGCTTTAACAACTTTGTCTCTTTTATACTCAACAAGCCCTTCAATTGAAGCTGTTCCTCCAATTATTTATTTCACAGTTGAACCGCAGGGTTTTCTTGAGTTTGAAAACCTGCCAGAGGAAGTTTCTCCTTCTCTCTCCCAGATTGTTTCAGGAACTGTGATTGCAGAGAAAGCTGATGGAACAAGAAGTCCTGTTTCAAATTCTCTTTTATTGGTTGAGATTGATGGAACCCCGGTCCTGCTTCCTGACAATCTTGCTTACTCTGAAGATCAGGGAGAATTTTCAATAGAATTTGTTGAAGATGCTTCTTTTGCTCTAACTTCAAACCCTATTGTTCTTGAATCACTTGCAAAAGATTCAATTAAACTAACTGCAACAGCTTCTGGATTTTCTTCTGCGGAAGCAACAGTTGGCGTGGGAGAAAGATATGTTTTTGACCCATCCTATGACTGCATTCTTGTAGAACCAGCCGAGATTGAAATTGAAACAGGTTCTTCTTCCCAGCTCACTGTCACTGCAGACAACTGTTTTGAATCAGTTGAAATAGTTATTGCTTCAGATTTGCCAGTTTCTCAAACTTCTTTCAATCTTTCTGAAAATGAGTCAAAAACAATTCGCATCTCTGTTTCAGAAGAAACAGTTCCTGGAATTTACACTTCACTGGTTAAAGCAAGATTTGAATCTGATGTGAGTTTCTTCAATGCAAGTTCTTTCCGAAGCCTTGTTTCTGATCCAGATTCCTGCTTTGAAATAAGCAAGTCAAGCTTTGATTTTACTTCCTCTGAAACAGACATTGCCACAATCACAAACAAATGTTATCAGTTTATTTCCGATCAATGGATTCCGCGCTATTCAATTGACAATTCACGCGTTGAACTATCCTATCAATCCAATCAGCCTGACAGCCCTGTAACTTTCCAATGGTGGTTTGAAGCAGACTTAGTAGAACACATTGAAATGGGAACACAGGATGGAGAAGTAGGAGAAGCTGACGATCCAAATCAATCAGCTTGGGGAGACTGGGCATCATGGCCTTGGCAAGAAGTGATTGATCTTGGAGCTGAGCGACCCTGCGTTGGTTTTGTTTCAGATTTTAGGGGAAACTATCGCTACGAGCACGGAGCCTGCAAATACGACTATAACTCAGGCAAACTTTTGGGAAAGGCACAGCAGGCAAACGTGAGATGTGGCTATGCCTGTGTTGACAGCTACAACGAAGAATTTGTTGAAATGGATCAGAATGTTGGGGGCTACGATGACCGTCAAAAAAGATACACTTATGAATGGGTTCCTGTCACAAGGAATGGAGAGGAAGTAAACATTGGAGCTAACAGAAACTGTGTTGCTTTCATTAACAATTTTGACGCTGGCTACAGATACAATTCCGGAGGCTGTAGATACAATTCTGTTTCAGGGGATATTGAAGCATTTACTTCACAGGACTTGATAGAATGCGGTTATGTCTGTGTAGAAGACGGCTTTTCAGGAAACTTTGTTTCAGGCTATACTGAAGAGATTGACAGGGTTGACAGTATACAAAGTGGAGATATTCCTGCCTGGAGAAACATTGGAAGCGTTTGGGATTCTCACACTTGGATAAATCTTGGAAACATTGAATTCTCTGACACTAGCGAATGTGTTTTGTTTCCTTACCTGTACAGACAGCGTTATAGATATCAGACAGCAGAATGCAAAGTTGTGCCAACAGGGGAAGTAATTGGGAGACTTGGAAACAATACTCTTTCATGTGGTTACTTGTGCGGTTTAGGTTCTGTTGGAGAAGTTCCAATTTACTGGGATGATGGCATAAAAATTCCAGTTCACTATTCTGGACAGGACAGTGAAGAAGTGTTCTCTTCATCAATCGAACCAAAAAGAAATTTCATCTACCTGGTTATGGGCGATGTTTCTTTTTACGAAGTTGACAGAAGCAAGATTTTAGAGCACGGCAAAAGAGACCAATCAAATTCCTATGTTCTGGAAACAAGTGTTTTGCCGAACCAGTTTTCTTATTTTTCAGACCCGGTTGTCAAGCTTAAAACAAACAGGGAAGATATTGTTGTTTGGCAGGAAGGAACAAGCATTTATGCAAAATTCGTTGGTTCTGAAGAAGATGAGGACAATTCTCAAGCAACAGAAATTGTTTTGAGGGATGTGTCTCTTGACACAACCCAGTCTGCTTTCATTAAAGCAGAGGATTATTCGCAGGGGTTGGAGCAATGAACAAAACAGCAAAAATAGCATTGTCTGGAATAGCATTGATTTTCTTGCTTGTCTCAGCACAGGCTCTTGTTTTTTCATGGGAGTACTCTGTTGAAGATTCAGAGCTTTCAATTTCTTTTTCAAATGACTCTGAAGATAACTCTGTTAGCTCTGTTTCTGAAAAAATCAATGTGGAGTATTTTATTGTTGAGGAAGGAATGTCTCTTTCCACACTTTCAGCAAGCGGAACACTCTCTGGCAAAAAAGAATTGTCTGAGACAATCAGTCTTGCAAAAAAGAATTATTCAATAATTTTCACAGACTTGTCTGCAAAAAAACAGTTTTCAGAAAAAATTTATCTTGCAGGGCTTAAAGAAAACTCTTTGCTTTCCTGCTCTGAATTAGGCGGAATTGAATGCGAGCAGGGAATGCTTTGCAGAAAAGAAATTGACTCTGCTAAGACAATCAATACAGACAATAGAGACAAAACAGACGAAAAAAGCAATGTTCTTACAAACTGCTGTCTTTCATCTTGTTATTATCCTGTTTCCAAAAAAGCTTTTTGCCCTGGTTTTCCAGAGAGTTTGTTTGGTCAGATTTTCCTTGCTCTGGGAATTGCATTTGTTTTAGTTGTTTCTTTTGCTGGATTCAGATACTGGAAGTTGAGGCAAGAGAGTGTTGAATCAGAAGGAAACCAGGAAGAAGGTGATTTTGTTGAATAAAAAACTTTTATTTCTTTTCCTGATTTCCCTGCTTGTTTTCTCAGCCCCAGCATCTGCTGATGAACTTCCTGATGGTGAGCTTCCGCCAGGAACTGAACTCCCTGATCAGCAGGCAACAAATGTTTTCAATCCAGAACTGGTTGTAATGCCTCCTGTTGACACAATAATTCCTTTCAAGAGTGCTGAAAATTCAAAGGAAATTATTCTAATCTGGACTATTAGAAACTTTGGCGAGGTTCCAATGAAAATTACTCAAGCAAGCGTAACCGGGTGCGGAGAAGGATTTTCCTGCAGTATTCTTAACACTATTGAAGAAATTCCAATTGTTTCAAGAGCTTCAGGGCTGGAGGCTGGTTCTGAACGGCTTTACGCAATAGTGCGTGTTACTGCTACTCGACCTTTAGGAATTCCTAAGGCCGCAGAAATTGGTTTAAGGTTCAGTTATAGTGAGGACTCTGATTTGTTTGAAGCAGCTGGTGATGTATTCATTGAACCAAAAACATTTCCTTCTGAAAGACAGGACAAGAACATGCATATTTCTGTCACAAGCGTTCTTTTCGAGGAACAATTATTCAGAGTAGAACTCTTAAAAGAGGGTTCTTACGAAGGATACTGTGTTGGAGCTAATGGTGCTATTGGTTCAACTGGAGAAGAAGCTCTTCCAAATATTCTTCTAAACTGGAGCTGGCAAGGAATTCCTTTTGACTTGTGTGACAAAAATATGAGCAAAAAACCTGTTTACTGTGATGCAACCCAGTTTTCAATAAGTCTTGCAAAAAAACTTGAGTTGATTGAAAGACTTGATCCGCAGGATTCTGCTCAAGCCTCTGAAATATCTAATCTGACACAATTCCATTCCTATATTATAGCTGACTCTTTTACTGGAGACTTCCAGCAAGACTTCGCCAGCTATTTCATTGAAGACTTTGCGCAGGCACCAGATTATTTCAGAAACTATTGGCACAAATATTTTGAAAATCCTGAAAGGCTTGTTTTTAATAGCCAACAACTTGAAGCAGGAATTTACAAAATTAGCATAGACTTTGATTTTGAACAATCAAACTGGGATTTTTTCGATTCTGCGGGAGAACCTATTGCCACAATAAATATTAGTTTTGAAAAACAATCTAATCCGTTCCCTGATAGCATATTTTATCATATTCCATTTAATGGCTCTGTTGGACTTTCTTCTGAAAACGGAAGACAAGGTTATGGAATTGGTTACTCTGGAGAAACAATAACAATTTCTGAAATAGAGTCAGGTCAACTTGTTTCCTCGATTGAATCAAGCGGAGCAAAAATGTTTGCAACATCCAAAGTTTCTGACTTCAAAAAAACAAATCTTGAAAACAGGGGAAACCTGCTTTCAATTAACCTGCCTCTATCTTCAACTGGCTCAATTTATCTTGCTCCATCTTATGCAAATCCAGTACTTCTTAAGATTTCAGAAAAGGAAAGCAGAGCAGAAGCTTTCTATCATATTCTCAAAAACCAGGAAAGAATTGAGGGTCTGTCATATGGTTCGCTCTGGACTGGGGTTGCCTCAAGCTTTGAAGATTGTAAAGACTTTTATGAAGCAAGCCTTTTCAGAAACAGGCAGGATTCTCCTCCATTAGCAGGGAGCTGTGCTTCTCAATCATCTGAATCACTTGGATTCAGATGGAATTCTGTTCAACCAGGAACACTGTTCCTTGAAACAGTGTTTTATGTTCCAGATTCAGGTTCTTTCATTCTCTCAAATTCTTGCAGACAAACTGATTCAGTTTTCTATTCAATTCAGGACGGACCAGCAGACAACATAATGCTTAATTATGGTGTTGCTCCTGATTCAATTTCACAAGTCTTTGAACTAGTAAAACAGGAAAAAGTCTGCGTTTCCACTTCCCCAGAAAGCACTGACTTTTGGTGGAATGAACAAGAAGTATTGAAGGCTTTTGATTCAGTAAAAAAAACAGAGATTCCTTTCTCTTGTGAGTAAAGATAATCCTGCTCTTGTGACAAAAGATAAAGAACAAAGATAAAAAACAAGTCTCAAAATTCAGATAACTTCAGATAACAAAAACAACAATTAACAAAATCAGGAACAGAATAAGTGTCTGAAGCCGAAAATCTTTTTTGATTCTTTCAATAATTCCTGAGCCAGACAAGTTTTTATTCTGGCTTGCTGTTTTTTCTCCAGCTATCTTTACTACGTCTCCGCCATACTCTATCCATTTTTTTGGGTCACAAAGCTCTTGCAGGGTTTCCCTTGCAAGCTCTGCATATCCTTTTTCTTTTTCAGGAATGCTTTCAAGACCAAAAATCTGTCCTGTTGAGGCATTCAGAACAAGGCTTGTTTTATTGCTTTCAACATCTGCCAGGATATGCCATTCTGGAAAGTAAACAAGCTTAATAGATGAAAGAATTATGTCTTCTTTTTCACATTTGTTTTCAGAAGCAAGCTTTGCTTTTGCAATTTTTTCAACACTCTCTTGTTCCAGAAAAGTTTTCTTTAATGTAAAATCAGTTTCTTCAATGCTGTTGGTAAGGGAATCTGAAAATTTTTCAATTTCTTCTCCAAGTTCTTCACTAAAACTTCGGGTAACTGCATTAAGTGCAATAATTCCGTGAACTTCTTTTTCTTTAAAAATGTCAAAGTGAATAAGATAGAATGGAGTTAGAACAAGTTCTTGTTCTTCAATTTGGAACAATTTTTTTGTTTTTTCAATGTTTTCTGAAACAGTGTTCCTTGCTTCCTCTCGAGAAATAGATATCGGGAGTGAAGGATTTCCAAGGAACACTTTTCAGCCCTCTAGTCATTGATCTTCTTTTTTCTTAATGATTTTAACCTTGCTTGGAGTAATCAAGACTCTGTCCTGTGAAATCCTTGCAATGTCTCCGTCAATTCCTTCTATTCCAGTTTTTATTTCGCTTACAAGCTCTTTCAGCTTTATTGCGTTTCTTTTTGACAAAAACTCTATGTTCAGCAGAATAATGTTTCCTGCCTTTGTTTCATTCAAAACCAGTGCAACATCTTCTTGTTTTTCAAGAGTAAGAGGCTTTACAAAAGCATCTGCGTCCTCGTAAAGTGTTTCATCTTCTACGTCTAGATTGTTTAAAAAATCCTCAATATCTATTCCTTCTTCTTTTTTCAAAACCTTGTCCAAAAAAGCCATCGAAAAACCACCCCGTCCTGTAAAAAGACCTTTCTAAGTAATTCCCCCAATTACAGTTTTTAATTATATTGTTGGATTTTTCTGGTTTTTCCTGTTATTGTTTTCAAATTGGGCGGGTTTTTAATTAACTTCCGGTAATAATAGTTCTATGGCTAACATTTTTGAAGAAGCTCTTTCAAAAAAAACAGTCTTTTGTGACAGGGACATAATGACTCCGCACTATGCTCCAAAGAAGCTTCCGTTCAGAGAAAACCAGATTTCTGAAATGACTTCAACTCTCTCTGTTTTAATTGAATCAAAGAGAGCAGACAATCTTTTCATTTATGGCAAAACAGGAACTGGCAAGACTGTGAGCACAAAGCATGTTCTTCAACAGCTTTGTGAGTATGCTGACCAGAAAAAAAAATCTGTAAGAAGCACTTATCTTAACTGCAGAAGCCACAACAGCAAGTACAAGATAATAATCAAGATTTTGAAGAGTTTTTTTCCAGACAAAGACTTTGTTGGTTACAGTGGAACATTTGTGTATGACAAGCTAATAGAGAACATTGAGGAAAGTCAAGCAAGTCTTGTTATTGCTCTTGATGAAATAGATAAAGTAAAAGATCTTGATGAAATGGTTTATGCTCTTACAAGATGCAATGACGACATGGACAAGGGTTCGATTTCTTTGGTTGGGATTTCAAACAATCTTTTCTTCAAAGACCGTCTTGATCCGAGAACAAGAAGCAGTCTTTGCGAAAAAGAACTTGTTTTTCCACCATATAATGCAGAAGAACTTTCAAAGATTCTTTCAGATCGTGTAAAAACAGCTTTTAAGGAAGATGTGGTGGAGGAAAGTGCAATAAGCATTGCTTCAGCTATTGCTGCGCAGGAGTCAGGGGATGCAAGAACAGCAGTAATGCTGATGTTGCGTGCTGGGGAAATTGCTGACAAAAAAGGTCTTGACAAGATTACTGATGTGGAGGTTAAGAGAGCAAAGCGCAAGGTTGAAGAAGAAATAATTTTCAACATGGTTTCTACTCTGCCTGAACAGCAACAGCTAGTGCTTTATGCCATTGCTCGTCTGACACTTCAAAGAAAAGGAATTAAAAGAATTTCACGAGTTGAAGAAGAACCAGTTCTTGTTTCAGGAGAAATCTATGATGAATATTCCCGAATTGCAAAAGAATTCAAGGGAGAAACTGTGAGCATGCGCTGGTGCCAGCAATACGTCAATGAACTCGAAATGTATGGCCTTATTGCAACAACTGAATCAGGCAAGGGATTCAGAGGAAACACTCGTCTAATAAAACTCGGATTTGATGCAAAAAAAATAAAGACAGCGATTGAGAAAGAAATAGGTTTTTCTTCACAATCTCTCTGATTGTTGTACTCTTTGTGCTACACACAAACTCAAAATTAATTAAACAAACTCAAAAAGCGAAGACTGCTTTTCTTTGTCGTCTACAAAAATTGAGTCAATCTCGCATTCAACAAGTTCTATTCTTTGTTTGAGATAGTCCCTCAAACCATAGTTATGTATAACTTTCTTTGCTATTTCCAGATATTTTCTTACTGAACCCTGTGCTATTGTCAGAATAAGATTTCCTTTCGGGCACCTAGTGCAGTTTCCTGTCAATGGAATTCTTCTATATTTTGAATTGCAGTTTGTGCACCTGAAGCTCTGTCTTGAAAAAGCTCTTGCGTTTCCAATAATGTCTGGAAAGAAATGGCTTGCTAAAACCCGTTCAATCGAGTCTTTGGTATCGACTGCTTCAATTTTTGTCTGCAATTCTGCTTGAGCAGTAATTTTGTCTTCCATGCTTCCCAGTTGAACATATTTGCTGTATTTTGGCCCTTCATCAAAAGCAGTGGTTTCATGAGTGTATCCTAATCCAGAGTATTGTTCTTCTTTTCCAAGGCGGTCGTGAACTTTTTCAATTCCTGCTATTGACGCAACAACTCCTTTCTTCATTGTTTCTTCATATAATTCCAGGGGATATTTCCAGCAGGTTTCCATGTCATAGACTTCATCATCAATTTCTGTTGGCTTAAGCATTACTGTGAAAACAAGCGGTGCATCCATTCTTCCTCCTCTTGACTCTGGCAGATAAGAATGTGAAAAATTAAGCAGCCCATCCATTAACAGCATAATTGAATCTTGGTCGCCGTCAATATTTCTTCTTTTTGTTTGATGAAAGTATGGGTGAGCAAAGCAGGCTCTTGCCTTTGTGAATCCAAGAATTCGTCCAACAATTGCTGCTGAAGTATGGGGTGCTAGTCCAAGAACAAGCTGGCCTACAAGATCTGTTCTGGTTTTAAATCTGAAAAATGGTTCAAGAGAATAAAACTTTTCCAGTTCATCATCCACAAAGTTTGAAACCTTGACAAAAAAGTCTCCCGCTTCATCGTGAATAATTATGTCTTGCGGAAATATTTCAATTATCTGGTCTTCTCTTTCAATTCTTTCTCCGTGAATATCTTTTTCATAACCTAACTCTTTGACTTTTTCAAGACTTATCTTTATTTCTTTTGGTTTAAAATGAGTTATCGGCGCATTAATGAGTTCGTATCTAATTGTACCGTCTCTGAAAATATTTATTCCATGCCTTGCTCTCAAAAGACCTTTTTCAATTGGTTCGCAAACTTTGTCTTTGTTAATTGTTCCTTTTACCCCCTTTACTAGTTCCGGCACAGTTATTCCAAGTTTCTTTGAAGCTCGACTAACATATTCTTCCAATTCTATTTTTCTTTTGCTATGTGGTTTTGTTTCAGAACCACATTTTGTGCATTTTTCTCCAAAAACATGTTTTTCACACTTTGAACACATGTTTACTTTTTCACTTCTTTCTCCGCAAAAAGGACAGCTTGGAAAGCAGATAATTTTTTCACATTTTTTACAATAATAAGAAGTTATGTCCACTTCCAATCCCTTGGATCCCGCGGCTCTTTCCTTGTCAATTGCTTTGTTTATTGACCTTGTATTTCCTCCAAAAAGTCCTATTGGAAACAGAACATGTGGATTCCCAGTCATCTTTCTTGGAGTAGAAGCTTCTGGTCTTCCCATTCTTCCTCCAATAAAAGTTCCTGCTTTGTCAATTATCTTGAATTTTGAAACACTGTTAACTAATTCCAGAGAATTTTCTCCACTCATTTTTTGCTCTGTCTTGTTTTCAAGTCCAAGGCTCGCAGTCAAAGCTCTTGCTATATCTTCTTCTATCACAATCTTATCGTCAGTTACTCTGTGTGGGATTCCTGCTTTTTCAAGAGATTTTTTAGATTTTTCTTCTTTTTCAAATTCAATTGTTTCTCCTAAATTGCCTTTTTTTATTTCAGCGACAAGCTCTTTCAATTCATTTGCCTCGAGCAAGGAATAATAAAAAATATATCTTGGGTGGAGTGGAATTTCGTGTTTTTCTGACAAATATTCTGCTGTGCTCCAGTCAACTTCAAGTGGATTCTTTATTGCTTTTTCTTCCCTTTCGCCTCTTTCCTTTGCTTTTTTTTCAAGTTCCAAAGCCCACCATTCTTCACAATAGCCTACTCGAACAAGAGGGTGAGCTGAGTGAATGAAATCTCCTACTGGTGCAAGAAGGTCTCCTAGGAACAAAATCTTTTCAACCCTGCTTCTTAACTCTATTGCCTGTGCAGCAGTTTCAATTCTTAGCACACTACCGTCATCAAGTCTTACAATTGGTCCGTCAATTGAAGAGCAGGCAGCCATCCCAGCTGCTTTTCCCGGTCTCTCTCCCTTTAATTGGGTTGAAACAGCAATAAATTCATTCAAAGCATACATTGTTGCCGGATGAATTGCTTCCCCCATTGTACCCATGTTTCTTCCCCTTCCATATCTTAGTCTAAAACCACCTGGTCTTGAAGGATATGCAAGGATTGGCCTGCCAGCAGCAATTCCGTTCAAAAATTTGTCATTTGGGCTTATTTCAAGTTCTTGTGATTCAGATTTTCCAACTTTTATAATATCTTCAAGCCAGCTCCAGTCAAGTTCGAGCATTTTTGCATATTTCATTATCTTTCTTGCCTTTAATGCAACACCCTCGCTTATCACAAGGCACATTCCTCCCCTTATCCTGTTTGTTGGAATTCTTGGAACATTTTTGTGAACTGCCACCTCTCTCTTTTCCGTTGGCTCTCCATTAATGCATACTTTGCATCCTTTTGCAATTTTTCTAACCTCTTCTTCAGAAAGCTTATACTGTCTTGAAACAATTTCTTCATAAATACTGCATTCTTCAACATATCTTTCAATTTCTTCTTCTGTTGGCTTGTATCTATCCAAAGCCATTAATTCTCTAGCATAGTCTCCAAGGATAAGAGGAAGCACTGTTGCTGTTCCGCCCGCGGCTCTAATCGGTCCAGCATAATATATGTCAATATACTTGCTTCCATCAGGATTCTCGCTAATCTGAACTTTTGGCACTCCATCCAATGGAGCAACAACAACACCTTCTGTTGCAAGAACAAGCCCTGTTTTAATTCCCTGTTCAACTCTTTTTGAGTCATCAGGAATAGAACACCATTTTTGTTCAATTATTTCCTTGAAAATTTGAAAAATTGTTTTGTCTCTGTCTCCATTGTGTTCTTCCAGAACAGTTCTGTATCTTTCCGCAAGTCCTTCTGGTCCAATAATTGTTTCTGCTCGGTCTGCAAGATCTGCCACAGGAGTTGTTTCAATATCAGTACTTATATCAAGTTCTTTTTGCTTTGACTTTTTCGCGGTTTCAACTTGTTTTTTTACTTCTTCCCAGATGCTTTCATAATATTTTCTAACAACAGGGCTTGCCACAACCTCTATGCTATCCATTGTCTTCACCCTTGTAAAAATTTCTTTCAAAAATATTTCTTGATTTTAGGTTAACCGTAATTGCGATTCCTGGAGTAGGGACGTGTCCTAATTTTTTTTGATAATCTGTTCTTCCCTGAAAACAGCCATTGCTAATAGCAGTTGTTCCGCGATAAGAACCATAGTCTTTGTGATGCATGTCTCCCGACAGGAAAAAGTCTGGTTCTTCCTTAATTATCATAAAATCTTTTTTTTCCGGAACATAGGGCTGGTTTAATCCATAACTTGGCATTATATCTCGCTTCTTTAACAGTTCAATCATTGCCTTGCTTGGATTAGTTGGATTTAACCCAGTTATTGAAGCATACAGGTCATGATATGCTGCTCCGTGATAAACAAGCACTTTCAATCCCTCTATTTCAATCCAGCTTGGAGATCCAACCAAGTGAATATTTTTTGCTTTGTGAAGATCCGGCAAATACTTTTCTGAAACAGCTGGCTGGGGGTCAGCCCATCTTACTGCATCGTGCTGTCCAGGATTTATTATTATTTGAATATGCTCTGGAATCTGCAGCATTAATTTTGAAAATTCTTCGTACTGGTCATAAATATCTTTGATGCTTAGTTCATCAAATTGTGATGGGTATATTCCCACTCCATCAACATTGTCTCCTGTTACAAACAGATATTTTATTTTTCCAACTAATTCTTTTTCTTTTTCTCAGAAATTGATGCAAAGGAAATATCTCTTTCAGCAGTCCTTGCTGTCTTGATTGTAAGATCTGGCCAGAGAATTTCTTTTGCTATTAACATTTCATTGCTAAGTTTGGTTGCTTTTACTCCAATCACGTCATCAAGCATTACATAGTCTGCCAGCCTGAACAACTGAGTTTCTTTTTGAGAAACAATCACAATACAGCTCGCATCCAAGTCCTCTATTCTTATAGCAATATTTTCATTCTTTGTAACCCATTTTTCTGAAACCATTCCAATTACATCAACATCGTGTCTTACAGGAACACTTTTCAGCCGGTTCAATGGTTTTGGAGACAGAGTATGTCTTTTTTCAAGAATTTCTTTAAGCAATTTGTACTTGCTTCTAAACAGTTCCAAAAAATTTTCAACAGTTCCCTCTGAACAGCTTTGCCCAGTTACATCGTATTCTGTCATGAGTCTAAGTCTTGATTCAACCTCTTTTGACTCTGGCTTGAAACTAGTGTTTCTTACTTCCACAAGCGGGTTTTCTAGAGACCCTGCTATTTTTTTTCTGACAGTTTCTTCACTAACAAAGAGTTCATTTTCTTTAACAAGCTGGTCAATTATTTCTCTGAAGTTATTTTCCTTCAAAAGAGGTATAGCTTCTTTTGAGAGAAGAATATTGTGTTTCTCAGCATACTCTGTTATTTCTCTTGTCTTGTCTGATTCTTTACTTTCAGTTGTTGAAATGCTCACTTGAATTTCTCCTTTATTGCTTCAAGCTGGGAAATAAGATTCCAGATATCTGTTCTAGTATGCTGTGGCATGTTTATGTCATTGCTAATGTCGTCAAGAACATATATTGCGGTACTGAAGTTTACTCCGCCTTCTTCAAACTTCAAAACCTTTTCTTTTGCATCTTTAATGTTTTCTCTGATATTTCTTGGAACATTTCTGTCGTCTATCATTTCATCCATTATTTCAACTGCAGTTTCAATCAGTTTTTTTATTTCTTCAGTCATTTCGCTCATTTTAGCCAACTCCGATTTGTTCTTTCATTTTCTTTCTCAGAAATTTTCTTTCCCAGAACAAAGTGTTAAGCAAACAGCTTAAGATTCGCTTAACCCAATAAAGATATTTCCTGTAATCATTTTAAATAAATCTGCTTGTCAATTTCTTCTTTAAGACTTGATTCGATTCCAACCCCGTCTTTCACTGTCTCGTTTCCAAGCAATTTCTTTGCTTTTTCAATTTCCTCTTTTGTCGCAATATCTGTTTTGTTAATGACAATAATTATTCTTGGACAAAGTTTTTTGACTTCTTTTAACAAAGAAACCTGGTCTTCAAGCGAATAACCACATCTCTGAGTTGGGTCTGCAATAAAAACAACAAAATTTGCTAAGTGCTTTAATGCAGTTATTGCTTTTTTTTCAATATTGTTTCTTTTATTGATTGGTCTGTCCAACAGCCCTGGAGTGTCAATCAGCTGAATTTTTCCCTGTTTTCCGTCAAAGTGTCCAACCAATATTCCCTTTGTAGTAAAGGGATAGCTTGCAATTTCCGGGTTTGAATCAGTTAGTCTTGAAAGAATCGTGCTTTTTCCAGTATTTGGATAACCTGCCAGAATCACTGTTGGCAGAGAAAACTTTATTGAAGGCAGTTCCCTGAGTTTTTGTCCAGCACTGTTGTAAAATTCAATGCTTTTTTTCAAACTTTTTACTGCAGAGGCTGCTCTTCCAAAAAAGATTCTGCTTTCCTCTTTTCCTATTTTGTCGTCCTGTCGCTTGGATTTTACTTTTCTAATGTACAATTTCTTTAATTTTTCAATAATTTTTCTGACCGAGCGCATTTGTGAAACGCTTTTTTTAAGATCTGGAATTGAAATAAGGATTTCAGCTAATTCTTTGTAAAAGGGATTCATGTCATCTATTGTTGGCACCTGATTTTCTGCCTTTTCCAAAGTATCATTAATATAGCTTGAAAAAGTCTCTATTCTTCGCGCTTCCTTGCTTTTTTCTCTTTTAAATTTGTCTCTTTGAGATATCTTAAGAGATTCCTTTCTTGCTCTTCTAAGAGCGTTTTCAACAAGCTTTTCTGGAGCTTCAAGATAGTAGAGTTTCATACAATCACTTATCTATTTAATTCTTTCCCACTCCAATCAATTATGTTTCACTGTAATAACTATATATTAACCAAAGGGAGTATTTTAAAGGAGTATTTTTTAGTTTATTTTATTTGAGTTTAAAGGAGTTTTTTGAATGAATCTTGATTTTAACCTGTATTCTGGCAATTACAAGCGATTTCTCATAATTCCTGCAATTCTTTTCATAGTTTTTGCTTTAATGATTTTTGTTTTTCCAGGCCTTGAACAAGGTCTTGATCTCAAAGGAGGAACACTTTTAGTAATCAAATCAGAAAAATCTGTCGACAAAGCAGACATTGAAAAAGTTTTGAAAGACAATTTTGAACTTTCAAACCTGCTTGTAAGCACAACAGCTGGCGCAACAGGCTATGGCACAAACATTGAGTTTACTGAAAACAAGGTTTTGTCAGAAGCTGATTCCCTGCTTAAAGAAGCAATTGAATCAAACAGTAGGGACAAGGCAAACCAGGCTCTTGCTCTGGTTTCAGACTTTGCAGTGCCTGAAAAAGACTATGGGGAAAACAATCTTTTCTTTGAAGAAGCAATTCAGACTCTTGAACGTGCAAGAGAAGCTTCAAACCAAAAAATGCAGTCTCTGCTTGTTGAAGAGCTTGGCATTGAGGGAGAAGTAGCTTTTCAAAGAAAAGAAATTGGTCCAGCTCTCGGAAAAACATTTTGGGAAACAGCTCTATGGGTTGGAGTAACTGCTGCAGTTCTTGTAATAATAGTTATTTTCTTTTTCTTTAGGGAAGTTGTGCCAAGCATTGCAGTAATTCTCTCCGCAGTTCTTGACATAAGCTGTGCTCTTGCTTTAATGGCTTTGTTCAGCATTCCTCTCTCGCTTTCAAGCATTCCTGCTTTGTTAATGCTTGTTGGTTACTCTGTTGACACAGACATAATGCTCACAACCCGTGTTCTGAAAAGAAAAGAGGGGACTGCTGTGGACAGAACAAGGGAATCAATGAAAACAGGTCTTACAATGACTTTTACAACTCTTGCTGCTCTCACAGCAATGATTGTGATTTCTTTCACGAGCCAAATGTTTGTAATTTTTGAAATAGCTGCTGTTCTATTATTCGGTCTTATTGGAGATTTGCCAAGCACCTGGCTAATGAATGCTCCAATCCTTCTTTGGTATGCTGAAAAAAAGGAAAAAGCAAAAAAGAGCGTGGTTTAATTGAGTGACTTAAAGGACTTTGCAAAAAACTGGCGTATTCTTCTCCTTCTAGCATTAGTAATGCTTTCATTTTTATTTATTGGACTGAACGGGCTTCAATTTGGAATAGACTTTAGCGGAGGAACACAGTTTCAAATTCATTTAGGTGAAAAAATTACTGACCCTGCTGAAATGTCAAAAATAACTGCTGTTTTGTTTCAAAGAATGGATGCTTATGGCTTGAAGGATACAAAGGTTACTTCTTGGGGAAACGAATTTGTTGTAGCTCAATTAGCTGAAACAGACCCTAAACGAGTTGAAGAAATCGAGTCAGTAATCAAAAAGCAGGGCTTGTTTGAAGTAACTCTTGACGGAAACATAATTTTTACAGGAAACGATATAATTGATATTTCCAGAGACCCTTCCAGAGGCTATGGTTTCAGAGACCTAGCTAACATGGTTGAATGGCATCTTCCATTTATGCTAAGAGACGCTGCTTCCCAGCGCTTTACTGAAGCAGCGTTTCACAAATGTTCTGTTATTTCATATGACCCGTCCAGCGGATATGTTTACGAGTGTGAAAAAACATATTTCTTCCTTGACAGGCCAAGCACAGCAGTTATTGTAATTCCTCAAGAACTCTTCCTTGCAGACAGACAAGCCTTGCTTGCTGGAAATTCTCTTGAAAGCATTCCTGAAGGCACAAAGATAGAGAATCTTTTGCTAAATGCTGGAGTTCCAAATATTGTAATAAAAGACAGCAATATTTCCTCTGCGCAAATTCAGAAACTCTCTTCTCTTGCAGAAGAAAAAAGATTTGCTGTTGTTCCTTCAACTATTGACCAATCCACAAAAGACTTGCTTGAAGGTTTAGGTTTTGAATTATCAGAAATTTCTGTTGCTGCTAATACTTCAATTCCCTGGATTTGGGAAGTAACTGGTGCACAGCAGATTATTTCTCTTGGAGAAGATATTGCAAACATGGACAAGGCATCTGTTGACCAAGCTGAAAAATTTTCAAATCTTGTAATTCGTGGTTTTGCTGGCGATGCAGACACTGCTCAATCCGAGCTAAGAGGTCTTGCGACACTTCTTGAATCAGGTTCTCTTTCAGTTCCTGTCGAAAGTGTCAGCAAGGAAACAATTTCTCCTCTTCTTGGAGAATCATTCCTCTTCAACGCAGCACTTATTGCATTTGTAGCTTTGCTGGTTGTAGCAATTGTTCTTTACATTAGGTACAGATATCTTCAGTTAATCATTCCAATGGTTTTCACTGCATTGAGTGAGGTAATCTTGATTCTTGGTTTTGCTGCAATGATTCACTGGAATCTAGATCTTGCCGCAGTTGCAGGAATTCTAGCAGCAGTTGGAACTGGTGTAGATGACCAAATAATAATAACTGATGAGTTAAGCAGAAAAGGAAAAGCAGCAGAATCAGGCTCTCTGGTCACAAGGATTTCAAGAGCTTTCTTCATAATCATGGCTGCTGCTGCAACAACTATTGCAACAATGTCTCCAATCATATTCCTTGGATTTGGTTTAGGAAAACTTGTTGGTTTTGCAATAACTACTATTGCCGGAGTAATAATCGGAGTATTCATCACAAGACCTGCGTTTGGAGAAATTGCAAAGCGCGTAATTAAGGACTAGTTCAACATTCAAAGAACTAGTTCAATTTTGTTTAAACTATAAACTAGTTTAAAATTTGTTTAAACCAGTCTAATTTTCAAATAGACACTCTAAAGAGTTTCTAAATCAGTTCACTAAAATCTTTTATTCCAGTAATTCTTTTAGTCAAATAAAACCAGGACATAATGATTGCTCCAGCCATTGCATACCAGCTTGCAACATGCACTGCTTCAGCAAAATCAAGTCCCTGGGAAGAGGAAAGAAGAACAATGTAGACTCTTGCAAGATTCAACAACAGCAAAGCAATGCTTCCTGCAAGAAAAACCAGAATCTTTTTTTTCAAATCAGGTTTTCTAAGAGAAAAAACAATTGATGCAAGCACTGCGGATGAAACAAGTCCTGTGCAACTTGCGCCTATTTCAAAGTTTCCATTTTCCATCAACACAAGGTTTTCCTGTCGCTCCAATGAAAGCAGACCTGCTTCTGTTTCCGCAATCCCGTTCTCTAATGAATCCAATGGAGCTAGAAAAATCAGTGTCTGAAGCACAAGAAACACTGCAAAAAATTTTGCAAGAAAAACAACTGCTTTTTTTTCTACCATGGAACTCGCTTCATTTTTATCTTAAATGCAATCACGTTAGAAATCTTGTGAACAAGAAGGGTCAATATTACGATTATGCCCACTTCCATTAGCTCTGGCATATAAAGAAAGCTTCCAAAAAGCAAGGCCCCCACTACAAAATCTAGCTGGTCTACTCCAAATAATGCTTCTCCTCGCTCAATGCTTGCTCGTCTCTTAAAAAAGCTTGCAATAATATCTCCAAGAACAGCACCTAATGCAACCAGTAAACCATAAAGTGCATAATTGTCTGTTAAACTAAGAGTATAGCTTGGAAACGAAGTCTGCAAAATCAATCCTGCAAGAGCACCAAAAAATATTCCCGCAACAGTTCCCTGCCATGTTTTTCCGTTTCCAAAAATTCTTTTGTTGTCTAAAAAATTGAGTCCAAAATCAATTGGAATGTCTCCTCCAAAAACCATTGCACAAGCATTTGCAATATACATTGGAGCAATCATTAACAATATCTTTAATAGCAAAAACAAGCCCATCGAATTACCTATAACCAAAAAACAATTTAAATAGTTCTAGTCAAAGAAGAAGAAACAAAACAAAAGCAGTTATTGCTCCTGAAAAACTCCCTAAAAAATTAACTTCTGTATTATTTAATTTTCCTTTCAGTTCAAGAGTTGCTCCAAAAAAAGAATCAACCAAGCTTCCAACAAAACCAGAGCAAAGAATAATCAGAATGCTCAATGGATTGGAATACCAGTAAAAATGAATTCCTCCAATAATCAAAGCTCCCGCAATTGAAGCAAGCAATCCAAGAGTTGTTACTCCTCCGTCAGTTCCAGGACTAACTTCTTTGAGATTTGTTATAAGTCTTGGTTTTTTCTTTGAAAGCAAGCCTATTTCGCTTGAAAGCGTGTCTGCAAGAGCGGCAGCCATGGCCCCAAAAAAAGCAATGTCTATATTTGCAATAAGTGCAATAAATGCAGCACTGCTGTTTCCAATAATATTACCTGTTGTTCTTTGTTCGTGAGACACAGCTCTGTTTTTTCTGCTGATTCTTGTGCTAATATCTGCCACAACAAAAAATAAGACTACTACGAGAAAATGCTTAAAACTTCCAAGTAAATAGAAAAGTAATCCGATTATTATTCCAATAATCACTCCTTTTTTGTCAAGTGATTTTTTTTTGAGCGAAATTATTGAGAATAAGATAATTATCCCGAGTACGAGCCCAATTTCAAGAAAAAAGTCCATCTTATTTCACTTTAAGGGTTGCTGTTTTTGCTATTTCAACTCTCTTAATTGGTGAAATCTTTTTTGCATTCTTAAAAATTTTAAGAGCAAGCACTCCAAATATTGCTTCTTGTTCAAGCTGTCTAAAGCTCTTTTTTACAGCAGATTTTTCAACAGCTTCTCTCATAATATGGCTTATTTTTGTTTTCTGGCTCTTATTTGCCTTTTTTGAAGTAATTGTAATTGCTTTAAGCTTAACCTTGACTTTATCGCTTGTGACAACTGTTTGAACAGTTTCTATCTTGCTTCTTCTTCTTCTAATAATTCTTTTAAGATATGGTTCGTCAACAACATGTCCCTTTGTTACTGTTAACGCGTTGTCTCCTTGCACGCTTTCAATCATAAAACTAACTGTAATGTGCCTGTGCTTTCTTTCAGCTGTTAATGAGCCAAGATTAACCTTGAGTGTTCTTCCAATTAAGAGCTCGGGTTTTTCAGAAGGAGTTTCTCCAAGAACTTTTCTGTCAAATTCTCCTGGAGCGATTATCTTAAACCATCGCTTCTTTTTCCACTTGCTCACAGTTCTTTTTGAACTACTTTTTTTGATTTCTTTTTTTCCCATAAAATCACTTCATTTTTTGAACAATCTTGTCACATTTTTCAACAATTTCTTCTAGTTCTATTTCCATTTTTTCTTCCAAAAACTTTTTTTCATCTTTTTTAGCAGAAACCAAAAATTCCATTAGCCACCAACTCAATTATTTTGCGAGAAGCTCTGCGGTTTCCTCAGTATATCTCCAGTCTGCTGGAAGTCTTTTCTTTGACTTGTAATATTTTACTAATCGTCTTATTTTTGAAACAGTCAACTGATGACCTCTTTTAGCACTATAATCCTTGTTGTTCTCACCCATGTGAGATTTTAATTTAACACTTTTTCTTACCAGATTCATTAAGTCTTCTGGAATCTCGTCAAGAAGATTTTGTTCTCTTAAAATTTGCTGAACAGTTTTTTCAGTGGCAGCTTTTACATCTGGCACTCCATACTGGTCTCTAAGAATAATTCCTATTTCGCTGGGGGAATGACCTGCATTTGCAAGGTTAACTATTGCTTCAGTAATTTCCTCTGCATTAAAGGAAACCCAGCTTGGGTTTTCTCTTGAAGCAGGCTTTGTAGAGCCTGATTTTCCTCTTTTTCTCGAATGCATTCTAGCCATTAAAACCCCAATCCAATTATTCAAATTTCACCCCTGAATCCTTCCGGTACACAGGAGAATAACAAAACTTATTATAACAATTCATTGCAAAAAGGTTTAAATAGCTTGCTAATGGTATCTTCCTCTTCCTTCAACAATCGCAATTCTTGAGACAATTTCTTTTTTGCCTTTTTCAGCTAGATAACCTTCTAAAAAAAGTTTCCAGCCATCCTCCACGGAACAATGAGTTGCTTCATAGGTTTTCTTAAAATTCAACAAATCAACAGCAAAGTCTTCTTCCTTGTTTGTTTTGAATCCCAATCCAAAATCAATGAACGCAATTGTTTTACTCCCAATTGCCTTATTTTTTGCTGTTTTATTTTCTGTTGTCTTCCTTTTTGTTGTCTTGTCCTCTGTTGCCTTGTTTCCTGATTTATCTTCTTCAACAATCATGTTTGAGGTTGTAAGGTCTCCGTGAACAATTCCTGCTGAATGAAGCTTGCTTACCTGTTCTCCAGCAAGCCTGCAAAGCAAAACATTTTCCTTGCTTAAACAATCTTTTAATCTCTCACCCTTAATCTTTTCCATTTCAATCCCTGCATTCTTTTTGTCGATTCTATAGACTGCTGGACTTCGCACTCCTGCCTTCCTAGCTGACTGCAATAGCATTGCTTCGTCTCTTGCCCGCTCAAACCTGATTATTTCATCAAGCTCGCTGTTCCTGTATCCTTTTGGAACACGCTCTTTTAACACTGTTTTTTTTCCAAGATACTCTGAAGAGAAAATCTTTGCTTCAGCTCCCTGGGCAATAAGTTCTTTTATCATATACTACTTTTCTAAGAAAAAGAATTTAAATAAGTTAATTTATCTAAATCAGTTAATTTGTATTTCAACACACTGAGTCTCTGAAAGCATTTATTTCTTCGTATACTTGGTTCAGACTGTTCACTGTTGCAGTAATATTTTCTTTCAGTGCAGAAACATCCTCTATGCTTGAATAATTTTCTTCAAATTCGTCCAGCTTTGAAACTGCTTTTCTTCCGTGTGAAACAGTTTGACTGAAAAAATAGGAAGTCTGGTTAATATGGCTGGTTTCTTCACATTTGATATCGTTCTGTCTGATAAGCCTGTATTCTAGTCTTCCGTTCACGAGTGCTTTGCCCATTTCCAAAAGCTCAAGCCGCGAATCAATCAATATCTTTACTCCAATGCTTTCCTTGTCAGAGCCAAGCTTTTTTTTGAGTTCCCTTAATTCAAAGTCCATGTTGTCAATTTCTTTAAGAGAATCAGGAGCAAGCATTGAGTCTTTCAAATAATTTGATTTAATACTCTTAAGCTGACTTTTTCCATCCGATGAACTGATGTTGCATCCACTAGAAAAAACAACTGCAAGCAAAGCCAAGATTATAAAAATTTTTTTCATTTTAATCCATTAAAAAAAGGAGTAACACCTATTTAAATTTGTGCTTCTACGGAAATTCCTTCACCTGCTTTTTTTCCGTTTTTTCCTGCTTTTCCTTTTGCAAACTCTAGTTTTTCAATCTTCATTGTTTTTGCAATATCCTCACTTGCTGTTTTCAAAGCTTTAATTATTTTCTCGTCTTCGCAGAAAACACTTGCTTTTGCTAGTTCCCTGTTCAATGGAAGATTATTGTCTGTTTTTATTTTTCTGAAAGCAGAAACAACATCATTAATTTGTGCTCCTAATTCTTCCTTTTTTAGGTCAACAAGTTTTTTTTCTGCCTCTGGCCATTCTGAAATATGAATGCTTTTCTTGAAACTTTTGCTAAAAAATTCTTGTGCAATTTCCTCTGTAATGTGAGGCAGGAAAGGAGCAATTAGTTTAAGGCAGTCTTTCAGCACATAAAGCAGGCAGTATTTTGCTGCATCTCCACTTTCATCGTCTTCGTTGTAGACACGGTGCTTTACTTCTTCAATATAATAGTCTGCAAACTCCAACCATACAAAATCTCTTACTGGTCCAATGCACTTGCCGAATTCATATTTGTCCATTGATTCAGTGCAGTTTTTTTTGATTGAATTAATTCTGCTCAAAATCCACTCATCTGTTGGTCTGAATTTTAGCTTTTTAATATCTGCTTTTTCTTCATTAAAGTCTTTTGTGAGTGAAGCAACAAACCTGCTTGCATTGAACAGTTTTGTTACAAATTTCTGTCCTGAAACCATTTCCTTTTCTTGGAATGCAACATCGTCCCCAAGGGATGCTGAAGCAGCCCAGTAACGCAAAATATCAGCGCTGTATTTTTTAGTCATTTCCATTGGATCAATTACATTTCCCCTGCTTTTGCTCATCTTTTTTCCCTTTGGGTCAAGAGCCCAACCGCTAATCATTATGTCTGTCCAAGGAATTCTCTGAGAATGGAACAATCCCTTAACAATCGTGTTGAAAGCCCACAATGTAATAATGTCGTGTGCCTGTGGTCTAAGACTCATTGGATAAATTTTTTTGTAAAACTTCTCGTCTTCCTTCCACTTGCAGTTAATCTGTGGAGTGAGAGAACTTGTAAACCAGGTGTCAAGCACATCACTGTCTCCCACAAACTCGTTTGAACCACATTTGCACTTCTTTTTTGGAGAATCTTTCAGCGGGTCAACTGGAAGCTGGGATTCATCTGCAACAATTGATTCTCCACATTTTTTGCAGTACCAAACTGGAATAGGTATTCCAAAAAATCTTTGTCTTGAAATACACCAGTCCCATTTTAATCCATTAATCCAATTATCATATCTTGACTTGAAGTGAGCGGGATACCATCCAATTTCCTCTGCTTTTACAATGAAATCGTCTTTCAAATCAAGATATTTCACAAACCATTGTTCTGTCATAATATATTCAAGTTCGTGCTTGCATCTTTCGTGAACAGGAACTCCGTGAACAAGGCTTTCTTCTTTTTCAACCCTGCCCTGTGTTTTCAGGTCTTCAATTATTGCCTTTCTTGCTTCTTTGGAATTTAGCCCCTGGTATTTTCCTGCTTTTTCATTAAGTCTTCCGTCTCCACCCATTATCTCAATAACTGGCAGATTGTATTTTTTTACCCAGATAATGTCTTCCGGGTCACCAAAAGTACAGTGATATACTGCGCCTGTTCCAAACTCCGGGTCAGCAGCATCATCTTCTATAACTTCAACTTCTCTGTCATTGATTGGAATCTTTATTTTTTTTCCAACAAACTTTTTGTATCGCTTATCTTTTGGGTTCACAAAAACTGCAACACATGCTGGCATTAACTCAGGTCTTGTTGTTGCAATTGTAATTGCTTCTCCAATCTCACTATCCATTTTAATGTAATAAAATACTCCTTCTTCCTGTTTGTTTTCAACCTCTGCTTGTGCAATTGCTGTTTCACAGTCAGGGCACCACATTATTGGGTCATGTTTTCTGTAAGCTCTTTTCTGTTCGTAAATTTCAATAAAAGATCTCTGCGCCTGCTTTCTTGAAAAATCATCAATTGTTCTGTAAAGCAGGGACCAATCAAGGCTCATTCCGATTCTTGTCCAGGCTTCCTTCATTTTTTTCTCTGCTTTCTCTGTTTCCTTCAAGCAGAATTTTATGAATTCTTCGCGCGAATAGTCTTTTGATTGAATCCCAAGACTTTTTTCAACAAATCTTTCTGTTGCCAGTCCATTGTCATCAAAGCCAAATGGGTGAAAAACCTCAAATCCCTTCATTCTCTTGTATCTTGCAATAAAGTCCTGCTGAGAATAAGAAAATGCATGGCCTAAGTGCATGCTCCCGCTCACTGTTGGAGGAGGGGTATCAATACTGAAAACAGGTTTTTTTGAATCAGGTCTGAACTTGTAGAGTTCATCCTTGTCCCAGGCCTTCTGCCATTTTTCTTCAATTTCTTCAAGATTAATTTTTGCCATTATTAATTCACGCCCTATTTTTTGGAACGGGAAATTGCATTAACTCCTGTTCTGCTGATTTCCTTTACTCCATGTTTTTTCACAAGTTTAATGAATGCATCTATCTGGTCTGGTTTTCCAACAATTTGTGCTGTAATGCTGTCTTTTGAAACATCAACAATATTTGCCCGAAAAATATCTGCAAAAGAAATTATTTCCTTTCTCACAGCAGGAGTTTTTGCAGAAATCTTCACAAGACATAGTTCCCGCACAACTGCATTTTCTTGATTGATTTCTCCAATTTTCTCAACATCTATAAGTTTTCCAAGCTGTTTTTTTAATTGTTCAAGAGTATCATTGTCTGCTTTGACTGTAATAACAATTCTGGACAGCCCCTTTTCAAGAGTTTTTCCAACAGTTATTGTGTCAATATTGAAGTTTCTTCTTGAAAAAAGTCCAGTGACTCGATTCATTACTCCAGGCTCATCTTTTACAATCATGTCAACAATGTGTGTTTTTTCCTTCATCTCAATCTCCTAGAAAAATTTTCCCTTGTCTTTCATACAATCTCCAAAAATGTCCTTAAGATGTCCTCCGCCTGGAAACATTGGCAGAATATTTGACTCAGGGTCTATGTGCACGTCAACAATAGTTGTTTCCTTGCTTTTCATTGCTTTCTCCATTGCAGGTTTAAACTCGCTTTCTCTGTTAATCTCCACAGAGTTTAGCCCATAAGCATCAGCTATTTTTCCGTAATCAGGAAGCTTTCCAAGATACACATTTGAGTATTTTCTGTCAAAGAATATTTCCAGCCATTGTCTGACCATTCCAAGATAAGTGTTATTGAAAATAACTGGGATAAGCTTGATATTGTTTTCTGCAATTGTTCCAAGTTCCTGAATATTCATCTGGAACGAACCATCCCCATCAATATCAATGACTTCCACGTCCGGCTTTGCAGTCTTTGCTCCAATTGCTGATGGAAGACCAAAACCCATTGTTCCTGCTCCCCCGCTTGAAATAAATGTTCTTGGCTTGTCTCTTTTCAAAAAATGCATTGCAAACATTTGGTGCTGTCCCACTCCAGTTGTAACAATATCGTTTTCTCCAAGAATCTTGTTCAATGCAAGAACAATATTTTTTGGATGGATAGCCTTGCATTCACTTTGATCACAGTTGCATTCTTTAATAAATTTCTTCATTCTCTTGTTCCATTCGCTGTTCTCGTGTTTTTTCTTTCCAGAAAGCGTATTGATGACTTTGTTCAAATCGCGAAGCACTGAATTAGCATCTCCAACAATCGGGATGTCTGCTTTGACATTTTTTCCAATTTCTGCAGGATCAATGTCTATGTGAATCACTTTTGCTTTTTCTCCAAAGCTTTCAAGATTTCCAGTAATTCTGTCAGAGAATCTGCATCCGACTGCAATAATCAAATCAGTATTAATCATTGCATAGTTTGCTGATTTTCTGCCGTGCATTCCAAGAATGCCGAGACAAAGCGGGTGAGATTCCGGAAAACAGGTTTTTCCCATCATCGTGGTTGTAATTGGAATTCCTGTTGTTTCAACAAATTTTTTAAGCTGATCAAAGGCTTTTGAAATCATTACTCCTCCGCCTGCGACAATTACTGGCTTCTCTGCATTGAGTATTGCTTCGGCTGCCTTTTTTATCTGATGGAGGTTTCCCTTGTCCGCAATCTTCAATCCAGTAACCTCTGTTTTTGAACTGAAACTTGCATTTGTTTTGTCTTTTTGGACATCAAGAGGAATATCGATGTAAACAGGACCTGGTCTTCCGCTTGTTGCAATCTTGAATGCCTTGTTGATTGTGTTGTTTATTTCATCAACAGCCATTAAAGCAAAATTATGCTTTGTAATAGGCATAGTTATTCCAAGCATGTCTGTTTCCTGAAAAGCATCATTTCCGAGAAGTGGTCTGGAAACCTGTCCTCCAAAAGCAATTACTGGGACAGAGTCCATGAAAGCATTCATTATTCCAGTAACCAAATTTGTTGCTCCTGGCCCGGAGGTGGCAAAGCAAATCCCCGGCTTACCGGAAGCTCTTGCATAGCCGTCTGCTGCGTGGACAGCTCCTTGTTCGTGTCTTACAAGGAGGTGAGTAAATTCTTTTTCATATTCAAGAAATTTTTCAAATGTTGGAATTACTGAACCACCAGTTATTCCAAAGCCATGGCTGGCTCCATTCTTTATGATAGTTTCAACAATCATTTCCGCGCCAGAAATCTTTTTTACCATCTATATCCCCTTGTAACACCATTTTCTAAAAAAAGGGCGTGCTTTAAAGAAGCAACCCTGTGACCAGCACAGATAACAGCAATAGCAATCCAATAGCTGGGGTTTGACTAGTTTGGCTAATTTGAATAAATTTGTTCACACGGCTAAAGAAATCAGGAAAAAAACTATTGATGGAGAAGACATTCACCGTGTACGATGTAAAACACCTAAAACTATTAATGAGTTAAATCTATTTAAATCTTTGCATAATGCTTATCCAAAAGGGTTTGGCATCTCTGGAACAAAGTCTTCCATCTCGTCTCCGAAAGGAGAAAATTCACGTTCAAACTTTTCAATCATTATCAATAATCTTTAAACA
>JAFCCW010000023.1 GCA_017609985.1 Candidatus Iainarchaeum sp.
ACTTCTTCTTTAATAGTCAAGATTCTAGGAAAAGATTTCCCACTAAGTGTTAAAGAGATATTCAACAGGCTGAAAAGAGAGTATTCAGCAGAGATGTCCTATCAGGCTGTTCACAAAACTATTTCCAGTCTTTTGTCTGAGGGGGTTCTTTCCAAGGCGCCTTCAAAGGGATGTTTTTCTATTCCTCCACTTGTATGTATTGTATAATCTGATATTGACGTCGATGTTATTGCTGAAGAACTAAGTTGAATACTTTGGGCATGTTGCGGCAGAATGTTTTCAGATATAATTTTTCCGTCTTTGATTTTTAGTTCAAAAATGTTTGTGTTATATTGATTTTCAGGCACGAAATACATTTCAGGACTTTTTTGGCATACATCTACCCAGTTTTCATAACCAAATTTTAATCCTGTATTCTCAATACAGATTAATCCTGTTTTACAATCTGAGTCTCTATCGCAATCCCCTTCACCCCCGTCACATTTATTTGTTGAAGTGCATTGATAGAAAGTGGAGAATTTGCCCCATTTTTGCATATGTCAAAAAATTCGGATTCAGAAACTCCGAATTCATGAGCATGTTCATTTGCATGTTGTTTGCTTAATTCAGTCCAATAATGATCAGGATAAAGATATGATATTATTTCATCACCTTGTTCCATTAACACATAAGTGACAGATCCAACCACTATTCCGACTGCTGCGCCAATCATTGCCAGTCCAGTATATTCTGCTATCAGTGTTCCTAACCAAGCTATTGCTGGAATTTGGACAAATGTTGTTGACGCTTCTGAAGTGTTTGAAACAATCAAAAAACAGAGCAGAGAACAGTTGCGGGTTTAGGATTCAATCCGGTCAAGGTGTCGCCACCAGTACTGGTTTGGGGCATTCGGGTCTTTGCTCAGACTGCTAAATTTTTTGATAATCTCTTTTGCGTTTGATTTAACTTTTTCATCTGCAGGTTTCAATGCTTTTTCAAAATCGCTAAGGTCAATTTTGGTCTTTAGCTTTTTTAAGTCTTCATGAATTATATCCCTTGTCATTATCATATCAAGATACTCTTCGCCAATATTTTCAAGCAGACAATCAGAGTAGGTGTTGTATCTTCTAATACTCTTGAACAACTCTTCTAGTTCATTAAAAAGGTCAAGCTCGATTCTTTCTTTTAGTTTGGTGATTTCAGGAATAAATTTTTTATCCAGCTGATCAATTTCCTTTTCCAGTTGTGATTCATTGAACTCTTTTAATTTAACGCTTCTCAAAACTGAATCTCTGCTTACCTTTGCATTAAACAATTTGTATAAGTTTCCAGTGTCCAAAAATATCATCATGCTTCGTTTGTATTCTTTACTGTATTTTTCTATGTATTCTGATCTACTGCTTTGATATTTTTTCAAATAATTCACTTCCTTCAAATAACAAAATATATCCTACACTTTTTAATAGATGGTACTGGTTTTCCTCCTTTTTTGGTTGTTCCGCTTGTGACATTGAATGCGTTGCTTTTGGTTACTGCTCCTCCGAATAATGCGTCTGTGCATGAATACGAGCTTGAGCTTTTGCATGTTCCGTTGTAACTGCTTCCTGAGCAGTTTTCCCAGCTTGTTGATTGTACGTCTCTCCATCTTGTTGAGGCGCTTGAGGAAATTGTGTAGTCTATTATTTCTGTGTTTGTTCCGGTTTTGTATGAGAGGTCGCAGTCTGTTGAGTTTGATTTTTTGCTTCTGGTTTCATCTGCGGAAACAGTATCACGTCTTTTATTGTTGGTTGGTTTGTTAGAAGCATTACTAACCTGTCTATGCCTATTCCGAGTCCGCCTGTGGGTGGCATTCCCTGTTTTAACGCTTCCACGAAGTCTTTGTCTGGTGGGTGGTTTTCGCCTTTTGCTTTTCCCTGTTCCTGCTGTTCTTTAAAGAATTTTTCTTGTAGTTGCGGGTCATTTTGTTCAGTGTAAGCGTTTCCGACTTCCCACGTGTTTATGAATGGTTCGAATCTTTCAATTAGGTTTGGATTTTCTTTTTTTTGCTTGCATAGGGGTGTTGTTTCTTTTGGGTGGTCTGTGATAAATGTTGGCTGAATCAACTGGTTTTCACAGAAGTGTTCGAACAATTCTGCGATTGCCAGCCCTCTTTTGAACGGTTCTACATCCAGCTCGTTTTCGTCAATCATCTTTTTCAGTTCTTTGTCTGAAAGCTTGCTTGCATCAATTCCCGCAAGTTCTTTTAGCGCTTCGTGCATTGTTATTCTTTTCCACGGGACTTTCAACTCTATTTTTGTTCCTTCATATTCGATTGTTGTTTTTCCAAGGATTTCCTTTGCAATGTATTCAAACATGTTTTCTGTTAGTTCCATCATGTCGTTGTAGTCCCAGTATGCTGCATAGCATTCCATCATTGTGAATTCTGGGTTGTGCGTTTTGTCAACGTCTTCGTTTCTGAAATTTTTGCTGATTGTGAAAACTTTTTCAAACCCGCCGGTTATCAGTCTTTTAAGATATAGTTCAGGTGAGATGGAGAGGTAAAACCTTGATTTCCAAGCGTGGCTTTTTGTTGTGAATGGTCTTGCGTTTGCCCCTCCATAGCTTGGCTGTAGCAAAGGAAGTTCCACTTCAAGGAATCCTTGTTTTTCGAGAAATTTTCTGACGAGTGTAATTATCTTTGCTCTTGTTTTGAACACTTGTTTTGTTTCAGGGTTAACTATCAGGTCAAGGTGGCGTTTTCTGTATCTTGTTTCAATGTCTTTCAGTCCGTGCCATTTTTCAGGTAGTGGCAGGAGCGACTTGCTTAGAAAAAATATTTTGTTTGCAAAAACAGACTTTTCTCCTCTTTTGGTTTTTCCCGGAAGCCCCTGCACTCCAATGAAGTCACCTGTATCTGTAAGTGACAATAGAGAGAATGCTTTTTTTCCAATGGATTCAAGTGAAGCGACAATTTGCAATTTTGCCTCTTCTTCCATAATGTCCAAAAAGAAGAGTTTTCCAAAGTTTCTTTTGCCAATTACTCTTCCTGCAGTTAAAACTTCTTTGTTGGATTTTTCTCCATTTTTAACGCTTGCACATTCTTCTAAAACTTCTTTGAAGCAGTGTTTTCTGTTGAACCTGTTTGGATATGGTTCAATTCCAAGTTCAACTATCTTTTTGAGGTTTTGCTTTCTTGCATTTTCAAAGTCTTTAGCGTTCATTTCTTTGGCCTCCTCGTTCTAGTATTCTTATTGTTGATAGTGATTTATCGCAGGACCCGTGGATTTCAACCCCTCTTTCTTTTAATTTTCTAAGTGAAGAAATAATTTCTTTTGTTAAAACCTCCCCTGGCAAAATAACAGGTATTCCAGGGGGATATGGAATTATTGTATCGGCACTTATTTGACCATATCCTTTGTTGATTCTTACACTTTTATATTTTTGTGGTTCTATACTATTTGAAATTATAGTGCTGCTGTTTAAATTCTGTTTTTGAATAATCTCCTGATCAATAATTTTTAATGATTCAGTGATCTTTTTTGCATCTTTCCACTCATCAGCAATTGTTATAAGGAAAAGAATGCTTTTTTCGTCATATTTTTCGCATTGAATTCCAAACCTTTGTTTTAATATTTTAGATATCTCCTGCCCTGTTTTCTTATGTGTTATGCTGGTTATCTTTGTTAAATCAAATTCAAATTCGGTTTTTTTTACGATTGATTCTGACAGCACTGAGAAATTGTTTAATGTGTCTATTCTGGATCTAACCTTTTTTGATATTGTGTATGCTTTGTTTACAAGTTGTTTGCCCTGTGCATCCAATATGGCTCTTGCCACATCAAGTGATGCGAGCAAAGGGTAAAATGGGCTTGTTGTTGTGAAATAGTTGTATGTATTTGATATTTTTTCTGTGTTAATTATCTTGGATTTTATATGAAGCATTGATGCCTGTGAAACTGCGCCTAGTGTTTTGTGTGTAGATTGTACGCAGGAATCGGCTCCACTATCCATTGCACTTATTGGAAATTTTTCGGAGAAATGGAAGTGTCCACCCCAAGCTTCATCCACATGTAAGGGTAAATCATAATAATGCACAAGTTTGGCTATTTTTGGGATATTTGCACATATTCCCTCATAAGTGGGTGAACTAATAATTACTCCTTTTGCATCCTGGTTTTCTTCCAAAGCTTTTTTTATATTCTGGCTTGATACATTTAAGGTAATCCCTTTTCTGTAATCTAATTGAACAAAAACAGGTTTAAGTTGTCTTAATTTGATTCCAGCCCATATTGATTTATGAATATTTCTTGAAACAATTACTTTGTCTCCTGTGGAAAAAATAGAAAAAATATATATTAGGTTGGCAAGAGTTGATCCACCTACAATAAAGTATGTTTTATCTGAATTAAATGTTTTTGACGCGAGGTCTTGGGCATATTTAATAGTTTTATGAGGTTTATGTAAAGAATCTATTTCAGGACAGGAAACAGATAAATCCATTGAAAAAATATTGTTTTCAAAGCTCTTTTTCAGATTTTTAAATTTTTTGAACAATTTTCCATTTTTATGGCCTGGGGTGTGGAAAGATGAAAAGTTATTATTGGAATAGTTAATTAGATTAGAATATATTGGTGTTGTTAACAAAGCACTATTTTCCAAAAATATCCCCTAACCATGTTTTTTTACAAACTAATAAAAAAATCTTGTTTTGAGTACTTATATGCCTTTGGTTGATTTCTAATCAACTATTTGGTTGATTTTTTTGAAAACCAGTTTATTCGACGACTTCCGTTTTCAACTTCTCTACATTGCAGAATTCTGTTGAGAAATTGTAAGCCCCTGCATTAAGGAATACTATCTTGTCGCCTATTGCAGGCTTTTTCATCTTCACTTTATACCTTAGTATGTCCATTGAGTCAGGTGTTTTTCCCTTGATTGTGAAGACTTCTCCCTCACCTTCTCCTTCAACTTTCAGCCTTACATGCGCTATGAATGTGTCCATTGCAGAGTTGTAGACCGAGCAGTTCACTATCACTGTGTTTCCATATACATTCTTGACTGCTGCCTCGAGCTTTACCGGCGGTCCGGCCAGGAATCTTCCAGGTTCTGCAATCATTTTGATTCCTTTCCCATTCATCAATTTCCTTAACTCTTCAATCCGTACAAAGATGTTTGAATAGAGTTTCTCTGCTTTTGAATTATGGTATTCAACTGGAATTCCCCCGCCGATGTCCAGTAACTGGATTGAAGAAAGTGTTTTATCTGAAAGGGATTTTTCCAATATGTCCTTAAGGTTCCATTCGTTGATGTTCTGTGTCTTCCTATGAAAGTGCACTCCGAGCCTTTCAATGCTCTTGTTTTTGTTCAGCTTTGGAATCAGTTCGTTGATTTCCTGCGAGAACATTCCGAAGACAAAGTGCTTGCCTGTGGCAACAGTGTATTCTTTCATTCGCATGCGGAGAAAGAGAGTAATTTTTTCTTTGCCGGCTTTGAGAAAGAAAAGTAGTTCCTCAAGGTCTTTCCTGTTGTCAACCACAAACCGTGAAATTCCAAGCGAGAATAGTTTTTCAATTTCTTTTCTGTCCCATGCCTGTGCAAAAAAGATTATCCTTGACTTGTCTTCAACTGATTCTGCTGTCCTCAGAGTGTGAACAGAAAACAGGCAGTCAGTCTCTTTTTCTAAAACCCCTGCTATTTCAGGGTTTGTCTTGACACTGTAAGAAACTGTATCAGAAACCTGTTTCACTTTCCTGTATTGTTCAAGCAACTTTCCCTTGCTTAAAATAAATTTTGCAGAATCAAGCATTTCAAATCACTTTTTCTTTTGACAGCTGTTCAAGTGCGGGAATCATTGCAATTGGAAACGTAATTGTCACATCCCCTACAACTGTCACTGCGTCTGAATCGTCTTTGACTTTTCCCCAGCTCTTGCCCTCGTCTGTTGTCGCTCCTGAAGCGCTTCCTGAAGTTTCTCTTGAGGTTGTCATGTAGACAGCGTAGTCCATTCCCCCGTTCAGGAGTGTTGTAAAGATTGCGAAGTGCTTTGATATTCCTCCGCCGAGAGCAATTATTCCTTTTTTGTCGTCGTGGCTTGTTGCAAAGGTTATTGTTTCAAAATCCTTCACTATATCAACAATAAAGTCTTTGTGTTCCTGCTGGAACATGAATAATTGGAAGCCAAGCGCGCCGTCGGTTATGCCAGGGCAGAATACAGGCACTTTTTTCTTCGCTGCCTGGTGCATAAAGGAATTCTTGTCCTTGACTGTCTTGCCAAGCTCGTCCATTAGCTCTGTGCCACTCCATTGCTTCTTCTTTTCGTACATCTTGTGAAGCAGGGGCTGGATAAATTCTTCAAATTTTGCATAGCTTTCGTTGCGAATGTAGATGTTTCCAACGCGGTTGACTCCTTGTTCGTGGAGCTGTATATCGTCGGGGTGAAATTTTCCAAGAGAAAACTTTTCCCCCAGCGCCTTTATTATGTCTTCTTCTATTCCTCCCACAGTAGTCACAATAAAGTCAGCCATGCCAAGTTCAACAAGCTGTGCAAAGAACCCTCTTAACCCGGATGTTGCCATGTTTGAGGTAAAGGTAAGGAATATCTTGGCGCCGGACTTCTTCATTTTAACAAAATTCTCTGTTGCCCTGCCGAGCTCTGCGCCCTGAAAGCCGATTGACCCCATTGCCTTGCCTAGCTCGCCTGCGTTCATTCCTTTTTTCCAGCGAAAGTCTTCTACCTGCATATATTTATTGCCCTGCGCAAGCTTTTTAAAACGCGATTTTTGGTTGTGTTTCTTGTTCGCTCAGGTTATTGAATAAGCTTAGAAAGGTTCATTTATTTTCCAAATTTTATCAGAAAAGCAAAAAAGAGTTAAAATCTTTCAATGAAAGCCAAATTAAAGGGCTGGGTTTTGCGCTATGGTCCTGCTGAAATACAGGATAGTTTTATAGTGAGACCTGCCTGCATGTATTTTTTTTCCTTTGATTTTAGGTGATTTGGCAATCGGAATTTTTTTTTTTGGGAGTATCACTGCCAGTGTTTTGTTTTATTCTGTTTCCATAATTTCTTATGAGTTTAGGAAAAAGCACCTGAAAGAGTAGTATCTTTTGTTTGGTTGAGGGAAAGCAGAATTAGACCGGGGTTGCTTTCCCTCGCCTTTTTACAAACCCTATTCGAGCAAGCTCGAATGGGCACATCCCGCTTGCGGGATAGTGAGGCGGCAAAATGTGCACCGCTCGCTTTGCTCGGGCGCACTGACTCTTGCTTTTTTGCTCACCTTTGCCTTTGTCAACCAACTCTCTTAGCTGTAATTGTCGGCGCGCTCCACGAGTTCAACAACCAAGCGTGAAGCGCACCGGAGCAGGCTTTTACGCCTGAAAGAAACCTTGCGCGAGTACTTATATATGTTTGGTTGATTTTGAATCAACCATTTGGTTGATTTTTAAAATTAGATTCTCTTCACTTCTTTTCCTTCTACTTTCATGACTGCTGTTTTCTTTTCTAAATCTATTTCCCAGATGCTGTCGTTGCTACTGTCAAGCGCTATGTATTCTTTCGGTTTGAGCCCAAGCAGGCATCCGATTATTGCCTTGTTTGAGCCATTGTGCGCTGTTATTACTATCGTGTCGTTTGCGTGCTTTTTCTTGATTTCTTCCACAAATTTGAAGACGCGTTTTCTAAGGTCGTTGCTTGACTCTCCCCCAGGGTATGCAAGCGAAAATCTTTTCTTTTCCCGTTCACCGTAAAAGTCTGTGTGCTTTTCCCTTGCTTCTGCAGAGCAAAGTCCTTCAAAGTCTCCGATGTAAATTTCTCTTATTTCTTTTCTTTTGATTACTTTTAGCTTGTGTTTGATAGCAACTGCTTCAGCTGTCTCCACTGCGCGCGACAGGTCGCTTGAATAGATTGCATTAATTTTCTCTCCGGCAAGCAGTTCTGCTCTTTCCTTTGCCTGCTTTTTTCCAAGTTCGTTTAAGGGGGTATCAGACCATCCCTGCATTCTGCTGTCGTGATTCCATTTAGTTTCCCCGTGCCTTAGCAAAAATATTTTCATTCAATCACTTTCCTCAAAACTCTCAATTAAAAAAATCAGGGGAACATAATTTATTTGTTGCCTATGGATTCAACTCAGAGTATCAGAGAACATTATGAAAAATATCCTTATCCTTCTAGGGATATTGTTTCCTGCAAGAGTCTGAAAAATTATTGTGGGTGGGTTCTTTCTGTTTTTAACGAATCCAGCCAATCTTTTCTTGAAGGAAAATCCATTCTTGAAGCCGGCTGTGGAACTGGAGAATTTTCTTGCTCACTTGCGCTCAACGGAGCAAATGTCAAAGCTTTTGATTTAAGCGCTTCTTCTGTGAAGCGAGCAAATCAGCTGAAGAAAAACTTCTCAGTAAAGAATGTTTCATTCTCACAACAGGATATCTTCTCCTTCACTCCCCTAAAAAAATATGACATTGTGTTTTCCCTCGGTGTCCTTCATCACACTCCCCAGCCGAAAAAGGCTTTTTCACTGTTAGCCAATTGTGTCAAAGAAAATGGTTTCATTTGCGTGGGTGTTTACAATCGGTTTGGTAGGTTAAAGCAAAGGATAAGAAAGTCGATTGTGGGACAAATGTCCCGAGATAGCGAGTCAAAAATCAACCACGCCGAAACCCTCTTCCACTCAGGCTCTTCTTTCAGAGGCAGACACTGGCTTGCTGACAAATACTCGGTTCCCATTGAATCCTATCATTCTGTTTCTTCCTGCCTTTCCTGGCTTTCTTCTTCTGGTTTTTCTTTTGTCGGTTCAAAGCCGGAAATTTCCTCCTTTCCTCTGCTTTCTGAGCTTTCTTGGCTATTTTCTGGGCAGGGCTCTTTCTTTACTTTCTGTGGAAAAAAGTTGGCGCAAGGAGAGTAAAATCCCTTGCTTTAAGGTAAGACTTTTAAACATTTTCTGAGAAAATTTGATTAAGCATATATTTAAATAGAACAAAAAGCACAATATTAACTGACATCAGTTAATTTGTTATAAATTTAGGGGGTTTTCTATTGGCTGAGAACGAAGAAAAAATCGAAGAAAGCAAGTCAACTGAAGACACTTCTGACAATTCTGCTGCAAGCTCTTTTACTTTAGGTTTTGTTGCGATTGTTGTCGTGTTTTCTTTGGTTGTTGGTGCTCTTGCCGGAAGCAACTTGTTTCCGAACACAACAGGATTTGTTTCGCTTACTGATGCAGGAAGCGGGTCGTGCGATGTTGGTGT
>JAFCCW010000024.1 GCA_017609985.1 Candidatus Iainarchaeum sp.
TTGTCCGAAGTTTGCTGTTAGTTCGTTCCATTTGATTATTTTGGTGCAGTCTGTGTCTTTGTCGCAGCAGATGTTTTCGTTGTTGCAGTGGATTGTTACGCTTCTTTGTGTTTCGTGTTCGAATGTTGTTGTGTTGATGTGTGGGTGTTCTACTCCGAATTCTATTTCTTTTGTTTCTGTCATTGTTCCAAGTGAGTTTTCTGCTATTGACAGACTTTCGTGTATTTCATCAATTGGTTCTGGTTGTTGGTAGAATTGTGGTGCAATGTAAAGTATAAACATCAGTAATAAGGCTGCTGCAGCAATCGCAATCACAAGCATCTTAATAGGTTGCTCCATCCAAAAACCAGTAATCTATTGTTTTATTTATTAAAAAGAGTTATGTTCTGGTTATTTCTTTTGTTCAGTTATTTTTTCTATTTCTTTTGCGCAACAACAATTATTCCGATGCCAAAAGGCAGTGGTAGAAAGTCAAGCAACCATGACTCAAAATCCATTAGCTTTACGAGCAGACTGTTCACAAGCTGGCTTGTTTCTTTCAGGTCTGATTCTTCCCTGCCTTCTTTCACCAGTTTCCCAGCAAGCCTTGCAACTGCAACAGCGGGGAACAAGAGGCTTGTCCAGTATCCAGATCTAACTATCTTAAATCCTGCTTCTGAAACCATGTTCTCGATTTCTTTTTTTGTATGACGTCTTGCTCCCTGAATTGCTCTATCGTGAGCAGAGTAAAGCGAGCTGAAAGCAGATTCGTTGACTAGAAAAAAGCCGTCTTTCTTTAGCACGCGATAGCATTCTCCTATTGCTTTCCTATCCTCAACATTTCTGTGATAAATTACATTAATTGCAGTAACCAAATCAAAGCTTTTGTCCTTGAACGGCAGACTGTCAATTGAAGCTTTTTTCACAGCAAGCTTTCTTTTCCTGCAGAAGCCAAGCGCTGTATCAGAAAAATCTATGCCCTCTGCATTTCCCAATCCACCAAGTTCTTTCAACAGAATTCCTGTTCCGCAGCCTGCGTCAAGAATTCTTAAATCTTTTCTGCTTGCCAATCCAGCTTTTCCAAGAAACTTAAAAATCTTTTTTCTAAGGGAAACATTCCACCAGTAGGTTTCTTCTGTTTGAAAAAGTTTAGCGTATTCTTTTTCTTCCAAGCTTTCACTTCCTGAAACGATTGATTGCCTGCACAACTTCACTGATTTCTTCTTCAGTGTGTTGCGGGCACAAAGGAATTGAGAGAACTTCTTTGACTGCTTTTTCTGTTTCAAGCAAGCTCTCACCACCATATTCTGAGAAAGCTTTCTGCTGATGAACAGCAATTGGATAATGAATAATTGAAGGAATTTTCTTTTCTTCAAGGAACTTTTTTAGGGCATCTCTCTCCCTGCATCTGACAACATACATGTGGTAAACATGTTTTCCATATTTTCCAAAAGGCTTTGCTGCAATACATTTATTCTCAATTCCTGACTCATAAATTCCAGCAAGCTCTATTCTCTTTTCATTCCATTTGTCAAGATGCTCTAGCTTTACTCTCAGCAAGGAAGCCTGCACTTCATCAAGCCTTGAATTCAATCCAGTTACTTCGTTCTCATATCTGTTCTTTTGACCCATATTTCTCATTTTTTCAAGCACTTCTGCCTTGTTCTTGTCACTGGTTACAATCATTCCTCCGTCACCAGCTGCTCCAAGATTTTTTGTGGGATAAAAAGAAAAACAACCATAGTCTCCAATTGAACCTGCTTTCTTTCCTTTAAACTCTGCTCCGTGGGCTTGACAGGCGTCCTCTATGACTGTGAGAGAATGCTTTTCTGCAATCTCTTTAATCCCATTCATGTCCGCCATCTGACCATAAAGATGCACTGGAATTATTGCCTTTGTTTTCTCCCCGACAAGTTTTTTTACTTCTTCACAGTTAATCAAAAAACTATCTTCTTCAATGTCTGCAAAAACTGGTTTAGCTCCTGCGAGAACAACTGCAAGAGCTGTCGGAGTTGCAGTGAATGAAGGCAGGATAACCTCGTCTCCTTGTTCAATTTTCTCTGCCATCAGGCATAACTGAAGAGCCTCTGTTCCGTTTGCTGTCCCAATTCCGTAACCTGCTCCACAGTAATCTGAGAATTCTTCTTCAAATTTTTTTCCCTCTTCTCCAAGAACATAGTGTCCTGTTTCAAAAACTTTTGAAACACGTTTTTCTGCTTCTTTTTTTATTTCCGCCCATTGCCTTTCAAGATTAACAAAATCAACCATGTCCTCACCAGTAATGCTCTTTGTTTTTTTCAAAAAATTCAACAGTCTTTCTTAATCCTTCTTCCAAAGGTGTTTTCGGTTTCCAGCCAAGGCTCTCTCTGATAAGGGTGATGTCTGAACAATAGCTTCCGATGTCAATTCTCCTGCTTTCATCAGGGAAAGGAACAAGTTCTACTTTTCCCTGCCCTGCTGCTTTGACTGCTTCTTCTGCAAACTCTTTGATTGTGACACCGTTTTCTGTTCCAAGATTGAATGCGCTCCATTTCTTGATTTTTTCTGCTGCAAGCAAAAAAGCCTCAACCACGTCATCCACATAATTAAAGTCTCGCATCTGCTGACCGTCACCAAACACATTTATTGTTTCTCCATCCATCGCAAGCCTTATGAACAATGCAAGAAAAATCGGGTGGTCGCGATTCATTATCTGCCTTGGTCCGAAAGTGTTTACCACGCGGAGAGAGCATGTTTTTAGCCCATAAACTTCGCTGTAAAGCCGGTGATATTCTTCTCCTAATAGTTTGTGAATTCCATAAAAGTCAGGAGGGTGCATTGGGTGACTTTCGCTGACCGGCAGGCTTTCTGCCCTTCCATACTGTCCCCGCGAGCCGGCATAAACAATCTTTCCGTCAAAGCCTGTTTTTCTGCACGCTTCAAGAAGTGCGATATGACCTTTTGCATTTATTTCCAAATCCTGCAATGGCTCTTTCATGGAATCCAGATGCATTGATTTGCCGGCAATATTGAAAATAAAATCATTGAACCCTGTTTTGCTGATTTTTCCGTCAACAACAGCCACGCTTGCTCCGAGTCCGACGAGCCTGTGCACAATATTGCTTCCGATAAATCCTGCTCCACCGGTCACAACGCATTTTTTTCCAGAAAACTCACTCATCTGCCATTCACCTGCTTGCCTTTGCATTCAAGCACAAAGTTCAAGCACAAAGCCTGTTTCAAACCCCTTGTCAGTAAATGTTTTAAGCAGTGAACAGTTTTTTATTACATCGTTCCAGAGAATCGGATTTCTTCTTTCAGGAAAATTCAGAAAGAGAACGGTTCCCCCATCGTCCAGATGTTCCCGCTCTGTGCTGTCGCTTAAGTCGTAGAAATTGTCCGAGCCAAGATAGAACGGGACATCAACATCAACCGCAAAGTAAGGAGGAGGCAAATTGTTTTCTTCAGCAAAATCAACCATGTCCATTATTGTCTTATTGTAGTCCGGCGATTTTGCATAGAAGAAATGCTCTTCAACCATGAAAAAGTTGAACGGAATGCTCACTCCAATAAGCACAAGCAGACCAATTCTTTTACGTTTCTCACTCTTTGAGAACATGAACACGGCAAAGCCTGCTGTTCCAACAAGGGCTGTGAAAGCAAGGGAATACAGGGACACTGCAAAAACAGGGCCTGAAGAACCAGTATACCACACATTCGGGTTTAGCAGGACAAGCCCTGCATCAAAGAATTCCAAGCTGAACGGCTGAACCGTAAAACTGTACATGTTAAGAAAAACAATCAGTGCAGTGAAAACAGCGGTGATGACCGCAAGCTTTCTCCAGTTGCTTTTGATTAATTCCCTGCAATTCATAAGTGCCTTTGCTGAAAGAATTCCCATAGCCGGAATTAATATCATTGCATATCTCTCAAGCTGTCCGTGCGAATTAACAAGAATCAATAGGGCAAGCCCTGTTCCAAGCCAGGAGAAAAAAATCCACTCGTCTTTTCTCTCTCGTCTGAAGAAAGCCGCCAGGGGAAGAAAAAAAAGCAGGGGAGTTCCGTACTGCATTATCCTGTAAAGATACTTGAACAGTGCCTTGCCGACAGTCAGGAGCTTGTCGCCCCCTCCGCCTACTCCGGTGGCACCCCATTCAAGCGTGAACAAAAACTTGTCCCAGATTCCAAAAACAAAAGCATAAATTGGAAACAGAGCAATCAGTGCAAAACCTGTTAGTGTAAATCCAGCAAAGCATTTCGCCTGCTTTTTGTTAATCCTCCCTGTTGCAATAAGAAAAACAAGAATTATCGGAAGCGCTATCAGAGCAGTGTATTTTGTCCAGAGCGCCAGCCCAAAAACAAGCCCTGCGCCAAAAAGATATTTTTTTCTTCCATTCAGAACGAACAAGTAATACAAATAAATCGATGCAGTCAGGAGCATTGTAAGCAGACTGCCATCAAGCTCTGCTGAGAGTGACGCGTGAATATGGTAAAAGCTTAAGCCTGTTATTGCAACCGCCAGAAAACCAACTTCCCGTCCGTAAACCTTTTTTGCAAAAAGGAAGACAAGCAAAAGAGTTATCATTCCGTAAAAAAGGGGAATCACCCTTATCGGAAAATCAACTCCAAACAATTCGAAAAAATCCGAGAAAAATATGTAAATATATTCATTTACAAACCTGCCCGGCGGGTGACCATAGACTTCGGGATAAATTCCCTGTCTCAGACCATCAGCTCTTGTCGCATTCAATGGTTCGTCATCAAAAAGCAGGAGATTCAGCCCGAAAGAGGAAACAACAAGTATTATTGCAAAAAGCAAAAAAAGTTTTTTTTGAAAAATTATCATGCCCACCTTTACCGGTTTTTAGTATTCCAATTTTCTATAAAAATGTTTAAAAACAGACTTATGTCTTACTTTAATGCTGTTACTGCTTCAGCTAGTTTACTTATTTGTATTTGGCGGTCTGGTGTTTGAATGAATAAAATTAAGGAAATAAGCCTGATAATTCCCTGTTACAACGATGAAAAAGTTGTTCCAAAAACTTTTTCTGCAGTAAAGAACGTTCTGAACAGCATGGGCAAAGAATATGAAATAATATTTGTTGATGATGGTTCAAAGGACAAAACTCTTGAAGTGCTGAAAAACTTTGAAAAAAAAGACAAAACAGTCCATGTTCTGGAACACAAGAAAAACAAAGGCAGGGGGCAGGCTGTTCAAACAGGGGTTGCAAAGGCTGGCGGGCGATACGCAGGCTTTATTGACTCTGACCTTGACATTAATCCGAAATATCTTTCAGGACTTTACAATCTTCTTTCATCTGGAAATGACATGGCAATCGGAAGGCGAGTGCATGTTTTGGAACTTCCCACTCTTCACCGCGTTTTATTAAGCAAGGGATATCATTCTCTGGTTCGCTTGATGCTTGGAATAAAGTTTGATACTGAATGCGGCATCAAGATGTTTGACAGAAAAAAAATTCTGCCGGTTCTTAAACAGACAAAAAACAAGCGCTGGTTTTGGAGCACAGAAATTGTTACTCTTGCCCATTACTCTGGCCTTAAGATTGCAGAGCTTGATGTCCTAAGGGAAACAAATGAGGAAACAGAATCAAGCGTTGACTTGTTAAGTGACATAAAAGAATATGCCCGTGAACTCTTTCGTTTCAGAAAAGAGTTAAGGCAGAAAGGTGTTATCTGATGATTTCTTCAAAGAAAAAAAATTCCAAGAGTTCCGCTTCTTCTGCTTCTTCAACTATCTCTGCAATAATTCCTGTTTTCAACAACGAAGCCACAATCAAAGAATGCATTTTATCTCTTCAAAAACAATCCATTCCATTCAAGGAAATAATTGTTGTTGATGACGGAAGCAAGGACAACACAGTTTCTATCTCGAAAAAGCTCGGGGCAAAAGTTTTCCAAATCAAGCCAGTGGGCAGGAGCGGTGCAAGAAATTTTGGAGCAAAAAAAGCAAAGAGTGAAATAATTGCCTTCATTGAATCTGACTCAGTTTATTCAAGCAACTGGGTAGGAGAGGTTTATAAAAAATTCAGCAAGGGTGCAAGAGCAGTCATTGACAGACGCGCTGTTCTGAATCCTGAAACATTTATTGCAAAAATGAATGATGCAATATTCACTGCTCGTTACAAAAATTATTCTCCAATGAATGCCTGGGCTTTCCAAAGAAAGCTTTTTCTTGACCTTAACGGCTTTGATGAATCACTTGATCACGGTGAAGATGTAGAGCTTGGAAACAGGTTGAAAAAGAGGGGAATCCAGATTGTTCTGGCAGACCAGGCTTTTCAGTTTCATGCAGGCGAACCAAAGTCTCTTGAAGAGGGAATGCAGAGAAGTTTTTCTTTTGGAAAAAATATGATTTCTTATTACAATAAATATCCTGAAAAATTTCCAAAAGCAAAGATTGCTTTTTTTTCATTTCTTCCCTTCTCTCTGCTTTTTTACCCATTGTTTGTTCTGATGATTGCTTTTGCTTATGCAAGAGTTTTTTTCAGGTTTTTGCCAAGCAATATCGACATTAAATATGTTGCTGTTTATCCTTTCTATGTGATTTTAACAGAATTCGTTTTCACGCTTGGCTTTTGGAAAGCTCGTGTCTTTGGAAAACAAAAACAGAGGGAATCAAAATGAAGCTGTGCAGAATAATTGATGATTTTCCAACCGGAGACCAGATTCTTGGGGATCTCGGACCAAATTATTATCATTACGCAAAGGGAACAACTGCTGCTGGAATCGAAGAACACATCATTTGCCAGCGCAAAAAAGGCCAGCCAAAAAAAGAAGAAATTGAAGGCTTTACTGTCTGGAGAGTTGCTCCTGCAGACACACCTCACCCAAGGCGGGACATGCTTTTTGGAGAATTTGCAAAAAAATCGCTTGAAAAAGTTCTTGAACTCAAACCGGATATCGTGCACGGGCACAATTCAATACACTATGCAATTGCCAGAAACAAAAAAAAGCTGGAAGAAAAAGGAATAAAACTTCTCACGCATCTTCACATTCATGTTGACATGTTCAGGAGAGCAGAGCATTTTCCTCTCTTTGAAAACCCTTCTTTTGCCTTGCGGGAGCGTGCACTTGACCTGACTTATTTTTTGCAGTTTATGCCCTGCATTAAAAATGCTGACCGAATAATTGCCTGTGACAAGTCAGTTAAGAAAAGCACTTTGAACTATGTCTCTGATATTCCAATTGATGTTGTTTACAACGGTGTTTCGTTTGCAAAATTCAGGAAAACAAAATCGGAAATAAAAAAAGAGCTTGGTGCGGAAAAACTTTTGCTTAACATCTGCAGACCGGTTCCATGGAAGGGACTGCAGTATCTGCTCAGGGCAATGCCGGCGATTACCCGCGAGTTCTCGGGTACAAAACTGTTACTGCTTGGAGTTGAAAGGCCAGAGTATAAGGTCTATCTTGATTGGCTGAAGGCAATAGCAAAAAAGCACGGTGTTAAGAATGCTGAGTTTGGAGGCCGCATTCCCTACTTTGACTTGCCAAAATACTACTCTGCTGCAGACTGCTTTGTTGCCCCCAGCTTTCCAGACCCAAGCCCTAAAACAGTTTATGAAGCACAGGCGTGCGGTTGTCCTGTTGCAGGAGTCGGGGGGGAGAAAAGTGGCATTCAGGAAATTTTTGGAAAAGAGTCTGGTTTGCTGTTCAAGCCAAGAAATGTTACTGATTTGGCTGAAAAAGTTTCTTATATTTTGAAGAATTCGTCAAAATTTCACGGTGGAAGAAATGCAATAAAACAAAGAGCCACCTGGCAGAAATGTGTCAGTGACATGATAGAAGTTTATGATAAAATTTTGAAATAAATTTTTTAAAACTGCCCGCCGCGATTTTTGTAAAAGCTTACTTCCTTATTCCATTCGGATGCTAGTGCGGTTCTCCAATTAGCTGATTTATTGCAGTATTTGCATATTTTAACTAATCCTTTCTGGTGCTTTTTCCTGAAGTCCTGCATTTCCCTGCTGTTCCATGCTTCCATTATGCTTTGTTTGTTAACATCTCCAACCACCTGCTGTGCATCCCAGAAAAAACAGCAGGGCACAACTTTTCCATCCCAAGTAATAGCCATCTTGCTCCAAAGGTCAAAGCAGTGGGTTTCATCAAAAACTTCTCCGCCTTCACCCCATTGGTGAACACCGCGTGTTTTTCCAACTTCCTGCAGGACATAAAGCGCATTTTCTTTATCTGCTTTTTTAGCGAATTCCTTCACCAGCGGGTTTTTTTTGAAATAATTTATTATTGTTAAGCTGGGTGTGGTTTTAAGATTTTTTAAGAAGGTGGCATTGGTTGATAAAACAGCTTTTATTCCCACGTCTTTTACATAGTCAATACATTTGTTCACATCTTTGTGCATCAGGCTTTCACCCATAAAATGCAGGGAAATCATATCAACATTTCCAACACACTGGTCTACAACTTTTTTAAATAACTTAAATGACATATAACCTCTTGCTCTGGTTTGGTTTTTGTTAGGGCAAAACGAGCACGAGAGATTGCAATGGTTTGTGAGTTCAAGTTTAACATGCTTTGGAAAATCCGCGATGGGCAATTTCAGCTTGTAAAAAAGCGCTGATTTGATATTCAATGCAAACACCTTTTTGGCTCAGTATTTTTCCGGCTAATTATTTTTTTCATGTTAAAGTAATATTTACAAACTTTTATATTGACATCGGAAAAGATATTACCAAAGGGTAGATGCCATGAAAACCAGTAAAATTAAGGGCTTAGTAATCCGAAAAGCCAATATTTTCGAAATAAGCAAGATTGTTTCCATTCAAAAAACCCACTTTATTTATTCCAAGTTCTGGCTTTGGCTTTTAAGGAGTTTTTTAACAGGGCATGTTTTTGTTGCATTAAAAAATAACAATCTAGCGGGTTTTATCATCTGGAATAACAAAACTCTCTGCTCTATTGTGGTTTCCGAGGCTTTTAGGGGGCAGGGCATTGGAAAAGAGCTGGTGAATGAGACCATGCCCTGCACTGATATTCAGATAGTTGAATGCAGTTTGCACAATAAAAAGTTTTATGAAAAATCAGGATTTAAAGTGGAAAAACTTAAAATGGTGAAACGATAATTTCTCCTTACCTGAAAACTGAAAAAAATTATTTTTGGCGTGTTTTGTGATGAATATTTTGTTTTTTGGCGGCTATAATCAGGATTATGCAAGAAACAAGGTCATAAAGCACGGGTTGGAAAAGAATGGCGTCAGAGTGGAAGAATGTCATTCCCAGAAAGGATTTTTGTTAAGATTTTTTACCCTGCTGTTTAGGGGGTTTTTCAAGAGCTTTGACGTGCTCTGGGTTCCATATCCTGGTCACACTGATATTTTGTGCGGAAAAATTCTCTGTGTCCTGAAAAGGAAACCGCTTGTTTTTGATGTCTTTGTTTCCCGCTGGGATTCAGAGGTTGAATACGGCAATATTTTGGGAAAAAAATCTTTCAAGGCAAAGTTTTTGTGGTGGAGCGACAAAATAGCATGTGAACTTGCAGACCTTGTTTTTTTGGATACTCCCCAGCACATTGATTTCTTTGTGAAAGAATTCGGGATTTTGAGAAAAAAACTTGAATGGGTTTTTATCGGAGCCAACGAAAAAGTATTCTATCCCCAAAAGCAGTCTAAGAAAGGGAAAAAATTCAATGCTCTCTACTATGGTCTTGCAGCTCCCCTTCACGGGCTGGAGCATATAATATCTGCCGCGCAGTTACTGAAAGATGACCGAGAAATAAAAGTTACTCTGGTTGGTGGAAACTGGCGTTATCGTGATGCAATGGAAAAGCAGGCTTCTGAACAGGTGTTTGATTTTAAGGGGCTGTTGCCGCTTGAAAAAATTCCTGCTGAAATAGCAAAGGCAGATGTTGTTTTCGGGCTTTTTGGTGACACTCCCAAAGCACAGCGTGTAATACCCAACAAGGTTTTTGAAGCGATTGCCATGAAAAAGCCTGTTATAACCATGCGCTCTTCAGCAGTAAGCATGGTTTTTGAACACAAGAAAAATGTTTTTCTTGTAGATGCGGCTTCGCCCCGGCAAATAGCAAAAGCAGTGCTTGAGTTGAAAAAGAACAGGCGTCTCAGGGAAAAAATTGCAGAGACTGGGCACAATCTATTTGAAGAAAGTTTTTCTGAAGCAGTTATCGGGAAAAAGATTCTCAGAGTTCTGCAAAAACTAGTGTGAGCTTGGTGCGTTTATGAAAGATAAATATTTAAAAGAAGAAGCAAAAATCATTTGTCCTATGCGGGTTCTTTTAGTCAATGCGCCTTCAGAGCGTGATGGAAAATTTTTCAAAAGAGCAGGGGTAAGATGGCCTGCGCCGGGTCACAAGTATAAAGATTCAAAAGACCCGGGGCGTTATGTAGCATTCCCTTTTTTTCTTGCCTATACTGCGGCTCTTCTAAAGGAAAGTGGGAATAGTGTTTACGCGATTGATGCTGTTGCCCTTCAAATGAATGAAACTGATTTTTATAAAGCAGTAAAGAAGCGCTCTCCTGAGTTAACTGTGATTGAAACAGCCACTCCCACAATCTCTCTTGATTTAAAATACGCAGAGTGGATTAAGAAAAACACAAATTCAAAAATAATACTGGTGGGACCGCATGCCAGTGTTTTTCCCAAGGAAATGCTCAGACACAAGTTTATTGACTATGTTGCCATAGGTGAGTATGAGAAAACAGTTGAAGAGTTAGTGGAAAAGCTTAGCAAATCCGAGCAGGTAAACAAGGTTAAAGGTCTTGCTTTCAAAAAGAGCGGAAAACCAGTGGTGAACAAACGCCGTGAAATTATTCAGCCACTGGACCAGCTTCCTTTCCCTGCAAGAAATCTGTTTCCGATTGACAGCAGGCCTGATATAGGGCTTTATTGGGACGGCATCTGCACCCATTACCCTGCAATAAAGGTTGCGACAAGCCGTGGCTGCCCGTTTAACTGCAATTACTGCCTCTGGACACAGGTTATGTATCCTGGAAGAAAATTCAGGGTTTTTTCAGCAAAAAGAGTTGCTGATGAAATTGAGCACGTAATAAAAAAGTACGGAGCAAAAGAGATTTATTTTGATGACGACACATTCACCGGAAACAGAGAGCACGCTCTTGGAATTTGCAGGGAACTTAAAAAGAGAAAGATTAAAATTCCGTGGAGTGCAATGTGTGATGCAATAGTCACAACCGAGGAAATGATAAGGGAAATGAGTGAAGCCGGCTGCAAGTCAATAATGTTCGGGCTTGAAAGTGCTGACCCGAAAGTGCTTAAGAAAGTAGGCAAGCCCATTGACCTTGAGTACATCAAGAAGGTTTTAGACTGGTGCAATAAATACAAAATTGTAACCAGAATAACCAATTGCTATGGCGTAACCGGTGATTCAGAGGAAAGCATAAGGAAAACATTTGAGTTTTCTTCCTCGCTCCCAGTGCACTCGGTGCAGGTGAGTGCCGCAATCCCGTATCCTGGAACCCGCTTTTACAATGAAGTTAAAAAAGAAGGAAGTCTGACAGAAAAAGACTGGGACAATTACGACGGCAGGCAGCTTGTTTCCTATCCTCAACTGTCCGGAGAAAAAATTTCACAGCTTGCAAAAGAGCTTTCAGAAAAATACCACCGCAGGAAACGGAGAAATCCCCGGTGGCTGGTGAATGCGGCAAAAAGCGTCTGGAGAGAATTCGGTTTAAAGGGTCTGTTAAAGGTTTCAGCCAGAAACTTGAAGCGCATTGCCAAGGGCGAATTCTAGGTTTATTTAACTTAACTTATTTTTCTTTCAAATCCTTCAAACTGCATTTGAACAAGACCTGTCTGCGTTTTCTTGCCATTGTCTGTTCTTCAATTGTAAAGTATTTGCTTACTATTTTTTTCCAGTTAGCAAAATCCCAAAATTCTCTGAAATGGTTAGTTCCAAAAAAATGATTGGTTCCATAAACCTCTGTAGCGTGAACAAACCAGAAATTGTTTCCCAAGTTATGGCCGCTTAGCCATCTAACCAGAAAAAGAGGAAAATTTAAAAGGTTCCATATTTTCCATTCTGCTGTGGGTAGGATGAGTATTACGACGCCTTTTTTCCTTAATACTCTGTGGATTTCTTCTGCAAATTCTTTTTTTTTTGAAACATGTTCA
>JAFCCW010000011.1 GCA_017609985.1 Candidatus Iainarchaeum sp.
ATAAGAACCTGAAAGGCTTAGAACAGCCATGACCTCGCTTGAAGCAGTTATTTGAAAAGCTTCTTTTCTTGGTCGCTCCATTGCAGCACAACACAGAGCAATCTCTATTTCTCGTAATGCTCTGTCATCCATGTCAATGCATCTGTGAAGTGTAATGTTTTTCTCGTCTATCCGAAGCTTGTTTCCGTGCTGGATGTGGTTGTCCACGAGAGCAGCAAGCAGATTGTTTGCCTCGCCTACTGCAGGAATATCTCCCGTAAACTGAAGATTTATTTCCGCGCTCGGCTCCAGTCTTGACTTTCCGCCTCCTGTTCCCCCGCCCTTTATGCCAAAGACTGGTCCGAGGGATGGCTCGCGAATGCAGACAATGCTTTTTCTTCCAAGCTTCCAGAGAGCCTGTGCTAATCCAATGCTTGTTGTTGTCTTTCCCTCTCCAAATTTAGTGGGAGTCATTGCAGTTACAAGAACAAGTTTTCCTTTTTGCTTCCCATTCACTTTTTGGAAGTCAATCTTTGCTTTGTTTTCGCCAAAGCATTCAAGCAGGTTTTTTTTCAATCCAATTTTTTTTGCAATGCCTGCAATTTCTTTCATTCAAACCGCAACTATTTAATCCAAACTTATTAATATATCCTGCTGCTTTTTTTATTGCATGGCGTCAAGGAGAAAAAGAGTTAGAAATCTTATTGAGCATTCTCGCAATCTTCTCAGACCAAAGCATATTACTCCAAAAACAAGAGAGATGCGGGCTAAACTTAAAGCTCTTGGTCGTGAAATAACCAGTGAGCTCAGAAAACGCTCTGGTTCAAGATTTGCAAGAGTTCATGTTATGGCAATCGGAAGCATTGCAAAGGGATATGCTGGCAAGTGAAGTGATTATGATATTGCAATTTGTGCCAGCGGAATCAATTATGTGTCTGCAAAAGTTGCTGACCCACATGACTTCTTTTTAAAGTTGGCAAAAGAGATTGTTCAAAAGAGAATTCCTGAAATTGATTTCAAGGGAATATCTTTTGCAGATGTTGATGGGCTTGTGAAAAATATAATAACTGAGAACCAGCCGTCTGCTATTGAGACTGCTCTTGTTTTTCTTCCGTGCTTTTCAGGAATTCCTACGGCTGACAGGAAAAGGGTTTTGAACGCTATTGCAAGCACAAAAGAATCAGACACGTTTTGGAACCTGGTTTCAGTTGAGTTTTCAAGGCTTCTTGAGCAAACTGATGAAAGCAAAGAGCACACAGACAGAGTTAAGCAAAGAATTAGGGCTGCTGGTGGAAATCCAGACGAAGAGATTAAAAAATTCAACAAGACAAGGCTTGGTTCTTTTGCAGATGTTTGCAGGTTATATAATGTTAGTCCAGGCGGCCCATGTTTGGATTGTGGCAACCGAAACCAATTTATTAATTAGCTGCTTTTCTTCTATATGAAGAAGATTAAAATCGTTGCAATGGGAAGCACTAAGGGAACTGATTTGCAGGCTGTGATTGACGCAATTGAGTCAGGTGACCTTAAAGCAGAAATAGTTGGCGTGTTTTCAAACAAGAAAGACTCTTACATTCTTGAGCGTGCCCGCAAACACAACCTGCCCGCAGAATTCCTTGACCCCTCTGGAATTGAAAAAGAAGATTATGATGCGGGACTAATTGAAAAAATTGACAAAGCAGGAGCAGACTATATTCTTCTTATTGGCTACAACAAGATTCTTACAAAAAAGTTTGTTGATCATTTCTGGGGCAAGGCAATGAACATTCACCCTTCTCTTCTTCCTTCATTTAAGGGTTGGGATAGAAATGTTCACGAGGAAGTTATTGAATCAGGTTGCAGTGTCTCTGGTTGCACTCTGCATCTTCTCACAACCGAGATGGATTCTGGCCCAATAGTAGGACAGAAATGCGTGTGTGTTAGCCAGCGGGAAACCGCAGAGAGTCTTAAGGAAAAAGTTCAGCTAGCAGAACAAGAGCTGATTGTTGAAATATTGAAGATTCTTGAAGAAAAAAAATTAATTGTTGATGGGAACAGGGTGTTGTTTGAATGACTAAGAAGCGTGCATTAATTTCAGTGTCTGACAAAAATGGTTTAGAAGAGTTTGCAAAAGCATTGCTAAAGCATGATTATGAAATTATTTCAACCGGCGGCACTGCCCGCTTTCTCAAGGAAAAAAATATGCCAGTTACTCTGGTTGAAGAGGTTACTGAGTTTCAGGAAATGCTTGACGGTCGAGTAAAGACTCTTCATCCAAAGGTTCACGCGGGAATTCTTGCATTGCGGGACTCAAAAGACCACATGAAACAGCTTGAAGGAGCAGACATTTTTCTGATTGACTTGGTTGTTGTAAATCTTTATCCGTTCAGGGAGACTGTTGACAAGAATTCAGAGAATCTTGACGAAATTATTGAAAACATTGACATTGGAGGCCCCACCCTAATTCGCTCTGCTGCAAAAAACTATCGTGATGTTGCAGTTGTTGTCAGCCCAAAGCAATATCCTAAAATGGCTGAAGAGCTTGATGGGAACAAGGGAGTTATTCCCCTAACACAGAGAAGAAAACTTGCAGCAACAGCTTTCAGGCACACTGCTGGATACGATGTTGCAATTGAAATTTTTCTTAACCGCAAATTCAATCAGAAGCAAAAGTTTCCCAAGAAACTTAATCTGTCATTTGATCTTAACCAAAAGCTTCGCTATGGGGAAAATTGGCATCAAGAAGCTGCTTTTTATTCTGACTTGTTTCCGCACGAGCCCTGCATTGCTACTGCTGAGCAGATTCAGGGAAAGGAAATGTCTTACAATAACATCAACGATACTGATTCAGCAATAGAACTTTCAAAAGATTTTGAAGAACCCTGCGCTGTCATTGTCAAGCACGCGAACCCTTGCGGAACAGCTGTTGCAAAGGACCTGCACACTGCTTTTGAAAAAGCTCTTGCATCTGATCCGGTTTCTGCTTTCGGCGGAATTATTTCGCTAAACGGCGAGTGCGATGCAAAAACTGCTGAAAGAATTACTTCTTTTTTCAATGAAATTGTTGCTGCTCCCTCTTATTCAAAAGAGGCTCTTGAAATCTTTTCAAAGAAAAAGAATCTGCGCGTTCTCTTGTTAAAATCTGTAAAGAACAGCGAGCGCGGAAAAATGGATTTCAAAAAAGTTACTGGTGGCTTGCTTTTGCAGGATAGAGACATGCACGAGCTCTCAAAAAAGGATTTGAAGTTTGTTACAAAAGAAAAGCCGTCTGCAAAACAGCTTGAAGACATGCTGTTTGGCTGGAAGATTATAAAGCACGTTAAGAGCAATGCAATCCTGCTTGTGAAAGACAAGGCAACTATTGGCGTTGGTGCAGGGCAGATGTCCCGCATTGACTCCACTGAAATCGCTGTCAAGAAAGCTGGCGAGCGCGCCAAGGAAAGTGTTCTCATTAGCGATGCATTCTTTCCTTTTCGCGACAATGTTGACCTTGCTGCAAAGTCAGGAATCACTGCAATTATTCAGCCCGGCGGAAGCGTTAATGATGGCGAGGTCATTAGGGCAGCAGACGAGCACGGAATTACAATGGTTTTCACTGGCGTGAGGCACTTTAAGCATTGATTTTTATGGTGAAGGAAAGAAGAACCTGCAATCTGGAGAAAAGAGGGTTTGCAAAAACCACTGGTGGAAGAACATCTCTTACTCAAAAAGGGCATGAATTTCTTAGAACGCTTCGTTTTGGCCGGTCAAAAAGAGTAGCGAAACGTTTTGGTTTGAATATTGACGCGGCTGAAGAATATGGGAGCTTATTTAGTGATTTTGCTCCACGCGACCTGCATTATCGTGAAGGAATTGATTTTTAGTATCATCCTTCAAGCTATGGTTTTTTGCTTTCTTTTGTAGAGCATGCTTTTCCCTGAGAAAAACTCAAGGGCAAGAAAATTCTTGACATAGGTTATGGGCATCCAGCACATCTTGAATATTTGGCAAGTAAAGGTGCAGAAGCCCATGGTATTGATCAGCATTTTGAATATCCTGATAGCAGTATTTCTGGGAACCTAATCAAGGATCATTTTCAAAATATCTCAAAACATTTTAAGCCAGGTTCTCTGGATATAATTATTTCAAAAGAAACTTTTGAGGAAAGAGGGGTAAGAAAAGTTGATGGATTAAAAACAGCAAGAGATATAAGGTCTCTTTTGAAGCCAGGTGGTTTCTTTGTAATGCAGGTCGCTGAAGCTCCAACTATGGCAGAAGAGCATTTAAAAAAAGCTGGATTCAAAGTAGATTATTATTCAATTCCTGCCGGCAGACAAGGTTTTTTCAATTTAATTGTTGCTCAAAGATAATTATTTGATAATTCTTTCCTCAGTAACTATCTTTCCAATTTTTTCATCGTTCCCGTCAACAGGGACTTTTTCTACTATCTGGCATTCAAACGCAAGAGCAACCGAAGAGCACTTCAATTGCTTCAAGAGCCAGTCATAGCATCCTGCTCCTCTGCCGAGCCTGTTCTTCTCTTCATCAAAGGCAAGTCCGGGAACAATAACTAAATCAATTTCTTTCGGTTCTATTTCTTTGATTTCTTTCGGTTCCATTATTCCTGATTCTTTTTCTTCAAGCTCTTCAAATGATTTTATTTCTGCAAGTTCCAGCTCATAGTCTTTAAGGTCTGTCACAGGCACTGCAACCCTCTTTCCTCTTGCGAGAGCAATCTTTATTGCTTCGTGAGTTTCAACTTCTTGTCTGAAGGAAACATAGAACAGGATTGTTTCAGCTTCTTTAAACTCTGGCTGAGAAAAAAGTTCTTCAACTATTGTTTTGCTTTTCTTGGATAGCAAGCTTTTTGAAGTCTTTGAAAGTTCTTCAATTGTTTTCTTTCTCAAGCTGATTTTATCTAAACCCATGCACTTTTCCCCATCTTGTCATTCTCTTTTTAAGTTTTTCAAACTCGCTTTTTTCAAGAACTTGTTTCTGTTCTTCAAGGAATTCAGTTATTGGAATCATTCTCTCTATTTCAAGTGCTTCAGCCATTGCAACATGCATTAAAAGATTGGTTGGTTTCTCTGCTTTTTCTCTGACATATTTCCTTAGTTTTTCCCAGTCAATATCTGAGAATTCAAAATAAATTGGCAGTCCAACACCCCTCTTTTTTTCTGTTTTAGTAAGAGGTCTTTCTTCAGGATGCTCTTTCTGCCATCTTTCTTCATCAATTGGTCTTGTTCCAACATTAAGTGGGTTGCTATTTGGAGTTATTCCTGCCTTCAAAATTTCAGGATAATTAAATCTATTTAACTGGTCTGGACCCATTGAACGCTCTCTTTTTCTGTAAGTTTTATGGCCTCTGGCTGAAGGCAAATATTCATTTTGATAAGCATCCTGAACCATTGTCTGAAAAGCTGGGTGAGTTTCAGCATATCTGGAGTAAAGTTCTTTTTTTTGTCCTTCTCTTGCTCCTGTTGCTTTGACAAAATAGCCTGGGAAAAGTATGTTCAGAGTTCTTAGGAGGTGATACATTGCTTTTTGGTTTTTAACTGGATTATCTTTATGGCTTCTCCAGTGAACTCTTGCTACTTCTCCTGAGAAACCAAATTTTCTTCCTGGCGGGGCTCTGTAAACATCTGCTTCCTCTGCTCTGACCCATGGTTTTTTTCCATGTCTTCTTTTAAGTGCAGGATTTTTATGCATGTAAAAATAAGTGTTGCTGACTTAAAAAAGATTACTTTATGTCCACACCGCAGCCTTTTGCAATTGAACCAATCTCGGTAAACTTTTGCTTGTTCTTTTCAAGGATTTGCACTGCTTTTGCTCTTTCGTTGACTGGAATCACTATAACCAGTCCAATTCCCATATTAAAGGTTCTCCACATATCCTGCTCGTCCACGTTTCCCTTTTCCTGAATGAATTTGAAGACAGGCAGAACATCAATCTCGTTCTTGTTGATTACTGCGCAGGTTCCCTTTGGAAGAATTCTCGGGATATTCTCTACAAGCCCTCCGCCAGTGATGTGTGCCATTCCCCTTATTTCAATCTCTTTATCAAGCAGTTTCTTCACGATGTTCACATAACTCTTGTGTGGTTTTAATAGTTCTTCTCCAACAGAACAAGCAAGTTCTTCTACATAATCTTCTGTGTTTAGTCCGGCAACCTCAAAGAAAACCTTCCTTGCAAGAGAGTATCCATTAGTGTGAAGACCATCCGATGCGAGCCCGAGAATAACATCCCCTTCTTTTATTTTTGAACCATCTATCACATCTTCTGCATCTACCAACCCATATATTGCGCCTGCTAAATCTGTTTCTCCTTTTTCATATACTCCAGGCATTTCTGCTGTCTCGCCGGCTATCAATGCAATTCCTGCTTCCCTGCAGGCTTCTGAAATTCCTTTCACAATCTGTTCAATCTGCTCCGGCTCTATCTTGTCACTTGCAATATAGTCCATGAACGCAACAGGGAAAGCGCCCTGCACAAGTATGTCGTTTGATGAATGATTTACAATATCTTTTCCAACAGAATCCCACTTGTTTGCCATTGAGGCAACCTTCATTTTTGTTCCCACTCCGTCAATACTGCATACTAAAGCAGGCTTTTTCATTTTTTTTGCTTTTTCAAGAGAAATCATCCCTCCAAATTTTCCAACATCCAATAGAACATCCTTGGTGAACGTACTCTTTACATGTTTCTTGATTCTCTTCACTGACTCGTTTCCTGCATCAATGCTTACTCCAGCATCTTTGTAAGTGAGTTTTTTCTTAGTCATCACAATCCCCCTGTTGGGACTTCGCCCCTGTCCAAAGCTTTTTTTCCAATATCTTTTCTGTAATGCATTTTTTCAAACTTAACTTTTTCAACTAAATCATAAGCTTTTTCAATGCTTTCTTTAATGCTTTCTCCAAGCCCCACGCAGCCAAGAACGCGTCCGCCATTTGTGAAAATTTTTCCGTTCTCCAGTTTTGTTCCTGCGTGAATAACTAGCTGTCCTTCTCCTTTTTCTCCTATTGAAATTTCTTTTCCTTTTTCATAGCTTTCCGGATACCCCCCGCTTGCAAGAACAACACAAGTGCAGGCCTTATTGCTCCACTTAATTTTCTGGTTTTTTAGAGAACCGTTCATGCAAGCCTCCAGTATTTCAATAAGGTCTGACTCCAGTCTTGGAATAACTGCTTGTGCTTCCGGGTCACCAAATCTTGCATTGAATTCTATAACTCTTGCTTTTCCGTTCTTAATAATTAAGCCTCCGTAAAGAAATCCCCTGAATTCTTTTTCCTCTTCCTTCATTGCTCTGATGGTAGGAATCATTATTTCTTCCTTTATCTGCTTTTCAAGTTCTTTTGTTACAACCGGTGCTGGAGAATAAGCTCCCATTCCCCCTGTGTTTGGTCCCTTGCCTTCATCAAAAACTGGCTTGTGGTCCTGACTTGAAACCATTGGCAGAATACTTTCTCCGTCTGTAAATACAAGATAGCTTGCTTCCTCTCCCTCAAGCTTTTCTTCCAGAACAATTTTTGCTCCTGCTTCTCCAAACTTATTATCTTCCATAATCTCTTCAATTGCCTTGACTGCTTCTTCCTCTGTTTCAGCTACTGTAACTCCCTTGCCAGCTGCTAAACCATCTGCCTTGACAACAATTGGAGCTCCTTTTTCCTTAACATATTCCTTTGCTTTCTCTGCATCAGTAAAGACAGCATACTCTGCACTTGGAATTTTATATTTTTTGAGAAGGTCTCTTGTGAATGATTTGCTTCCCTCTATTTCTGCTGCTGCCTTGCTTGGTCCAAAACATCTTAATCCTTTCTTTGAAAATTCGTCAACTATTCCTGCCACAAGCGGTGCTTCTGGTCCGACAATAGTTAATTCAATTTTTTCTTTTCCTGCAAAATCAGCCAACGCATTTATGTCTTCTGCGTCAATATCAATGTTTTCTCCAACTTCCGCTGTTCCTGCATTTCCCGGTGCAATAAAAATCTTGTCAACTTTCTTACTCTGTTTTATTTTCCAGGCAAGCACGTGTTCTCTGCCACCTGAACCAATAATCAAAACTTTCATTTCTTTCCCCTGCATGAATTTCCTGCGGTTCCGCATGCTTGGTATGTTCTCCCGCTGGGTGTCTTGCCCATGTTTTCTTTGGAATGTTCTGCAAGAAGTTTTCCGCAAGGAGTGGGATATTCTCCGTTAATGCAAGCCATGCACATTTCATTTTTTGGCAAACCAATTGCTTTCACAAGACCCTTGAGTGACTGATATCTGAGGGAATCAACTCCTATTTCTTTTGCAATTTTTTCAATAACTTTTTTATCAATGTCTTCAAGCCCTCTTTCCCCGAGCTCGTTTTTGTTAACATATTTTGGAGCAATAAGCTCGTCCATTGTGCTCATATCAATTCCATAAAAGCAAGGGCTTACAATTGGAGGACAGCTTACACGCATGTGAACCTCTTTTGCTCCTCCTGCTTTTCTCACATAGTCTATAAGAACCTTGGAGGTTGTTCCACGCACAATACTGTCTTCAACAAGAATTACTTTTTTGCCTTTGAGAATTGCACGGTTTACTGAATATTTGTCTTTTACTTTTTGAGATCTTTCGCCGTCTTCAATAAATGTTCTTCCAACATATCTGTTTCTCATTAAACCTTCCATTGACCTGACGCCAATTTCGTGAGCATAACCATCTGCAGCAGGCTTTGAAGTGTCTGGCACTGCAACAACAATATATTCTCCGTTTTTTATGTTCAGGTCTTCTTCTTTTCCAAGTTGTTTTCCAAGATTCCATCTTGCCTCGTAAACATTCACTCCATCAAATGTTGAAGCAGGGTTTGCAAAGTAAACATATTCAAACATGCAGATTGCTTTCTGCTTTGCCTTGGCAAATCTTTTCTTTTCAACACTGTTTCCGTTAACAATAAGCATTTCCCCTGGCTGAACATCGTGTCTTTTTCCTTCAAGCGCATTCAGTCCCACACTCTCGCTTGCTGCTGCAATCATTTCATCATTTTCAAGATAAACAAGTGGTTTGAATCCCACAGGGTCTCTCATTATTGCAAGCTCGTCCATTGCATTCATGTAAACAAGGCTGTAGGCACCGTCAAAATTTTCAGTAGCATTTGAAAAAATTTCTCCGATGTCTTTTGGCTTTGGACCGTTTAGCTCTTTGGAGAGAGAATGCATTATGACTTCAGTGTCAAGGTCTCTTACAAGATGGTATCCATTTCCTTCAATGTCTTTTTTTAAGTCAACAAAGTTTGCAAGATTTCCATTGAATGCAAGAGAAAACCATTTCCATTTTCTTCCATGATATCTTTCAAAAGGCTGTGCTGCGCCAGTATCATTGCTTCCGGAAGTAGCATATCTGATGTGTCCTATTCCTTTTTTTCCAGAGAATTTTTCAAGAATTCCTTTGTATTTTGGTTCTATTCTAAACCAGAAAGCCTCGTTAACAGAACCAAGCTTTTTGTAAGTGTCAATCATTTCTTGTCTGTTGGGATCAAAGGTGGAGATTCCTGCTGAGAGCTGTCCCCTGTGCTGCTGGTGCAATAGCATCTTGACAAGATAGTGTGCTGCCTTGCCTTCGGGATAATTTTTCAGGGGTTTCTTAAGAGAAACAGCTGCGACTCCGCATTCTTCATGGATTTCGTCCATTGCTCCCACATAATGTTAAGAGCTAATAGAGTTTTTAAGTGTTTGCCTGTCGTGTTTGATTAACTGCTTCTTTATCCTCAACCCTTAAAAACATTTTCTCATTTCTCTTAGCTGTGGGAGCAGATGATTCAAAGGATTGAGGTTGCGCTAAAGCCTGGCTTTACTGATGCTGCGGGCGAGGGAGTTGTTTCCGGAATTAAGAGCAATCTTGGAATAGAGATTGAATCCTGCAAAACAGTGGATGTTTTCACAGTTTCCGGTCCGATTGAGGAAGCTCAGTTGAAAAAAATCCTTTTCGCTTTTTATGATAAAATAATTCAGGATGTTTCTCTTTCCCCAATTGCACAGGCAAAAGATTTTAACTATCTTGTAGAAGTCGGCTTTTTGCCGGGAGTAACCGACAACATTGGAAACACTTCCCGCGAAGCAATAGAGTATGCTCTTGGAAAAAAATTCGGAAAAGAACTCTCGGTTCATTCTTCAAGACAGTACCTGATTAAGGGAGACTTATCTAGCGAACAGATAGAAAGCATTGCAAAAAATTATCTTGCAAATCAGTTGATTGAAAGATTTGAAATTTTTTCCACTGAAGACTGGGAAAAGGGAAAACAAATCAAGGCAAGCATTCCAAAAGTAAAAGAGGACTTTGAAATAAAGGTTGATGAAGTTAATCTTGATGTAAGCGATGACGAGCTAGTGAATATTTCAAGAGAGGGAACTCTTGCATTGAATCTTGACGAAATGAGGGCTGTGAGAGATTATTTCAAGCAGCCAGAGATTCTAGTAGAGAGAAAAAAACAGGGCTTGGGAGAGAAACCAACAGATGTAGAATTAGAGGTTCTTGCACAAACCTGGAGCGAACATTGCAAGCACAAGATTTTCAATGCAACAATTAATTACAAAGAGGGAGATAAGAAAGAGCAGATAAAAAGCATTTTCAAAACCTTTATTCGCGGAAGCACTGAAAAGATTGGGGAAGAAAAAGACTTTCTTGTTTCTGTCTTTCACGACAATGCTGGAATAATTAAGTTTACTGACGACTGGAATCTTTCATTCAAAGCGGAAACTCATAATTCTCCTTCTGCTCTTGACCCCTATGGCGGGGCACTCACTGGAATCGTGGGTGTGAACAGGGATGCACTTGGAACCGGCAAGGGCTCTCGTTTGATTTTCAACACAGATGTTTTTTGTTTTGCAGATCCTTTTTATTCAGGAAATCTTCCTGAGGGCATGCTTCATCCGAGAAGAATTTTTGAAGGAGTCAGAAAGGGAGTGCAGGACGGGGGCAATAAATCAGGCATTCCGACTGTTAACGGAACAATTGTTTTTGATGACAGATACAGGGGAAAACCTTTGGTTTACTGCGGAACTGGGGGATTGCTTCCTGCAAAAATCAATGGAGAGCCAACTGAAGAAAAAACAGCAAAGCCAGGCGATGCGATTGTTATGGTTGGCGGAAGAATTGGGAAGGATGGAATTCATGGAGCAACTTTTTCAAGCGAAGAGCTTCATGAAGGCTCACCAGCAACAGCTGTTCAAATCGGTGACCCAATTACTCAAAAGAAAATGGTTGACTGCATTCTTGAAGCCAGAGACGAATGCTTTTACAACAATATTACTGACAATGGCGCTGGAGGACTAAGTTCCAGCATTGGTGAAATGGCCAGGTCAAGCAATGGTTTCGAGCTTCACCTTGACAAAGTACCATTAAAGTATGCTGGCTTGCAGCCCTGGGAAATAATGCTTTCTGAAGCACAGGAGCGCATGACTCTTGCAGTACCTCAAGACTCGGTGGACGACTTTATGGCTTTGTGCAAAAAGCATGATGTTGAAGCAACTGTTTTGGGCAAGTTCACTGACTCTGGAATGTTCCACGTATTCTTTGAAGGGCGGGCAGTGGCTTTTATGACAATGGATTTTGTTCACGATGGATTGCCTGAAATGATTCTTGAAGCAGAGTGGAGTCCTGAAGAAAAAGCAGGGGCAGAAGAAAAGATTTTTTCCACTGACTTTTCTGGAGACTTAAAAAAACTTCTCGCTTCATTGAATATCTGCAGCAAGCACTATGTTGTAAGACAGTATGATCATGAAGTTCAGTGTTCCAGCATCGTAAAACCTCTTACTGGGGCAATGAATGATGGTCCAAGCGATGCAGGAGTTATTAAACCTATTTATGATTCCTGGGAAGGAATTGCTGTAAGCAATGGAATTTGTCCAAGATACAGCGATATTGACACTTATCATATGACTGCTAATGCTATTGATGAAGCAATAAGAAACGCTGTTGCAGTCGGAGCAGACCCTGACTATGTTGCATTGCTTGATAACTTTTGCTGGCCTGACCCGGAAGTCGATGAGGAAAAGAATCCTGACGGCAAGCACAAGCTTGCTCAGCTGGTCAGAGCAAACAAGGCGTTGAGTGATTATGCTCTTGCTTTTTCTGCACCTTTTATTTCTGGCAAAGACTCTATGAAGTGTGATTTCAGAATGGGTGGAGAAAAAATCAGTGTACCTCCAACTCTTTTAGTTAGCGCAGTTGCAAAGCTTCCTGATGTGCGAAAGGCAGTCACAATGGATGTTAAATGCAAGGGAGACCTTGTTTATGTTTTAGGAGAAACAAAGAACGAGCTTGGTGGAAGTGAATTCCTGGCTCTCTCTGGAAAAATCGGAAAGAATGTTCCAGTTGTTGATGCAGAAAAAGCACTCAAGCTTTACAGAGCATTGCATTCAGCAATAAAAAAAGAGCTTGTTGCAAGCTGTCATGATTTAAGCGACGGAGGGCTAGCAGTAGCTCTTGCAGAGACAGCTTTTTCTGGAGAACTTGGACTTGAAGCAGATTTGTCCACGCTTTCAAAAGAAGATGGTATGGATAACACTCAGATTCTTTTCTCAGAGAGTGCTTCAAGATTTGTTGTGAGCGTTTCTGAAAAAAACAAGGAAGCTTTTGAAAAAGAACTGGCTGGAAACAGCTTTGCAGTTGTTGGAAAAGTTAATGATTCTAATGCTTTGTTGGTGAAAGGAATTGATGGAAATCAGATTATTAATGAAAAGATTTCAGAACTTAAAAATTCTTGGAAGAAAACATTGGACTGGTGATTTGGTGACAAAAGGAAAAGCAATTGTGCTCTATGGTTATGGAATAAATTGCGATTACGAGACACAGTTTGCTTTGAGCAATGCTGGTTTTGAAGCAGAGCGCGTTCATGTAAATGATGTGGTTGCAGGCAAGAAAAAACTTGAAGACTTTCACTTGCTTGCTTTTCCAGGCGGTTTTTCTTATGGGGACGATCTTGGCTCAGGCAAGGCAATGGCTAACAAGATTCAGACATCTCGCATTGGTTCTGACACTTTTGAAGCTCACCTGAAAAAGTTCATTGCTGAAGAAAAATTAGTGATTGGAATCTGTAATGGTTTTCAGATGCTCGTAAAACTTGGCTTAGTTCCTGCATTGGAAGGAAAATATTTTGAACAACAGTCAACTCTGACATTTAATGAGTCTGGAAGATTTGAGGACAGATGGATTTATCTGAAGGGAAACAAGGAAAGCCCGTGTGTTTTTACAAAGGGAATTGAAAAAATAGAGCTTCCTGTAAGACATGGTGAAGGAAAATTTATTCCTGCTAATCCAAAAATTCTCGAAGAAATCAAATCCAAGAACATAGTTGTTTTTCAGTATGCTGACCCTGACTTTAATGTAACTGAAGAGTATCCTCTTTGCCCAAACGGAAGCACTGATTCAATTGCTGGTTTGTGCGATGAAACAGGCAGGGTTTTTGGAATGATGCCTCATCCTGAAGCACACTTGTTTTTTGAAAACCATCCGCGATGGACTCGCAAAAAGGAATGTCTCTTGCGCGAAGGAAAAGAAATTCCAAAAGAGGGACAGGGCTCTCCCTTGTTCAGAAACGCATTTAATTATGTTAAGTCAAAACTTCTCTGATTGTTTCCTGTTCTTCCCATTCCTTGTGATTCAATAATTTCTATTTCCCATAGGATAAGAGCGTCAATTTCTCTGTCAGAAAGAGTTCTAACTTCCCCTAGCTTGAGGTCAAATCTTCTTTTTGGGTCATCAAGATCAATATTGTTTGATTTAAAATAGTCAAGTTCAGTTTTTCTTCTGTGAAAATAGTTATGTTTCCATTTTTGGTCTGTTAATCCTTTTCTGGCTTCAATCCCGGCGACTCTTTTTGCAATCTCTGTTGCTTTTTCTTCGTCAATTTTGCCCCATCTTTTATTTATCTTTTTCAGGAACCATTTTGCTGAATCTGCTGCCTGAACAGTCTGATGTTTTCTTCTTTCAACAAGAGATTCATTTACTTTCAGATTTAGTCTGAGCTGAGCTGGTTTTTTTCTTGGCAACACAGAATAAATCAGTTCAGACTAGTATTTATAGGCTTGCTTTAGATGATTAAGGTTAGAAGAAGAATAAAATTAATGGGAATAAAATAAGAAAATAATTGAGGTCTTTTACTTGACCTCTAGCCTCTTGCTGTTGTTTTTCTTTTCTATATTTTTTTTGTCTAGGTTTATTTCAAGAATCCCATTTTTAAGTTCTGCTTCTGCGCTTTCGCTTTTGATTTCTGTTGGCAGTGGAATTGTTCTGCTAAAAGATTGTACTGATCTCTCCGAATAATATATTCCTTTTTCTGCGTCTTTTTCTTCCATTCCAGTTTTGCTTTCTGCTGAAATGCTTATGCTGTTTTCTCCGAGCACCAAGTCAATGTCTTTCTTGTTTATTCCGGGCATTTCTGCAATAATCTTTATTTTCTTTCCATCGTCTCTGATGTCAATAAGCGGTTCTCGGTTGTGAATTTCACTTCCTTTTTTCAAATCAAATTCTTGGCCTGGAACGCCCCAGAAACCCATCATTCTTTTCTGCATTTTTTTCATTTGTTCAAAAGGATCAAAATAGTCCATTTCAAAACCTCCTGTTGTTTAAACTATTTAATCAATTATATTATTATTTAATCATCTTATTTTTAAATCTTTCCCCATAATCCGGCATGTATTTTGGCTCAATCAGATGAGTTATTTCAGGGAGGAGATCTGCTTCCTTTACTGAAACACGTCCAAGATACAGATTTTTTATGTTTCCTCCTTTTTCCAGGTACTTGATTACCTCATTCCTGCCCTTTAAATAAATAATGTCTTTCGTGAAAGCTCCTTTTTCCTCTGTTCTTGCAAGACCTCGCTTTGCTCGCTGAACAAGCATGTATGAATCTTCGTCATTAAAATGTTCTCTGAGAATTTCAAAGCTTTCATAAAATGAATTTTTCATGGAATAGTACACTGCTACAACTCTTCCTGCATATTTTCTAAGAGTTGAGGTTGTCAAGACTCCAAAAAGTTCTTCATTGAATACTGCTAAACCCTCGTCTGTTCTCTGCCAGCCCTCTCCAACACCGGTTCCAAAAATTTTGAACGGCTGAGAATAACCGTTTTCGTAACGGTACAAGTGAGTTTCTATTTCATGAAATTTTAATCTCATTATTTCTGTGCTGGAAAACATTGCATCACTTCTGATTCTAATCTGTTTTAGTCCCGGAACAATCACAGCATCACTCACCAGCTTGTCGTCAGTGAAAACTTTCCAGTTAAATCCGTTTTCCTTTAAGTGAAACTGCAGAAAATATCTTGCGCCGTTTGCTGAAACATCTTTTTTTTCGTCTCTTGGAACAATTTCAAGAATTTGCTCTGCACTCTTCAAAAGGATTGAATCAATGCTTCCGTAATATGAAATAGAGTTCTCAGTAAACTGTTCCGCGTTTCCAATCGACTGAAGTAGTTTTATCTTGCTCTTAAGCAGAGTTTTTCTTTTCTCGAAAAGTTTTCCAATAGCTGAATCATCTGTGTCAATCGAATCAAGAGTCTTTATACAGTTTTCATAATCTGGATTAATCTTTAGATATTTCATAATCGGGTTTCTTGGAAGAAATTCATAAACAGGATTGTGTTTTTCTCCTTTTTCAAGAGCTCTAAAGAACTTTTTCTTTTCAGACAGGCAGTTCTGTGGATTAACATGCTTGACAATACTGACATCAAGCAAAGAAGCAATTTCGAAAAGTTCTGTGTCTGTTTTTGCAAGCTCTTTTAAATTCATACAATATTATGAATGCATTATAGTTTTTAGGGCTTTCACTATTCTGAGTAAAATTCATCATATCCGTTTTCGAGATCAACTTCTTTTGCTGGCTTTACTGAAAGCCGTCCTGTGGCTGACAAAACAACAACCAGTTCCAGATTGCACTCTGGGCAGGCAAGATAGTCGCCGTCATCGTATTCATCCAATTCAATTGAAAAAGTTTCTTCGCATTCAGGACATTTTATTTTCTTCAATCAAACCACCCTCCAAATCTTTTTTAGTTCCCATTATTTATTTAAATCTAACCAATAACCTTTGATTATGGATTTAGCGCAGGCAATTGTTTTAGGGCTTCTTCAGGGTGTTTTTGAATGGCTTCCGGTTTCATCTCAGGGACAGGTAATGGGTTTGGGAATTTCCTTTCTTGGATTAACAGTTGAGTCAGCAAAAAATTACAGCATTTTTCTTCACATTGGAACCCTGTTTGCGGCAATAGTTTTTTTCAGAAAAGAGATAAAGCGAATTATTTCAAGCAGGGATGTTCCCTTGGCAAAGTTTTTGGGAATAGCAGTTCTTGCAACAGCTATTACTGCCATTCCATCCTATCTTTTGCTTAATGCATTTTCTTTGCTTGGAATTCCGGCACTGCTTTTTTTTATTGGAATTTTTCTTTTAATCACTGGCTATTTGCAGGGAAGAAAACAGAGTCAGAAAAAACCAGGCCTTTCAAACAAGAATGCATTCTTTCTTGGTCTTGGACAGGGATTTTCTGTTCTGCCTGGAGTTTCAAGAAGCGGAACCACTGTCAGTGTTTTGCTTTTTGAAGGATTTTCTCCAAAAGAAGCCTTTCGCCTGAGTTTTCTTCTAAGCATTCCTTCAGTGCTTGTTGCAGAACTTGCGTTTTCAATTTTTGACCCTATTTCAATTGGACTCAATGAAATAGTTGCTGTTGTTTCAGCTTTTGTTTTTGGTCTTGTTTCAATTTCCGTTCTTTTAAAACTAGCTGAACAGATTTCTTTTTCAAAATTCTGCTATGCATTTGCATTGCTTTATTTTGGAATAGCTTTTTTAGCTCTCTGATTGATGGAAAGCTCACAAAATAAAAACAGTAATGTGAATAACTGTCACAAGCAGCCAGCTGAACAGATTTTTCAAAATACTTCCCTGAACAAGCTCTGCGACAAGGGAATAAAGAAGATATTCTCTCCAGACCAGTAAAACAAGACCTGCAAGGACGCCGATTCCCGCAATCACGATTTCAAAACTTCCAATGTCTTCCTTTAGCATGTCAAAAGCAATTCCATAATCTGAAACAGAGTTTGTTGACTTTGCTGTTGCCACTGCATTCAAAGAAGCAGGGCTAAAAATTGCAAATATTACAATTGAAAGCACAAGTGCATTAATTGCTACAACAATCCATCTCAAAGAAATTGCTGAAAGAATTCCATTAAATTTTCCATCCGTATTCTTTCCCGCAAAAAGATATGCTACGAGATAAACAACTACTCCCAAAAACACTAGCTTTGCAAATTCTCTGAATACGAGAAATGCAATCAGTCCAAGATCCAATTCTATTCCCAGAAGAACATTTCTTGAAATAACATATACGATAAGAAAAGCAGCTACTAATCCTGCTGAAATCGCAAGATTTGGGTTTTCCAGAGAATCTCTTACAGCATTTCCTGGCTTGAGAATATTCAAGTTCATTTTAATCGGCAATATATTGTTTTAATTATTATATAAAGATTTGTTTTTCAGGATTTTAGATTTATATCTTTTTGAACAGATTTGTTATTGTTCGGTTATTGTAACCTGAACTCTTTTGCTTACATCAAATCCCTTTGGCACATCAAGAACTGCTTCAACATACCATTTAGTCATGCTGGGCCCTCCGATGAGTGCGCTCCCTATATTCATTGCCATTCCAAGAGTTTCGTTTTCTGGTTTTGCACCTATAAGATTTTTAGGGATGCTGATTTCAAAATCATATTCTTCGTTTAAATATTCTTTTTCTATGTCCAAATCCTGTTCAAATTCGTAAACTCTTTCAGTGCTGCTTGTTCTTCTTCCGTCCGAAATGCTCCTATGTGAAACAGTTCTTTCCCCAAAGAAAACAAGCTTCAGCCGTCTTGCACTTACTGGTTTTTTAAGCTTGAGGATTGTTCTGCCTTTTATTTTTTCGCCCGAAACAAAACTATTTTTTTCAAGGTTAACTAATATTTTTCCCTTTAAGAATCCAAACATGAAATCGCCTCCAAAGATTAAATAAAAAAATAAAGGCTTTCTGATATAAAAATCTTTTACCTGGTTATTTTGAAGCTTTGAACCTGTTTTAGCAGGTCTGCAGCTTTCTTGTTTTTTTCAAAATGTTTTCTCACTGGTTCCAGCAATTCATTCACGCTGTTGGCTACACTGGTTTTAAGGTCTGCCGGGTGAAGATTTCCATTAACAAAGTCTACTTCAAGATCGTTGTAGGAGTTGTACTCAATATTTCCGCCAAATTTTTCTGGTCTCTCTATTTTCAGAGAATCAAATTTTTCAAAAACAATATATTTTGCATATTCAAGAACAGGGTTTTCTTCTGCAATCTTTTCCGGACAGAATGCTTTTGAAATTTTTCTCTGCACATCCTTTGCAGAGTCAGTCATGAATATCGCAGAATCTGGTCTGCTTTTGCTCATTTTCATTTCAATCTTTCTGTCAATTCCCTCTGCACTAGTTTTTGGCTGTTCCAACCCCATAAGCATGTGGTGGTGTACTGCAACTGGCTTCCAGTAACCAAGTTTTTCTCCGAGTTCTCTGGCAAGCATGTTAACCTTTCTCTGGTCCATTCCAAGCTGGGGAATATCTACTTCGAGATGAAATATATCTGCTGTCTGCATGCAGGGATACAAAATCTGTGCAGCACTTAACCCATCTTTTTCTCCTCTGCCCATTATCTGAGAGCATCTGATAATTCTGTTAACCGTGCTTCCGGTAGCAACTGACATAACCTTTTTCCAGTAATTTTCGTCCTGAACTGCCTCGTTTGCCCAGACAAATTCCACTTTGTCCAAGTCCATCCCTGCAACTTTCCAAACTTCAATCAAATACTTTCCAGCAGTCTGAATGTCTTCAAGATTCCCACTAAGTTTGTTGTTTGCCCAGGCATGCCAGTCTGCCACAAGCATCCTGAACTTGCAGCCCGCCTTTGCCATCTTGTTTACATTTATTGCTCGCATTATTCCCTGGGCAATATGAATGTTTCCGCTTGGTTCAAACCCATCGTAAGCTATTGGTTGTTTCTTCTTTTCCAGCAAAGCCTTCAAGTCTTCTTGAGTAATAATTTCTTCGCCGACTTCTTCAATCAGGCTAATGCGCTCTTCAAGTTTCATGCAAACCAATTAATATAAATTACAAAACTATTTATAGGTTTATATGCCTAAAAAAGTGCTTGCTTTTGGAACATTTGATGTTCTGCATCCAGGACACGAGTTTTTTCTTGAAAAAGCAAGTTGTCTTGGTGATTCTCTCACAGTAATTGTTGCACGCGATTCCAATGTAAAGCAAATAAAAGGAAAGCCAGCTGTGCAAAACGAACACGAGAGATTGAATTCTGTTAAAGAAGTTTCCTTTGTGAACAATGCTCTTCTCGGAGAAGAACCTCTTTCCTACAAGATTGTTGAAAAGCAAAGACCAGCAGTAATTGCTCTTGGATACGACCAGCAGGCAGACACAGGGAAACTTGAAAAAACAGGAGCAGAGATTGTTCGCATTCCTGCTTTCAAACCAAGCAAGTTCAAGTCATCAATCTTAAATACCAGGAAAGACTAATTTTATGTATGGCGCGCAGACCTAGTGAAAGAAGAAGCAAAACAGTTACTCAAAGACACAGTGTTCAAAAACCAGTTGCTCACACGCCAGTTAATCCTGAGGCAATAATTCCCGGCGGGCTTGGAAGATTTTCTGCTTCCGAGCGGGCAAGAGCATCAGGGCAGGACCCAAGAAATAAGCGTGAGCCAAAAGCTCAAAGAACAAAAGACGAGTTAAGAGACAGGGAACAGGGTTTGCTTGTAAGAGTTGCTCAACAACAAGGCTTATCAAGACACTCCATAGAAAAGATGCTAAATTATATTTCGCACCATAAAAAACACACAAGAAACGTGAGGCAGGCGCTTGAAGAAGGAGCTGTTCCCCAACTGGGAAGACTTATTCATTTAGTTCTGCTGAAATGAAAAAATAGGCCTGATGGGAATCTTAAGTTTTCAAAAAAGATTAGTTAATCTCCTTTTTCATTAAGATATTGTCCACAAGCTTTCCGTCAACCATGCTTCCTTTTTCAAGAAAGCCATATTGTTCAAATCCGATTTTCCTGTACAATTCGATTGCTGGCTTGTTGTCTGCCTGAACCTGAAATACAACAATCTTAATTTGTGCAGGCATCTCTTTCAATGCTCTTTCAATAAGCTTTCTTCCAATGCCTTTTCCACGTTTTTCGGGAGCAACAATCAGGGAAAACAATTCTGCAAGATGCTTGTGTCTTCCAGTTCCTAAAACAGATTTAATGTGTCCAATCAGCTGGTTGTTGGAAACCGCAAAAAATCTTTTTTCACGTTTGCTTTTAAGAGTCTTTTTAGTTTTTTTCTCAGCAAGGTTGCCTTTCCAATGAGGAAAAAGTTTTGATAAACCAATTGCATCGTTTTTTTTTATTTCTCTTATCTCAATTTGTTCAGTCATCAGAAAGCACTTTTTCACTAATTTCTGTTCTCTTTTTTTCATCCACTAGATTATGGGACTGATGGGTTTTTTCCACGTCCACTAAAAAATTTGAGTGAAGAACATCTCGCCCAACCAGAATTTTGTGAGTCATTCCTTGTCTGTCTTCAAGATTCAGTTTAACCTTTACTCTCTTTCCTCTTAATTCAATTTCGCCAAGCACGACTGCGCGCCTAACATATCCCTTAATGGAGGTCTTGCTTTTTATCTTAGTGCTTGCTACAACAGGACCTAAGCCTGCTTTTGCAGCAATTCCCAAATCTACGGATGTGTGGGTTGCGCCAGTGTCAAGAAGAGCTTTTTTTCTAACCTCTCCTTTTTCGCCAATTACTTTTACAACTTCAACTAATCCAACAACTTTTTTTGATCCAATGCCACTCATTTTTAAATGCCTCTGAAAAAGAAAACGCATGGAAATGTTTAAAAAGCGTAAATGGGAGGTATTACTTAAAGTATTTTTGGCTTTATGAATTCGAGTGGATTTGATGAATGTTTTACTTCTCGCAGGCAATAAAACCGATGTTATTTCTGGGCTGAAAAAAGCCTTTTCTGAAAACAGGTTTTCAAAAGTAACTTATCTTAACATTGCAAGGCTTAATCTGATTACAAAGGGAACGAAAACATATGTCAAAGACTCTGGGCTAAACATTGATGATTATGATGCTGTTTATATGCGCGTGAAACTTTCTTTTGCACCGTTTGTTGAACCATTAATGGATGAGCTTGCTGACAAGAGCATTTACACTCAGATAAAGCGTGGTTCATATTATATTAATTCAAACGAGCCCCTGCAGTTAATTACTCTTTCTCAGGCAGGAGTAAAACTTGCAAAAACAGCAATTGTTGCAGATCCAAGACAGATTAATTCAATGGTTGATAATTTTTCTTATCCAGTTATTTTCAAATCATTCAAGGGTCTTGAGAAGACTCAGGCAATAGTTTTGGAATCAAAAAAACAGCTTAGCTCGCAAATTGACAGCCTTAGATCCAAGGTAAATTGTGTTGTTGTAAGGGAATTCATTGACGCTCCTCTTCAACAGTGTGCTGTAATTGGAGACAATGTTTTCTGCATTGAGAGAAGAATGACTGATAATGGTTTGCAGGAATTGTCCAAAGGGCGCTTTGTCAAGCTTTCAAGAGAAGAGAAAAAAACTGTTATCAATGCTGCTCAGGTTTGCGGCTGTGATATTGCTACAGTGAAAATGGCAAAAGGGCATGTAACCGAAGTAATTCCTGACATAAAGTTTAAGGTGTTTAACAAAAAGTTTTCAGAAGACTTTTATTCTCTTGTTGCAGAAAATTTTGCAAAAAAAATTGGTGAGAAAAAATGAATGCTGCAAAAACAAGGAAAAAAAAGAAACCTAATGGACAGCTTCAAACCTCTCTCTTGATTATAGGTTCAAGGAAATACAAAAAAGCAACTGTGAAGGCATTGCTTGAAGAAGCAAGAAAACTTTTTGATGTTGTTTTGTTTGTTCCAATTAGTAAAATAAAAATTGTCTGCGATAAAGGGGAAACAAAACTTCTTTACAAGGGAACAGATCTTACAAAGTTTGATGCTTGTTATCCTCGTTTTTCAATAAATGATTTTGTTTTCAAGGAAGCTGTTTTGAAAATTCTTGACAAAAGCGATATCTATGTTCCTGTCAGTCTGTTGGCATACCAGATTTCTAATCACAAATATTATACTGTTAAGGAACTAAGCCATGCTGGTGTTCCAACTCTTGTCAGTTCTCTTTTTACTTCTCCAGAGGCAGCTCAGGAAAGCATTAACGAGTTTGGTTTTCCAATTGTGTTAAAACTTATTAGTGGATTTGCAGGCAAGGGAGTAATGCTTATTCACGACAAAAAAGAGCTTAAGTCAATTCTTGACACAGTCACTCTTTATGAAGAATTTATTTCTGCCCAAAAATTTATTGAAGGAGTTAATTCAGATTACCGTTACTGGGTTATCGGAAAAAAGGTTATTGCTGCCAAACGCACTGGAAAAAAAGGTGAGTGGAGAGCAAATATTTCTCGGGGTGGAAGTGCTGCTGTTCTCAAACCAGATCCTTATATGAAAGCAATTGCTCTTGATGCAAGTAGAGTTTTGAAAATGGATATTTCTGCAGTAGACTTTATTGAAACCCCGACTGGCCCTGCAATAATTGAAGTAAATTTTATGCCTGGTCCGTTCAAAGACTATTTGGGAAATGAGGTTCCAAAGGCAATGGTTGAACATCTTCATGCTGTCGTCAAGAGAAGAAACATGGTGAAGGGAATCAGCGCAGAAGTAAAGGAATTAATTGAAAAGTTTGGAAAATCAGTAAAGACAAGTTCTAGCGCTGAATAGTTTCTTTTCTTCCAGGTCCAATTGAAACAAAGCTGAGTTTTACTCCAAGTTCTTTTTCAACAAACTCTACATACTCTCTTGCTTTTTCATCAAGCTCTTCAAAGCTTTTTTCTTTTCCTGAAATTTTGAAACCAGACATTTCCTTGTAAACAGGTTTTGCTTTTGCAAAATTTTCTAGAGCGTGAGGAAATTCATTGAATTTTTCTCCGTCAATTTCATAGTCTGTGCAAATCAATATCTTGTCCAGTCCGCTGAGCACGTCAAGTTTTGTAAACGCAATGTCTGTCAATCCATTAAGTCTTACAGCAGTTCTCAGAATGCAGAGGTCAAGCCAGCCAACTCTTCTTGGTCGTCCAGTTGTTGTTCCATACTCTCCTCCAGCCTCTCTTATCTGGTTTGCAAGTTCTCCGTCAAGTTCTGATGGAAAAGGCCCTTCTCCAACTCTTGTTGTGTAAGCCTTCACAAGCCCAATTATTTTGTCAAGCTTTCTTATTCCAAGACCAACTCCTGTGAAGACACCGCCTGCAATTGGGTGAGAGCTTGTAACAAAGGGATATGTTCCAAAGTCGTTGTCAAGGAAGGTTCCCTGTGCTCCCTCAAACAAGACATTTTTTCCATCATTCAGTGCCTTGCTTGCTTCAAGAGAAACATCTGAAAGCATTGATTTGAATTCCTGTCCAAGAACGCTGTATTCTTTGAAAACAGATTCTTCTGAAAAATCAACTGTGATTCCGTAAACTTTTTCAAGGATATCTTTCTTAATTGGAAATTCTTCGCTAATTCTTTTCTTTAATTTTTCTTCATCAATTAAATCGCTAAATCTTATTCCGCATCTTGAAGCACGGTCTGCATAAGCAGGCCCAATGCCTCTGCCGGTTGTTCCAATTTTCTTGTCACCCTTTCTTGCCTCGCTTGCTCCATCAAGAGAATTGTGCCAGGGCATGATTATCTGAACACGCGGATCTATTCCAAGTTCGATTTCTCCAATTTTTTCAATTTCTTCTTTGAGAACGCGCGGGTCTAAAACAACTCCTGCGCCGATTAAGCATCTCTTTCCCTGAACTGCGCCTGAGGGCAGGAGATGAAACTTGAATGTCTTGCCATCGACAACAACTGTGTGGCCTGCATTGTTTCCCCCCTGGTATCTTACGACAAGGTCTGCTTTCTCTGCTTCAAAATCAGTAATCTTTCCTTTTCCTTCGTCGCCGAATTGCGCACCAACTACAACAGTGGAAGTCATCTAAACCAAAGCAGAATAAGTTTGGAAATTGTTTTAAAGGAATGTCAAAAAGAGAGTTTTGTAGTCATGCAATCTCGCGCAGACTGAACTTTATACATAATTGTTTCAAACCCTTTTTAAAGAATTGCTTTATATAAATAAGCTAAAAGGAGTGATTCCGAATGTCTGTGTCTTCTATTCCAATCGGGCTGACTTTTGATGATGTTCTGCTTGTTCCACAAGCAAGCAAAACCCTTCCAGGCGATGTTCTGCTTAAATCAAAGCTGACCAAAAAAATTGATATTAATATTCCACTTATTTCTGCTGCAATGGATACTGTAACTGAAGAAGCCACAGCTATTGCAATAGCTAAAGAGGGTGGAATTGGAATAATTCACAAAAATCTTTCTGCTGAAGAGCAGGCTGCCAAAGTAGCCAAGGTTAAGCGGGCAGAGTACTGGGTTATTACAAAACCAATTACGGTTTGTCCTGACGACCCTGTTGAAAAACTTTTTTCAATTGAGCTAGAAACTGATATAAGCTCTTTTCCTGTTATTGAAAAAAATGGAAAGCTTGCTGGAATTGTAACAAGCCGCGACCTTCGCTTTGAAGAGCACAATTCTCAGAAAAAAGCAAAAGAAATAATGACAAAAGACCTGATTACCTCTGACATAAAGGTTTCGCTTGAAAAGGCAAGAGAAATAATGCACAAAAACCGTGTTGAAAAGCTTCCGCTCGTTGACGGTGCAGGAAAGTTAACAGGCCTTATTACAATAACTGACATCCTGAACAGAACCAAGTATCCGAATGCTCTAAGGGACAAGAAGGGAAGGCTTATGGTTGGAGCAGCTGTTGGCCCAAGCGACGACAAAAGAATCGAGGCACTAATCAAGGCAGAAGCTGACGTAATTGTTGTTGATACTGCTCACGGGCACTCGAAAATGGTTGTTGAAAGCGTTAAAAAAATCAAGAAAAAACATGATGTTCAGCTTATTGCAGGAAATGTTGCAACAGCTGAAGCAACAAAAGATCTTATTTCTGCTGGTGCAGACGCAATAAAGGTTGGAGTCGGACCAGGAGCAATATGCACTACTCGTGTTATTTCCGGTGTTGGAGTGCCCCAGATAACTGCAATAAAAGAATGCTCTAAAGCTGCCGAAAAATCAAAGACTCCGATTATTGCTGACGGAGGAGTCAAGTACTCTGGAGACATTGTTAAAGCAATTGCTGCTGGAGCATCAACGGTAATGATTGGCTCTCTTTTCGCAGGCTGTGATGAAACACCTGGCAGAGTAATTTATTTGAATAACAGAAAATTCAAGCAATACCGCGGAATGGGTTCTCTTGGAGCAATGAAGAAGGGAAGCAAGGACCGTTATTTCCAGAAAGGATTTGGGGATGCAAAACTTGTGCCTGAAGGAATTGAGGGAATAGTTCCATTTAAGGGAAAAATCAGTGAAATGGTTTACCAGCTTCTTGGGGGTGTGAGAAGCGGAATGGGTCTTGTTGGTGCAGGAGACATTAATGCATTGCGCACTAATTCCAAGATGGTGAAAATTACTTCTGCTGGATTGAAGGAAAGTCATCCCCACGACGTAACCATTACTGAACAGGCTCCAAACTATCCTGGACAATAGGTGTTCTGATGTCTGAAAAGCTTGTCAAAAGAGTTACTGAGGCAAACCTTCCGACAAGATTTGGAGAATTCAAGGTTCTTGGATACCACTCTATTAAAGAAAACAAAGACTATGTTGCTCTTGTAAAGGGAGTTGTGGGTGGTGAAAAGAATGTGCTGGTTCGCGTTCACTCTGGTTGTCTAACAGGAGATGTTTTTCATTCACTCAGATGCGATTGTGGAACTCAGCTTGAACAGGCTCTTGCAATGATTAATGAAGCTGGAGCTGGCGTGTTTTTGTATGTTGAAAGCCATGAAGGCAGAGGCATTGGATTAATGAACAAGCTCAAAGCATATCATCTTCAGGACAATGGCAGAGACACTGTTGAAGCAAATGAAGACCTTGGTTTTTCTCCTGATGCAAGGTCTTATGAGGCAGGAGCACAAATTCTTTCAGACCTTGGATTAAGCACAATTAAACTGATTACAAACAATCCGCACAAGATTGACTGCTTGAAAGAATATGGTTTGGAAGTTGTGGAACGCGTTCCAATCTGTGTAAAACCAAACAAGCACAATAGAAAATATCTGAAAACAAAAAAGGAAAAAATGGGGCATCTGCTGGATGGCTAAATGCCCAACGCTTTTTTCTCTTTTGATATTTTAGTTTCTAATCTTCTTTCAAATCTTTTTTTCCAGACGCAATCTATTTATATTTGAAAGAATCTTATAAAAGAATGAAAAAAGAGGTCAGAATTCCGAAAAGCATTCTATTGTTTGGAAGCAAGGACTTGCTCAAGCAGGCAAGACTCAAGTTTAAGGCAAAGAAAATCAGGGAATGGAGACACAAGTCTTTTCCTGTTTACGAGTTTTCTTCAAAGGGAGCGAATTATGGATTAAGCTGTTTTTATTATGGTGCGTCTGCTGCTGCTGCAAGCATTGAAGACTTGATTTCAGCAGGAGCTGAAAGAATTATTTTTGTTTCCTATTGCAGGCCGATTGATGAAGAGATTGAAGTAGGAAACATTATTTTGCCCACTCGCGCAGTAAGGGATGAGGGAACAAGCTTTCACTATCTCAAGGAAGCAAAGCATGTTTATGGAAACAGTGATGTTCAAAAAAAGCTAAAGCAGGAATTCAAAAAACAAGCTCTTAAATCAAGATCTGGATTAACTTGGTCAACAGATGCTCCTTTTTCAAAGGTCAGAAGGACAGCAGAACTTGTTAAGTCTGGCGCACTAGTAATTGACAATGAAACAGCTGCTTTGTTTGCTGTTGCAAGATACAGAAAGATTTTTCTTGGAGGCTCATTAATTGTTGATGAGTCCACAATTCACGGACGGGCAAAGAACAAGCTGAAAGACCAGCTTAAAGCTCTTAAAAATCATGTTATTTCAGTTAGCCTTTCTGTTTTGTCTCAGGCTTCGTTTTGGAGAAAGCTTGAACTCGAAGAACAAGAAACAGTGAAAGAAAAAGCAAAGCCTGTTAAAAAAACCCAAAAGATTGTTCCAGAATGGGATGACAGAGTTATTGAACTTGCAAAAGCAATTGATTCTGAAGCAGGGGCTGCTTCAATGGAGAATGAAGAAAACAAGAAAACTCTTGAATCTGTTTTAACCGAGGCAGAATTCTTTATTGCTCAGTATAATCGGACAAGAAGCAAGTACATCAGAAAAAGAATTTCAAAAAAAAACTATGGCAGTATTTCCACTGCCTGCATTGAAGTTCTTGAAAGCAATCTGAAAACAATTCAGGATTTGAAACTAGCCCATGAAAAAACAATTGACTGGGATGACGTTGACCATGACGAGATTGCAGAACATGTTTATTCACAAATCGGGGAAGAGGAAGAAAACGAGCCACTTCTTGTTGCCACTGAGCCAGGAAAACCCAGGAAGACAAAGCTTGCTGTCTGGCTTGTTAATCTTCCGCGAAGATTTAGATACAAGCCATACTACAGGGACTTTTTCAAACAGCCTGTTGACCCGACGAGAATCAATTACAGGCAATTTGTTGGCAAGGTTGAAAAGAAAGAGAAAAAGAAAGAACAACACTAAACCTATTTTTGAAAGTCGCCTAATCTGATTAATATGGCTTTTCTTCAACTTACTTCACAGTTGCTCTTAACTCCGTTCGAACCTACAATTGCACGGGGGCAACAGAGAACAAATAGTTCAATGCCTTTTCAGGCTTTTCAGTGATTTTTTTATGCAGAAATAGTATAGTGTAAGTTATTAATTATGGTTTCGGTTTGTG
>JAFCCW010000012.1 GCA_017609985.1 Candidatus Iainarchaeum sp.
TGGTTAACAGTCAGCTTCGCCCTGTAATCCCAGTCAGTGTTGTACCATCCTGCGTGAAAACAGGGAATCAGGAGTAAGAGAAACAGAAATATTAACCATGTGTTTCTAGGTGGAAAAAACCCCATTAAAAACCCCCAAATATAATAAAATTAGACTATATATACATTGCGCATAATCAAGCCTGCAAAAAGGTTTTGGAATGCAAAAACAGAATTTAGCGTTTCTTTGCAGCAAGCTTTATGTCTTCGCCAGTGATTGTTTTTCTCTTCGCATGCTTGGAAAAAACAGCTGCTTCCTGTGCTATTTTGATTCCATCTTCTTCAAGGATTTCAGAGAGAACTTCTGCTGCTGACTCACTTACTCTCAAACCGCCAGCTTTCCTAATAATTCTGTCAACCGCTGCTAAAGGTAATTCACCCATAAAAACAACCTCCGAATGCTCTTTTTTCAAAAAAGAGACTTAATAGAATTATAAACAAAGAAATATTTAAATATTACGATTTATTAGGCAAAAAAACCACAAAAACTATTTTAATAAGAAAAAAGAGTTTAATTCAAGTTATTTAGGCGAAAGAATGTTTCAAAACCTCATCCGGACAAACAAAGCAGAACCAAGTCTAAAAAAAGAATAAAACCCATTACTGCTTTAAAAACAGCGCAACAAAAAGTATTCAATGCAGGAAAAAAAATTTGTAAACCACTCTCTTGTCAAAAAAGACCTTGTTGAACAAAGGCTTTACCAAGAAATTCTGGCTGCGAGAATTGTTGACAAGGGAAACAGTCTTGTTGTTGCACCAACTGCTCTGGGAAAAACAATTGTTGGTGTTTTGCTTTCCGCGCATCTTCTCAAATCACAGAAAGGAAACAATGGCAAGATTTTGTTCATGGCTCCAACAAAGCCTCTTGCAGTTCAGCACATGAAGACTTTCAGGAATCTAATGGAAGTTGATGATGAGAGCATTCAGATTATGACTGGAACAACCAGCCCAAAGGAAAGAAAGGAAATTTGGGAACAGTCAACAATAATCTGTGCTACTCCACAGACAATTGAAAACGATTTGATTACTGGAAGAATTACGATGGAGGATGTTTTGCTCTCTGTTTTTGATGAAGCGCACAGAGCAGTGGGAGACTATGCCTATGTTTTCATTGCAAGGCAGTATATGAGCAAGGGATTGAATCCATTGATTGTTGGTCTTACAGCTTCTCCTGGAAGCGAACAGGAAAGAATTCAGGATGTCTGCAAAAACCTGTTCATTAAAAACATTGAAATAAAGTCTGAAGAAGACGAGGATGTAAAGCCATACACTAACGAGATAGATGTGCAGTGGACTGGAGTTATTTTGCCAAGCGAGTTTACAGAGATTGGAAACGAGTTAGCAAAGTTTATGCAAAAACAAGCAGAGGTCTTGAGAAAAATAAGAATTGTCAAAAAAGCTAATGCTCGTTCGATTTCAAAAAGAGAAATTCTTGCAATGCAACAGGAAATCAGAAAAAAGATTGCTGTGTCCGGGGGAAGCCAACCAGCTCTTTATGTTGCTGCTTCAAAGGCAGCAGGGCTTCTCAAAGCAAACCATGCTCTGCTTTTGCTGGAAACTCAGGGAATTCCTCCGCTAAAAGAATATCTTGAAAAAATTGAGAAAGAGGGAACAAGGGGAGCGAGTTCAAAAGCAGTCAAGGCAATGTCAAAGGATGAAAATTTTTTGAAGGCTTTGAGGCTAACAAGAATACTGGACAGAAAAAATATAATTCACCCGAAGCTTGATGAATTAAAAAAAGTGTTAAGCAGTCAGGTTAAGGAAAACAAGGAAAGCAGAATTCTTGTCTTCAATCATTACAGGGATTCAGTGAAAAGAGTTACTGAAGAATTGAACAAATGTGAGGGAATCAGAGCAGAGCAATTCATTGGACAGGCTGCAAAAGTTTCAGGCAAGGGAATGAGCCAAAAAGAACAAATTGCCCGTGTAAAAGAATTTGAAGAAGGAAAGTTTAACGTGCTTGTCGCAAGCAGTGTTGCAGAAGAAGGACTTGATATTCCGGCAGTAGATCTTGTTGTATTCTACGAGCCGGTTCCAAGCGAGATTAGAACAATTCAGAGAAGGGGAAGAACGGGAAGAAAAGAAAAAGGAAAAGCATTGATTCTCATGGCAAGGGGAACGAGGGACGAGGCATTTTACTGGGCAGCAAAGGGAAAGGAAAAGCGAATGAAGAACACACTTAGAGAGATGAAGGGAGGAAAAAGGAAGCTTGATAATCAAACAACACTCTTCAAGTTTGACGAAAAAGAAGAAGAAGAGATTTTGATTTATGTGGATTCAAGAGAACAGGCAAGCACTGTTTCAAAAGAGCTGAAGAGAAAAGGATGCTTTATTAAAACAAAAATGCTAGAGGTGAGTGACTATATTCTTTCAGACAAGGTTGCAGTGGAGAGAAAAACTGTTGAAGACTTTCTCTCAAGCCTTGTTGACGGAAGGCTATTCAACCAGCTCGCATATCTTGCAGAAAATTTTGAAAAACCACTTGTTGTTCTTGAAGGAAACCCAAGCGAACTATTTACTCTGAGAAATATTCACAAGAACGCAATACTGGGAGCAATGTCATCTATTGCACTGAACTATCGGGTGCCAGTTTTGTTCACAGCAGACGGAAGGGAAACAGCAGAGCTTTTGTACGTGATTGCAAAAAGAGAACAACAGGGAAGCGACAGAGAGATTTCGTTAAGAGTTGGCAAGAAAGGATTAACTATTGAAGAACAACAGCAGTTTCTTGTGGAAAGCATTCCAATGGTTGGACCAAATCTGGCAAAATCTCTTTTGAAGCATTTCAAAAGCATTAAGGCAATAGCAAACGCAGACCAGAAAGAGTTAAAGGAAGTTGAAAAGTTAGGGAAGAAAAAAGCAGAAAAAATAAAGAAGCTATTCAATGCAGAATACAAGGAAAAGTGAATTGAAGAAAAAGAAAAGTAAATTGCATGCAGTGATTGCAGAACAAAGAAAAATTAGTTATAGAAAAACAGTTTTGCTGAGTCAGAGGAATAAATATTGTGAACAAAAGAACAGTCTGCTTCAAGCAAACCATTTTTCACGGTTTCAGAAAAAAGCCATTTTTTTCCTGCAAAAGAATGTGTCAAGCCCCACCTATTCACAATCTCTGAAATTTTTTCACAATCAGATGACTGAAACAGGGTTTTAGAGTCAGCATTTCTTTCTTCAAGCTGGGGAGCAAATTCAAAATAGCCGTCGACCAAAACCTGTCTTGAAGAAAAATAAGTTATTGGGTGGCCATAATCCCAGATGCTTGCGACAACCGAGCTCGGCAGAGAATTGTCGCCAAGCCAGGATAAAGCAGAACGGTCAGAAGAAGAAGTAAATTTGTTAAAAGAAGTCAGAGTAAAAACAAGCGAAGAAACAGCGAGCAGAAAAATAAGCATGTAAAAAAACTTTTTTCTTGAAACAGTTTTTGAAGAAGTAAATGAAAGACCCCTGCCAGCAACAATTGCTGCCGGAAGAGAAAAGAAAAGCAACAAGCGAGTACTGAACAAACCATAGATAAAAGAAAAACCAAACCAGAATTTCAAGAAATATTTTTTTGGAACAAATTTCAAACCAAGCAGAATAAAAATCCAGGAAAAAAGCAGTAACCTAATCATTGACAGAATCGAAGGAGAAGACATTTCACTTGATTCAAGGGATGTGGAAGAAAGATAACTTTCAATTGGAAGAGAAAACCAAGCAAGCCAACCGACAAAGAGCAGAAAGGGGATAAAGATAATTGGAAAAATTTGAGTAATCCATTTTCCTGTTTTGAATCTTTGAAAAACAATCCAGCCAACAAGAAATAAGTAGAGGTACATTGCAGAGAGCGGGTGCAATAAAACCTGTGCAGAGGAAAGAATAGTTGCCGAAAAATATTTTTTTCTAAAAACAAGGAAGAGAACTGCAGGAACAATGAGAAGAGAGAGGCTGTCAGGTCTTGCATAGGAAGCAGTTCTTGCAATATGAAGCCCCATTAGTGCAAGAGAAAAAGCAGAGAACAAAGCAGTTTTTTCTCCAAAGAGTCTCTTAGCAAAGCAATAGACAATCAGAACAGTCATCGTGCCGTATAGTGCAGGCAATAGCATTGCAAGCAAGTCAATTGGAATCGCAGTAAAAAGGAAAAGAAAAGCAAACAGTATATGGAATTCCGGAGCATAACTGTATTGCCTGCCCTGCATTGAAAGAGAGTCAAAATCAGGAATTGAGAATTCTGAGACAACTAGTTCAGACATGCGAATATGAAAGAGCGGATCAGGACCCTTAAAAGAATCAATCGCAAGAGGCGCTATCCTGATGGAAAAAGCAAGCAAGAGAATAAGAACAAGCATAAGAGTTTTTTTGGAAACAGAAAAATTAGAGAGAAACAAGCGCAACCCGCTCCAAGACAGCTTTCTCCAAAGCAACAAATTTTTCAGAATTTAATGCAGAAAGTTCGTTGTCGGAAATATCAAAAAATTTCTGAATCTTTTTGAAATTCTTTTGAAGAGCTTTTTCAAAAAGAGCTTGCTGTTCACAAAAAGAAAACTCTTCCTTCAAGAAATCAAGAGCAGAGGAAATCTCTTCGACAGAATCACAATAGATTACTACAGCTACATTGTTTTCTCCGTTCACTAAACTGGCGCTGGAAATAGCATTTCCAATCTGTTTTGTTCCAAGCAACCTTGACAAAAACTCAAGCGAAAGATTTGAAGAAAAATTTTCCCCTGATTCAAACGCAGACAGTGACTGGCTGAGAGCAAACTGAAGTTGAGTCTCAGAAACCACCAGAGAGAGAGGAACAAGCTGAATAAAGGAAGGAGGAGAAAAAAAACACAAAGCTTTTTTAATGCTTGTATCCACATTACTAACATCTACATTGCCTGTTTTTATGGAAACAAGTCTTTTATCGATGTGTTTTTTCATAAAACAATTTGGCAAGAAAACCATTAAAAAATCGGTGTTTGAATGACTCAATGGCATGAAAGAACTGAACGAAAAATAAGCGGCGGAATACGCTATGCAAAAAACCGCTGTACAAAAAAGAAGGCTTGGATGGGCAGAGACTTTACTGCTACAAAATTGGCTGAAGAAAACGATGAAGGAAAGTCCACAATAACCAAGGGAAGAGGGCACAGTCAGAAAACCAAGCAAAAAACAGCAAAATTTGCAAACGTAACTGATAAAAAGTCAGGAAAAACATCAAAAGCGGAGATTTTGGAAGTAATTGAAAACGAAGCAGACCGACATTTTGTTAGACGAAATATTGTAACCAGGGGAGCAGTAATTGCAATAGAGGTTGACGGCAAACAGAAAAAAGCAAGAGTTATGTCACGGCCAGGGCAAAGCGGGCTTCCAGAAGCTATTCTTATAGAATAAGGCTTGTATTGCTTGAATTCTGGTTTTTAGCTATTTTTTATAAAAAACCCAAGCATACGAAAGATTTATAAATGATGGGTGCTGCAATTCATATAGAATACTTATTTCTTGGACATCTTAAAAAAAGTGACACAATCGTGGCTTTTGAGCCAAGAATCTAAAAAACTTGTTGTAGGTGATTGAATGTCTGAAGGAAAATGCCCAGAGTGTGGAAGCAAAAAGATAAAAAAAGACAATGAGAGAGGAGAACTTGTTTGCGAATCTTGCGGACTTATTATTGACGCAGATGACATAGACCTGGGAAAAGAATGGAGATCATTTGACAGCGACCAGTTTGAAAAAAGAGCAAGAACCGGAAGCCCAATGAAGTATGTCAAGCTAAACAAGGGTCTTGTGACCATGATTGACAGACGCGGAACAGACATGAGAGGAAACAAGCTGAGCTCAAAAAGCAGAGCACAGATGTACAGACTTATTAAATGGCATAAAAGAGCAAGCATTAGTTCAAGCATGCAGAGAAATCTAAGCATTGCACTAACTGAACTGAGAAGAGTTGCAAGCTATTTGAACATCCCTGAAAGCCTGGTTGAAGCAGCAGCATTGCTTTACAGAAAAACAGTTAAAAAAGGGCTAATTAGAGGAAGACTTATTGAAGCAGTTGTTGCAGCCGTGCTTTACACAGTGTGCAGAACATACCATGTTCCAAGAACACTGAACGAGATGGCTGAAGCAAGCGGTCTCACCAAAAAAGAAATTGGAAGAACCTACAGATTCCTTGTGAGGGAATTAAACATTGAGGTTCCTTTGACAAATCCAATCCATTATATTCCAAGATTTGCAAGTGAGCTGAATCTGAGCGGAGAAGTCCAGGAAAAGGGAAGAGAAATTGTTGAAGAAGCAATCGAAGAAGGACTAATCTCAGGAAGAGGGCCAACCGGCGTGGCAGCAGCAGCTGTGTACATTGCTGGATTGCTCAAGGGCGAGAGAAGAACTCAGAAAGAAGTTGCAAATGTTGCTGGAGTGACTGAAGTCACAATCAGGAACAGGTATCGCGAGCTCAAGAAAGAGCTTGGAATTGATGTGGCAGCCTAGCGGCTACTTCGCTGGTTAAAGCCATCAACTTTCTATTTTTATTTAGTTCTACAGGCTTCGTCTTCTTATAGAGAAGAATGATTATCGCTGGAGTTGACGAAGCAGGAAGAGGGCCAGTTCTTGGACCCATGGTTTTGGGAGTTGCAGTTATTGAAAAAAGAAATGAAGAAATTTTGAAAGAAATCGGAGCAAAGGACTCCAAGCTTATTCCCTATGACAAAAGAGGAATGCTTTGCGAAAAAATCAAAGAACAGCTTATAGAATTCAAAACATCGCATGTTTTAACAGAGGAACTAAACGAGTTAATGAAAAGAAAAAGCTTGAATGAAATTGAAGCAATGAGAATAGGAGAAACATTGAATGCTTTAGAGAACAAGCCGGAAATGGTTTTTGTTGACTGCCCTGACGCAACAGAGAAAAGTTTTGTGAGAAGGCTTCGAAAGTATCTGTCCTTCAATCCAAAAATAAGATCAGAGCACAAAGCAGACTACAAGTATCCTGTTGTTTCAGCAGCATCAATTATTGCAAAGGTTGAAAGAGACGAGGCAATCGAAGAAATGAAAAAAGAGTTCGGGGAAATAGGCTCAGGATACTCGCACGACGAGGTCACGATTAGTTTTTTAAAGAAATGGATTGATAAGAATAAATCCCTGCCAAGGATTGCAAGAACTGAATGGGAAACAAGCAGGAGAATGCTAGGAGACTGCTTTCAAAAAAAGCTAGGTGAATAAAATGGACTTTTGGAAAAAGAAAAAAAAAGATGAAGAAGCAGAAAAAGAACCTGATAAAACTCAGGACAGAAAAATTGAAAAAATTCCAATCCACAAAAGACAAGAAATTCCCACAGAAAACCCAATAAGAAGAATGAACAGGATGGATGACCCATTTAATTTTTTCTCAGACATTGACGGCATGGACAAAATGTTCAGAGAACTAATGAAGGGATTCTCAAGAATGGATATGAGTCAGGGCGGCGAAATGGGACAACCAGCAAAATATGGATTCACAATCAAGATAGGCCCACAGGGAGAACCAAAATTTGAAGAATTTGGAAACGTTAAAAGAATGGAAGGAAAACCAGTTGTAGCAAACAAGACAGAGCCATTAGTGGATGTTAACAGCAAGGGAAACGAGATAACAATTACTGCGGAAATGCCAGGCGTAGAAAAAAAAGACCTAGAAGTAAGAACAGAAGGAAGCATGAAGGTTATTATTTCAACAGAAAAAGGAAAAAATTCTTATTACAAGGAAATTGAATTAAAAGAAGAAGTTGTTGAAGGCAGTGCAAAAGCAAAATTTAACAACGGAATACTTGAAGTAACACTCAAGAAAAAGAATCCAAAGAAAGGAACAAGTGTTAAAATAGAATAACAGCAAATAGAATAACAGCAAATAGAATAAAAATATTCCTAAATAAAAAAAATCAAAGAAAGTTATTCCTCTTTTTTCTTCAAACCAGATTCACCAAAATACTCCATAAACTTTTTTGTGGTCTGAAGAATAAAAGTGCGTCCGCGCGGAATCCTAATAATAAAACCTTCTTCTTCAAGCTGATGCACGTGATCATATGCTTTGTTGTTTCTGTACTTTATTACCATACTCTGTCTTATTGGTTGCTTGAAAGCAATAAGTGCAAGAGTTTTCATTACACCTTCATTAAACTTGCTTTCCGCAGCATAGTCTGAAGCAATTGCTTCAAGCTCTGGCTTAATTCGCATTGCATAGCTTCCGCTGTTCTCAATTATTTCCATTGCACGCCCTAAAGAATTAAACTCAGACATTAGTTCCTCGGCAACAAGCTGAGCATCCGCAGAAGTTTTTGTGCCTGTAACTCGCTTGACTTCCTCTAACTCAAGAGAAGTCGGACTCATAAAAAGAGCTGCTTCAAGACTAAGTTTTGCTTCCTGCATATCAATAATAGAAGAAAAAGAAATATAAAAGCTTGACGCAAGGCCAAGAAAATAAAAAATTGGAAAAGAGAGCAGAGGCTTGTTAAGAGAAAGAAATAAGACTTCCTTTCTCAAGTTCTTCCGCTGAAACTCCTTCAATGCTTAAACCAACAGTCATTCCTCTTTTTGCAGAGCTTGTTCTATGATATTTGCAATTCAAGTCCTTTACGGTAAAACTTTTTCCGTTAAGTTCGCCCTTCATTCCTTTTGAAACCTGTCCTGAGACAATTTCACCGACAACATAAATTTCCGGGTCTCCAAAAAACCTGCTGACTTTTTTAATGCAAAGCTTGTTTTTTTCCCAAGGATAAATCTGAATGTTGTCCTGAGGAGCAACGATTTCAATTTCTGATTGATTCCCTCTTCCTTCCCCGAATGTTAATGTAATCAAACTCATATTTCTCACTCCATCCCTGTTTCTTAAAGGCAGAGTATCTATTGCACAAAGTAGTTAATAGCCCTGAAGTTTACGCAATCCAAACCAATTATTATGTAGCAAATTTGGAAACTGAACTCTTGGTTTTGAGAAGCAAAATCTTTTAACAAGAAAAGACATTGTAATTGCATGGAACAAGAATTTGCATCAGTAGAAATAATTGAATTTGGAAAAAAAGACTTAAAGGGCTACACTCTCTTGCTCGGGTTTCCAGGAATGGGGCTTGTGGGCACGATTGTTGCAAAATATTTAATGGAAAAAATTAGTTTCAAAAAATTTGGTTATATTAAGTCAAATATTTTTGTTCCGATTCTGAGAGTAAGAGAAGGAAAACCAATTTATCCGTCAAGACTGTTTATTGACGAAAAAAGCAAGATTGTTCTGATTCAGAGCGAACAAATTATCCCAAGCAAATTCAAAGACGATTTTGCAAGAGCAATTGCTGACTGGGTTAAGAAAAAGAAAATCTCAAAAGTTGTTTCAGGAAATGGAATCAGAACAATGGATATGGGAGACAAACGAAAAGTATACTATGTGACAACAAATGACAGGACAAAAAAATTTCTTGAAAAAGCTGGAGCAGAATCAATAAAGGAAGGGATTGTTTCAGGACTTGACTCTCTTGTTCTCCTAGAACTCAAGGAAACAAATATTGATGCTTACTCTCTGCTTGGAGAAATAAACCAAAAAGCAGACTATGACGCAGCAGTGGCAGTGCTCAAAGTAATCAACAATATCTCAAATCTCAAAATCAGCATCAAACCACTTGAAAAAGAAGCAGAAACTGCAAAAAAAGAGCTGACACAGTTTCTTGAAAACCTAAAAAAGACACACAGCGAAGTAGAAAAACTTGAGAGCCAGACTCCAACAACCACCTAAAAAAAAGCAGACAGTTCAACAAAGCAAAAACAACAACAGCATAAAAAATAGCATGACAAAGCAAAAAAAAGGTGAATCAAATGGAAATCGAAGAAATCGAATTTGAAGAACTAAAAGAAAAACTAGATGCGGGAAAACTTCAGTTGATTGATGTAATGCCTGCAGAATACTTCAAAAAACAGCATATTGCTGGAGCAAAAAATATTCCACTGATTGAATTAAGAGAACGACTTGGAGAAATAAAAAAAGATAAAGAAAAGGAAATAGTGCTTTACTGCAAAGACTATGGTTGCGGGTCAAGCAAGACAGGTGCAAAAATTCTTTCACAACTCGGATTTGAAAACGTGAAGAAATATTCCGGAGGACTCAAAGACTGGGCAGAAAAAGGCGGAGCTGTTAAAAGCAGTTAGCGGTTTCTTATCTCGTCCATCATCTCAAACTTGTCCTTATCAATGCGCGGACGATAAAAGTTAGACATTTCAAAAAACAAGATGACTGATGCAAGAAACAAAACAGCTAATTCAATTAGTCCAAGAAAAACATTGAAAAAATAAAAGCCAACAAGATTTATCACAAAAACAAGCTGAACTATTCTGGCAGCCCAAACACTCATTCTAAAAGTATAATAAGCCATTCCAGCCCAGAAAAAAGCTATTCCAAACTGTATCAAAGTTAAAATCCCTGATGAAAAAAACAAGTCTGCCTGAAGCTGAAGAGCATAAGCTTCAAAAATAAAAAGCAGAGCAGAGAAAAAATGTACAACTCCAAGAACAGAAAAAGTAAGACCACAGACAGCAGCAATAACAGTCACATCTAATTTTTCAACATCCTCAGACTTCTTTTTTATTTTGACACGCATGATAAAACAACCCAAATTGAGATATTTAATAATTGTTATTCTTCTTTAGCTTCTCCGATAGCTTCCTCTTTAGCTTCTTCCCGCTCTTCTCCTTTCGATTTCTTTATCAGCTCAGGTTCAGTTTCTTCTACTTTGCCAGTTTCAAGATTGGCTTCAACCCCATCACCAGCCACAAGCTCAGCACCAACCGCAACTTCGTCACCAGCTGCAACTTCGTCTTCGCCCAATTCTTTTTTTCCGAGCAAGGAAATAAACACTTCTCCAAAAAATTCATCCTGCCATGCAACAATTCTCCCGTTGTTCATCAGAAAGAGAACTGGAATAAATGTTCCAACTATGTTTCCCGGCTTGCTGTCTTCCTTGACAAGTTGAGAAAACAAAACCATTCCCTGAGAATCTGCCTTCTGTTCAATAAGAGAATAAACTTCATCCATCTTTTCCTCAATGTTTGGAGTTTCCATTGGCAGAGCAAAATTTGGCATTTCAAGTTCTCTTTTTTTTTCCGCACGCTCTCTTGTCTTTGAAAGAATTCCATCAATCTGCGAAACAAGACTGTCAAGAGAAACTGCCCCCTGCTTTACGCGGTAAGTGGATTTAAGGTCTGGAAGAATTGACTCCATTCTTGCAATTTCCTCTGGAGAAATTTCTCTCACCGCCTCTTCTTTCTCTTCCTCAATTGAAGAAATCTTCAGAGTTCTTGCCTTTAGTTTGAGAAGAATTGCAGAAGCAAGAATTGCATTAGCTGGAACACGCAAGTCTTGTTTTTCAAGCAAGCTGATTTTTTTAAGATACTTGTCAGCAAGCGCACAGACATCAATGTTCCATGGATCCATTCTCTCCTTTTTAACTAAACCAATTATTATAGTTTTCCAGGCAGGAGTGTCAATCAAGTCAACAAGATTGATATCGTCTGCATTCTCCGGCAAATCCCCGTAAAACTCTTCAGGCATGAATAAAGTAAAGCAATTGAACTTAAAAAGTGTTTTCTTATGCCTTCAGGAACAGGAAAAGATTAAAAAACTCTAAAGCACTTGTAATAAACGTGATTCAATGGAGAAAATAAAAAGTGGAATTCCAGGGCTAGACGAGCTTCTTGGAGGTGGCTTTCCAAAAGGAAGCAGCATCCTACTAGGAGGAGGCGCAGGAACTGGAAAAACAATAATGGGAATGCAATATCTCTACAACGGAGCAACAGAGTTTGACGAGCCAGGCTTGTTTGTAACGCTTGAAAGCAATGTCAAGAATATCACTTGGAATATGGAAAGCTTCAACTGGGATATTAGAAAATTACAAAACGAACAGAAGCTAAGCATTTACAGATTAAATCTGGGATACACTGCAGACAAAAAATTAATCGAAGGAAAAATAAATGATGAATTGAAAGTAATTTCTTCAATGGTAAAGGAAATTAAAGCAAAAAGACTGGTTATTGATTCAACAACTGCTTTTGGAATGTGGCTAAACAATGAGATGCTGAGAAGCATGCTATTCAAATTTGCAGACTCACTAAAAGAACTAAACTGCACAACCTTACTGACTTCAGAAACAAAGGGAGGCAAGGTAGACTTCTCAGCATATGGAGTTGAAGAATTTGTTGTTGACGGAGTGCTGGCACTCTATTTTTATCCACCTCACAGAAGTATTTTTGTGAGAAAAATGAGGGGAACAAATCACGACAAAAACGTGCACCCATTTGAAATATCTGCAAAGGGAATAGACATAAAGCACAAAGAAACAGTGATGTGGGAAGCACTCAAATAAGCTATTTAACAAACAATTAATTTAACAGATAGTTAATTTAACAGATAGTTAATTTAGCAAACAGTTAAGTTCCTTCTTCCCAGCTTTCAAGATACTTTTTCTGCTCTGCAGTAAGCTCGTCTTTCTTAATGCCCATTGCTTCAAGCTTGAGCTTGGCAATCTCATTATCAATCTCTCTTGGAAGAATATGAACTGCAGAATCTAGATTGTTTTTCACAACATACTCTACTGCAAGAGCCTGACCGCAGAAGCTAAGGTCCATTACCTCGCTTGGATGACCCTCAGCACAAGCAAGGTTAACAAGCCTGCCTTCACCGCACAAATAAATTTTCTTTTTTCCAAAATTAAAGCACTGAAGACCAGGCCTTGTTTGTTCAACAGCCTGAGCTTTTTCCTTCATTGCCTTTACATCAATTTCTAAATCAAAATGACCAGAATTTGCAAGAACTGCACCAGCCTTCATTTTTTCAACATGCTCCATTCTGATGACATGCTTGTCGCCAGTAACAGTAATAAAAACATCTCCAATTGAAGAAGCATTCAAAAGAGGCATTACACGATAACCGTCCATCTTTGCCTGCAATGCCTTAAGAAAATCAACCTCACAAACAACTACATTTGAACCCATGCCTCTAGCTCTTGCAGCAACTCCCCGCCCACAGTCACCATAACCACAGACAACAAATGTTTTGCCTGCAAACAGCATGTTTGTTGCCCGCAATATTCCGTCAAGAGTACTCTGACCAGTCCCATAAAAATTGTCAAACAAGTGCTTTGTGTGATTGTCGTTAACAGCAATAACAGGATATTTTAGAGCAGAATCCTTTTCCATTGCCCTAAGGCGAATGACTCCAGTGGTTGTTTCCTCAGTGCCCCCTTTAATATCCTTTATCATAGACGAATGATTTTTGTGAATTTCGCTAACAAGATCACAGCCATCGTCAATTGTGACAGTTGGCTTAAAGTCAATAACATGGTTCAGGTTTTCATAGTACTCTTCCCCTGTCTCGTGCTTCCAAGCAAAAACATCAAAACCATCTTTTGCAAGAGCAGCAGCAACATCGTCCTGTGTGCTCAATGGATTACATCCTGTTATTGCAATTTCTGCACCGCCTGCTCGAAGAGTTTTGAGAAGAACAGCAGTCTCTTTTGTAACGTGAAGGGCTAAGCCAACCTTTACCCCCTTTAGAGGCTGTTCTTTTTCAAAACGCTTTTTTACCTCTTCAAGAGCAAGCATCTGCGACTCAGCATACTCAATATTCTTAAACCCCTGTTCAGCGAGTTTGATGTCTTTTACCTTGTGTGCCATTTGTTCACCAAAATAAATCATTAAAGGAAAAGGTTAAATATCATAGCTTTTTAGAATAAGATTTTGCAAGAGAAAGATATGATTTGCACTCTTCAAGCGCTTTTCTCTTTTCTTCACCCTCGACTTGCATTGCTCGCAATCCAGCAACTTTTGCGCGCACATTTGCGCGATAGCACTTGTAGAGCGAGAGGAGAGAAAGAGCCTGTTTATCCCCTGAAAGAGAAACATATTCTTCAAGAAAGCAATCAGCTAAATCCTTTCTTCCCCTAAACTCCAAGTCCATCAGCAGGAAGGCAATATCGTTTGCAGTATCAATGTTCATGAAGTCTTCGTTGAATTCAATGCAGTCAAAAACATTGACTTTGTCATCAAGAAAGATATTGGCTGCGTGAAGGTCACCGTGACAAACGCGAACAAAACCGGAGGAAACACGCTCTTCAAACAAGTCTTTGTTTGAATCAATAAATTTCTTGCTTGCTTCAAGAATTGAAGTTATTGCCGAAGACATTTCCTTGTCACTGGAGATAACTTCCTGAATGATTGAAAGATTTTCAATGTCACCCCATACTCTCTTTGGATTGCCATACAAACCAGTCTGAATTGCTTCCGCAGCTGAATGAAAGCTGGAAATCTTTTCAGCTAGTTCTTTCATATTTTCTTGAGAAACATTTTTGTTGTCAAGCAAGACATCCATTTTATTTTCCTGGGACAACTGTTTCATTTTTACAAAATATTCAACAGGAGTTCCTGAATTGAAAAAAAGTTTGCCATCTTGTTCGCCCACAAAACCGGTTCCAAGATATATTTCAGGAGAAAGCCTTTTGTTCAGCTTAACTTCTCGTTCACAAAAATGTTTTCTTTTTTCAAGAGTTGAAAAATCAAGAAAAGGAAATTTTACTTGTTTTTTAAACTTGAAAACAAAGTCGCCAGTGAGAAAAACATTGGAAATATGAGTTTCAATGTTTTGAATGTCTGAAACCGGAAAAGAATAAGACTCTGGGTTCAAAAGAAAATCCTTTACTCTGGCTTGATCCATTTTAACACTCGCTCAAATTTTTCCTGATCTTTAAGAAAACAGTCAATTACAAGATGCTGTTCCTCAATCGGTTCAAAGTTTTCTTCAACAAGCTTGTAAATTTCAATGTTGTCAGCATCGCTTGCCCTGCATTCTATCTTTTTCTTTCTCTTTTCAAGTCTTTTTTTGATTGTTTCCTCATCACACCTGCATTCAACAAAAAAGATTTCCAAAGAAGCAGACTCAGCAATGTCGGAAACAACATTTCTCAAACCCTTGCGATAGAAAGTTCCGTCAAGGACAACATCTTGTTCAGATGAAACAAGCTTTCTTGTTCTGTTCATGAGCTCTTCATAAACCTGTTTTTTTTCAGCATCAGAATAATCTGGGCTTTCAATTGTTTCCCTGCGAATAATGTCTGTGTTAAGATGAACAGCACCTATTCGTTCAGCAATATTTCTCGCAAGAAAACTTTTTCCGGTTGCTGGAAGACCACAGAATACAACAATCATTTCACTCACTCAAGCCAGAGAGAACCTCTCGCACCTTAACCATGTTCTCATCAATTGTTCCACTGCAATCAATCTCGGTTAGAAGAGATTTTTTTTTGTAAAACTCAACAAGCGGAGCAGTGCTTTCCTCGTAAATCCTGAGCCTGTCTTTGATTACAGCAGGCTTGTCGTCCTCTCGCTGGAATAATTCTCCAAAGCAAATATCACATTTTCCCTCTTCTTTTGGGGGAATGTTTTTCAGATGATAAACTTTTCCGCACTGCTTGCAAGAACGCCTTCCCGAAAGTCTTTCAATGATTATTTCTTCAGAAGCAGTTAGGTAAAGAACAGAATCAAGTTTTTTGCTGAATTTTTCAAGAGTTTCGTCAAGAAGTTTTCCCTGCTCCATTGTTCTTGGAAAACCATCAAGGATAAAACCAGAGTCAAGGTCTCCAGAAGCAAACTTTCCCTCCACCAACTTTGCAACAATCTCATCAGAGACAAGCGCGCCAGATTCAGCAACAGCTTTTATTTCCTTTCCAAGCTCGGTCTCTGCTTTTATTTCTGCACGAATAAGGTCTCCAGTGGAAACCTGCTTTGCTCCAAATTCGTCCTCAACTCTTTGCGCAACAGTTCCCTTGCCAACACCGGGAGCTCCTAAAAAAACAAGATTCAAAAAATACCACCTCTAAAAAAAGAAATAAACAGAAGAGATTTAAAGCATACCAGATTTAAGGAAAGTTTTTATATAAGCTTGAACATTTTTTTAGCATGCCAAAGCCAGGAAGATTTAGTCAAAGACGTGTAAAGCCTGTTCCAATGACCCCTGAAGAAGCTCGGAAGCAAGCAGCAGAACAGGCTGCTTCAAGAGAAGAAGCTGTAAAGAAAGAATTTGAAGCAAGAGGGCAAAGCAGAGGTAAGTTTAAAGGAGGTCTTATTGGCACAGCAGCAGGAATTGCTGGAAGCCTTCTCTGGAGCGGAGCAAAGGAAGAAATCCACAGAGAGAATCAGGGTCCGCCCGCAACAGTTCTTGAAGCACAAAGGCTAAATGAACAGGGAACAAAATACGGCTCTTTTTGGGCTGAATCACTTAAGAGAAGAAGAATGAGTCTCAATCCAGAAAGGCTTGCAGAAATTGAAGACACATTGCTTCCAAGACTGTCAGTAAAGCTTGATCCAAGAGTAAAGAAAAACCCGAAAACAGCAGAATGGGTAAAGATTGAACGACTTCTTGAATTTGTAAAAAACCTTGATGCAAACAAAAAGAGAAGAGATTTTTATTCAACACCAATAATTGACAGAAATGGAATAAGGATTGACAGTTCAGACCACAGCAATTATGAAAGAATGCTCAATAACCAGCTTCCAAGAACAGAAACATATTTGGGAGAAAGGGGAAAAGAAAAACTTGAGAATGCAATGGACATAAGCTGGTTTTTTGGAACAGAACAAGGATACAAAATTTACAGAGCACTAAAGAGAGTGGAAGCTAAAAAGGCCCAGTCCGAGACAAGACAACAGGCAGTCAGAACAACCAGGGGCGAACAATCCAGAACCCGAAGAGACACTGCAAGAGGACAGAGACAACAGTCAAGTGCAAGACAAGCAAACATTAGAGGAAGACAGAATCCAAACTCAAGGTCAAGAACCTAGGATTTTTTTTCTATTCAATCCTGAAATCTATTACAACCTGAACATCTTTCGGAGAGAAAGAGCGCACCTTTTTTTTGTAAAGAATTTTTATCTTGCGATTAAATTTCTTTGCTGTCTTCTCAATTCTTTCAAGAGGAGACTTGAATGGATTGTCCGCTGGCTCAAACTGGTAAAAGTGAATTACTCCTCCCCCTGGTTTGAGAGCGAGGAAGGCAGATTCAAGAAAGTGCTCGCCTCCCTTTGGCAAAGGCATTGTTACCCGATCACACTTGCCAACAAGCTGTTCGGGAACGACCTTGTTCACATCCCCGGGAATTGGAAAAACTTTTTCTTCACACTTATTCAAAGCAATGTTTTGCTTCATGTCCTTTACAGCATCAGGATTTAGCTCAACTGCAAAGGCTTTCTTCATTGGAGAATTTTTTGCAAAGACTATTGGAAATGGACCAACTCCGGCAAAGAATGCTCCAACTTCCTCCCCCTCCTTTATCTGCTTTGAGATTCTAAAGCGTTCGGTCCCAAGCCGCGGAGAGAAAAAAGATTTTGCAAGGTCAAGCTTGAAAACACAGCCATGCTCTTTGTAAGTAGCAACAGTTGTTTTTTTTCCAGCAATTGGCTTGACTGGTTGAATCCTGAATTCGCCCTGGTGTGCTCCTGAAATCTTCAAGACAGTTTCAATGTTTGTATTTACTTCAATTATGGCTTTCCCGATTTCTTTTTGTTTATGTTCAAGCTCTTCCGGAATCTCAATAACCGCAGTATTGCCAACAGTGTCAAAGCTAGTGATTAAATGCTTTTTTTCTTCAGGCGAAAGCATGTTCTTAAGCGCGTCCTTTAGTGAACGAGGCTTGCGATTGTTTTCAGCAAAGTCTGTTTCAACAAGCTCTGCTGTTTTGAATTTCTTAGCAAGCAGTGAAGCAGAAGGTTTTTTGGAAAGAGGAAAAACAACACAGGTTTTGGTTTTCTTAAACAATTTGTTTCTGTCAATTAGGTTTAGGTCTGCGAGAGACTGTTTTACTTTTTGCACTTGCTTAAGAGGAACTTTCAATCCATACATTAAAGCATTTAAAAGGGTTAACAGTTTAAATAATACCGATGTTGGAAGAATTATGGTTTGAGTATTTTTGCAAGCCAGCAATAGAGCACGGGGGCTACAATTTAGTGAACACACTCGTGTACGGCGCGATTCTTCTGGCGATTGCCTTCTTTGTAGTTTTTCCACTTCTTGACAAAAAAGAAATCAAATTCGATTTCAAGTTTGCAGTTGCATTGCTTCCGTATATTCTTCTGGGAAGCAGTTTCAGAGTACTGGAGGACTTGAGACTGCTTGAGAGGTCCTGCAATCCACTTGAAGCTGGATTTTATACTTATACTCCCGGAATTTACATTGCAATTTTTGCGCTCGTGATTGCAGCAATTGCTGTTTCAAGAATTGCTTCAAAGAAATTTGAGAAAAATTTTTACAAAGTATTTGGAGGAATCGGGTTACTGCTTGCTCTGCCGATAATCGGGTTTGAAATTCTTCAGTTCCAGGCGTGGCTTGGCTTTCTCGGAATTATTGCAATGACTGCTGGGATTTCATGGATTGTTGTAAAAGCAACTGAGAGATTCAGGAAAGGATTTTTTTCAAGCAAGCTGAATATGCTTGCACTCGGAGGGCAGGTTCTTGATGGCTCAGCAACATTTGTTGCAACACAGTTTTTCAGGTGCGGAGAACAGCACGTGCTGAGCGATATTGTGCTCCAGCTTTTCCCGTTCGGTTTTGTGCTTGTGAAAATTGGATTAATTCTTGCAATCCTGCACTATGTTGACAGAGAAATTCAAAACGAGAATTTGCGAAACTTTATAAAATTGTTTTTGATAATTCTTGGATTTGCAACAGGGTTACGGGACTTGATGACCCTGGGTGTAGGAACCTGTTTGTAGGTGAAGAAAAATGCTTTACTTGATTGGAATCGGACTGAAACCAGAGCACTTGACTGAAGAAGCTCTTGAAGCAATAGGCAAGTGCGAGAAAGTTTTCCTTGAAAGCTATACCTCGGTTTACAGTGAGGGTTCAGCACTGAAACTGGAGGAGAGAATCGAAAAGAAAACAGAGAAGCTATTCCGAGACAATGTTGAACAGGGACTGGGAGAAGTGCTTGAGGAAGCAAAACTTAAGGATGTGGCATTGCTGGTTTATGGGAATGCATTGAGTGCAACAACTCACACACAAATCCTTCTTGACGCAAAAAAAGAAAAAGTCAGCGTGAAAGTAATTCCGGGAATAAGCATTTTTGATTTCTTGGGAAAAACAGGGTTAAGCCAGTACAAGTTTGGAAAAGCAGTCACGATTGTGAGAAAACAGGAAAATTATGCACCTGAAAGTTTTTACGATGGGATTGTTAAAAACAAGAAGGCTGGAATGCATACACTATGCCTTCTCGACATTGAAATTGAAGGACACCACGAACAGCTGATGAGCGTGAAGGCAGGAGTGAAAAGAATTCTGGAAATTGAAAAAAGCAGAAAGAAAAACGAGCTGAAAAAAGCAGAATTTGTTGCAATCTCCAAGGCAGGAAGCAGTGAAGAAAAAATCCTGTTCGGCAATGCAAAAAAGATGATGGAATCATTTCTTGACACGCCAGCCTCATTGATTGTTTGTGCAGACTTAAGTGAAAAAGAACGAGAGTTTTTGGAGGAATTTTATGCAAAATGAGTTGAAAGAAAAAGTCAAAAAATACAGGGCTTTGACTGAAAGAGCTCTTGAAGAAATTGAGTTAATGAAAGAGCTTGAAGAAAAAGATGAAAAAATCGCAAAAGACTTTCTTTCAATGTGCAAAAACTATCTGGAAGACGGAAAACACTTTCAGGAAACAGGCGATTTGCTGACTGCTCTTGCATCATTTTCTTATTCTCATGCCTGGCTGGATGCAGGGGTGCGAGCAAAACTGTTGAAAGCAGAGGACGACCAGCTGTTTACTCTTCCCTAAAGATAACAAATGTTTAAATAAACAAATTCCCTTATTGAAAAGGTTTTTATGGGAATTTATGATGAAAAAAAATTTGCTTTTCCAGGGCTAAAACTTGACCCTTCAAAGAAATATGTTCAGGTAATCGCAATTGCTATTGCATTGATTGTGCTACTCGTTGTTGTTTCAACAGCTTCAAACTTTTTGAAACCAGACCCATTTAAGCTCATGTTTTCAAACAACCCGCTTGACCTTTCAAAAGAATACAATAGCATGCTGAAAGTAAAGATTTCAAACGTGACAGGGGAAAGAGCAGAGAACGTGATTGTAAGAGTTTCTCCAGAAGACAATGTTTCCCTGCTCGTGTTTCCAACAGAACAGGAAATTCCAGTGCTGGAAAAGGGCGGGGAAAGAGAACTTCTTTTTACAATAAGACCTGATCCAAGAATTGACATACTGCAGGGAGCCTACAAGATAAAGGTTTCAACAGTTTTGAATGGAGAAGAATACAGCAAAAGCGCAAAAGTCTATATTAGAACTGTTTGAATCAGCGGATTGAAAAAAAAGAAAAATCTTTTTTTGGCTTTTCCCACACAAGATCAACTTTTTCAACATCTGATGATAGGGGGCCACGGTAGAGAAGTGAAACAAATTCCTCCGCCTGCTTTGGCTCTGCTTCACCAACAACCTCGACAGTGCCGTCGGGAAGGTTTTTTGAAAAACCTTTAACATTCAGGCGCCTTGCCTCTCGTTGGGTGAAAAACCTAAAGCCAACGCCCTGCACCCTGCCGTGGATGACTGCGCGGAATCTCTTAAGAGCCATGCAAAAAGAAAGAAAAAAGTGCTTTTAAATCAAAGCACATCAAAATATCTCTTTGTTTCCCAGTCAGTGACAGCAATTCTGTAGTCATCCCATTCAGCTGTCTTGCCCTCAATATAGCGTTCGAAGAGATGCTGTCCAAGAGTCTCCTTCATAAGACTGCTTTTCTTCAGGTGCTTCAAAGCCTGCCAGAGAGAATAGGGAAGCATGTCAATTTCTTTTTCAGAACGAGCACATAAATCAAGTTTGTAGACATCCTCGTTAACTGGAGCTGGAAGCTCAGCCTTGTTCTTGATGCCGTCAAGACCGGATGAAAGCATTGCGGCAAAGGCAAGATATGGATTGCAAGAAGGGTCAGGACATCTTATCTCTGCTCTAGTCCCTTTTTCCCTGCCTGGAGAAATACGTGGAATGCGAATAAGCGAAGACCTGTTGATTTGAGCCCAGCAGATGTAAACAGGTGCTTCATATCCTGGAACAAGTCTCTTATAGGAATTAACTGTTGGGGAAAGAATAGCAGACATTTCCTTGGCATGAGCAAGCTGTCCTGCAATAAAATATCTTGCTATTTTTGAAAGCTTGTATTCATCATTTTTGTCGTAAAACACGTTCTCCCTGGTTTTTGTATCAAACAGAGATTGGTGAGTGTGCATTCCTGAACCAGCCATTCCCTGAGCTGGTTTTGGCATAAAGCTTGCGTGAAGACCGTGAGAGTGAGCAATTGACTTTGTAACATACTTGAAGGTTATTGTCTTGTCAGCTTGCTGAAGAGAAGGACCATATCTGAAATCAATCTCGTGCTGACCTGGAGCGCACTCGTGATGCGATGTCTCAACTTTCAAGCCCATGCTTTCAAGGCCAAAAATAATGTCCCTGCGGACATCGCTTGCAAGGTCACGGGGAGCATAATCGAAGTATCCGCCCACATCCTGCGGAACAGGATCAGTTCCGTCCGCCCCATTGAATTTAAACAAAAAGAATTCAAGTTCCGGTCCAACATTGAATTCGTAACCCATTTCCTCTGCCTTTTGAGTAGCCCTTCTTAGCACATATCTTGGATCTCCCTCAAAATGCTTGGCGTCTGGTGTGTAAACATCACAGATAATGCGAGCAACACCTTTCTCCTTTGGTCTCCAAGGCAACACAGCAAACGTGGAAGGGTCAGGCATCAGATACATATCGCTCTCAGCAATTCTGGCAAAGCCCTCAATTGAAGAACCATCAAACCAGACACCCTTATCAAAAGCCTCTCCTAAATCAGAAGAAGAAATTGTAACACTCTTAATGTTTCCAAATATGTCGGAAAAGTGAAGCTTGATAAATTTCACATCTTCTTTTTCCGCTTTGCTTAAAACATCCTCTTTCGAAATTGAACCTAATTCAGAATTGCTCACAATAAAACCTCCATTTAATATACTAAAATCAGCTGAGAGTTATTTAAATGTTTTGAACAAAAAACTGAAAAATTTTAATATATTTTGCATATTAACAGTACAATATTGAAAAAATTTCAAATTTCAATCGTGGAAAAAGCAGGTGATTTTTTGGACAAGATAGATACAAAGATTCTTAACACATTAATTGAAAACGGTTCAATCGGATACAAGAAAATTGCAAAAACTCTGGGAATAACCATTGGCACCGTGCACAACAGGATAAAAAAACTTGAAAAAGAAAAAATTATCAAAAAATACTGCACTTTGCTTGACTGTGAAAAGCTTGGCTATGGAATAAGTGTGCTGATAAATGTTACGATTACTGGGGGGCATTTGGAAGAAATTGAAAAAAAATACAGCAAGCACAAGAATGTTTGCGCTGTCTATGATGTTACAGGCGGATTTGACATGGTTATGGTTGCAAAATTTAAGGAAACCAGAGAGCTTAATGGATTTGTAAAAAAGTTAATGGCAGAAAAGCACGTGGAAAGAACAAATACTTCGCTTGTCTTGAATATTATCAAGGAAGAAAACGTGCCTTTTCCGATTGAGTAAATAAAAGGCAGAGCAGATGTTTGAGACCTGAAAAACTAAGAGAGATTTTTAAAGGTTTCCAAATCTATTATTAATATCTTTTTAGTGATAAGTGATTTACTGGTGAGCAAATGGGACTAAAGGAAGTGCGAATTCATGGAAGAGGCGGACAAGGAGCTGTAACCTCTGCACAGATTCTTGCAATTGCTGCTTCAAAGGACGGCAAATTTACCCAGTCTTTTCCAACTTTTGGTGTTGAGAGAAGCGGAGCTCCAGTTGAAGCTTATACAAGAATTTCAGAAGAATTTATCAACAGAAGACAGCAGGTTTACAATCCAGGCTATGTAATTGTTCTGGACACGTCTCTAATTGGAGTAATTGACGTTACAAAAGGAATCAGCGAAGACGGATTGATTATAGCTAATTCAACAAAGACTCCTGAAGAACTTGGATTAAAGGGAGCAAAAGCTTACTCTATTGATATTACAAAAATTGCACTTGACATAATGGGGAAGCCATTTGTGAATATTGCTGCTCTCGGAGCATTTGCATCTTTAACAGGCGAAACATCAATTGATTCACTCAAAAAAGCTGTTGAAGAAAGAATGGGAAAACTTGCAGAACTTAACAACAAGGCTCTTGACAAGGTCTTTGCACTAGCGGAGGATTTGAAATGAATCACGAACTCAGCGAAAAGGCAAAGAAGTTAAGTCAGGGAGCAGTAATCGACAAGCCAGGTTCAACAGTTGAAACAAAGACTGGTGGCTGGAAAACATTTAAACCTGTGACAAATTACGAAGAATGCATTAAGTGCGGAAAGTGCTGGGCAGTCTGTCCAGAAGCAGCTTACAAGCAGAACAAGGATGGGTTCTTTGAAGTTGACCTTGACTACTGCAAGGGATGTGGAATTTGCGCAAAAGAATGTCCAAAAAAATGCATTAAGATGGAGCTTGAAGAAAAGTAGGTGTTTTATGTGGTGAACATTGATATCAAAAAAGCAACTGTAACAGAAGCAAGTGTTTCAGTTGCCTGGGGTGCAAGGCTTTCAAGACCGGAAGTTATTCCAATGTACCCAATTACTCCACAGACTCACATTGTAGAACATTTAGCTGAATTTATTAACAATGGAGAAATGGACGCAGAAATGATTCATGTTGAAAGCGAGCATTCTGCATTAAGTGCAATGGTGGGAAGTGTTGCAGCTGGTTCAAGAACTTTTACTGCAACTGCTTCACAGGGACTTGCATTAATGTATGAAATTCTTCCAATCATGAGCGGAATGAGACTGCCAGGAGTGATGGCTGTTGCAAACCGTGCGCTCTCAGCTCCAATAAATATTTGGAATGATCACTCTGATTCTGTTTCAGCAAGAGACCAGGGCTGGATTCAGTTATGGGTAGAGAGCAGTCAGGAAGCTCTTGACACTGTAATTCAAGCTTATAAAATTTCAGAAAACAAGAAAGTTATGCTGCCGGTGATGGTTAACCTTGACGGTTTTTCACTAAGCCATGTTTACGAGCCAGTTGAAATTCCAGACCAGGGCAAAGTAGACAAGTTTTTGCCAGAATACAAAGCAGAGGACTTTCTTGACTTAAAGAATCCAAAAACTTTTGGACCAATTGGATTCCCAAGCGATTATATGGAATTCAAAGAACAACAGCAGGCAGCAATGTTCGAAGCAGAGCCAGTTGTACAAGAAGTTGCAAAAGAGTTTGGAAAAGCTTTCGGAAGAGAATACGGAGACGGCTTAGTTGAAGAATACAAAATGGAAGACGCAGAATATGCAGTCATTGGAATGGGTACGCTTTGCGGAACAGCAAAGGATGCAGTTGATGAATTAAGAGAAAAAGGAATCAAGGCAGGAGTGCTCAGATTAAAGTGCATGAGGCCTCTCCCAGCTGAAAGAATTCAAAAAGCAGTCAAGGGACTAAAAGCACTGGCAGTAATAGACAGACATGTGTCTCTTGGATTTGAAGGACCATTGTTCACTGACTTGAGAAGTGCACTGTACGAAACAGGGCTTCAGGTAAACGGCTATGTTGCCGGCCTTGGAGGCAAAGACATTAAGATTCAGCATTTTGAAAAAGTGTTTAATGAATTAAAAGAAGGAAAGAAAAAAGGAGGCTGGTTGTTGTGAGCAAAGAAGTGAAAAAAATAATGGGCCTTGAAGAAAGAGAACTCTTTGCTCCGGGACACAGAGCTTGTGCAGGATGCGGTGAAGCACTGGGCATTAGACACACGATAAAAGCTGCTGGTGAAAACACTATTGTTGTTAGTGCAACAGGTTGCATGGAAGTTATTTCAACACCTTATCCGGAAACTGCATGGAAGGTCCCCTGGATTCACGCAGCATTTGAAAACAATTCAGCAGTTGCATCAGGAATTGATGCCTCCCTAAAAAAGCAGGGAAAAAGAGATGAAACAAACCTCCTAGTAGTTGGCGGAGACGGTTCAACTTTTGATATTGGATTTGGAGCATTAAGCGGTGCAATAGAACGAGGGCACAAGTTTACATATGTTTGCACAGACAACGAAGCTTACATGAACACTGGAATTCAGAGATCTGGAGCATCATTCCCATTCTCTTCAACAACCACTGCGCCAGCAGGAAAAAAAGTGCATGGAAAAATGGATCCTAAAAAGCCACTGCCATTGATTGTCGCAGCCCATGGTTCAGGATATGTTGCAACAGCTTCAATAGCAAATCTTATAGACCTTAATAGAAAGGTAAAAGAAGCATTGACAAGAGACGGAGTTAGCTTTGTTCATGTTTACTCACCATGCCCAAGAGGCTGGTATCACGCTTCTGATTCAGCTCTTGAAATCGCAAGGCTTGCAATTGACACAAGAGTGTTTCCATTGTACGAAATCGACAATGGAGTGCTGAAGTTTACTCAAAAAATTGAGAAAGAGAAAGCAAAACCTCTTGAAGAATATACAAAAACTCAAAGAAGATTCAAGCACTTGGACGAAGAAGACATGAAAAAACTCAAAGAATATGTTAATGACAGATATTCTTTCCTCGAAGGAATAGAGGGAAAAAAGTGCTTTGACACTCTTTATTGATTTTTTTAAGTTCTGCAAATCGCTAAGCGGTTAGGTTTTTATTAACTTCACAGTCAATAATTTTTGGGCAGGGGTGTTCAACCAACTCTCTTAGCATTCATCCTTTTTTTAGGATGGCTCCTGCCCTTTTTTTGAAAAAAATCTTGTTATAGACTTGGCTGGTGCAATTGAATGACGAACAAAATTCCAAACAAAGTGCTTGAAAAAATAAAAAAAGACTATTTGAATACACTGGAATTTTGGAAAGAATCAGAAACAGGGAAAAAAGCCTGCATCAAATAACCATGGTTTAACTTGTTTCATGGTTAGACTAATCACTACATAGATTAGTTACTGCCCAGCTGTTCCACTTTAACATTGCTTGATTCAAGAAGAGAAATAGCTTTGCTGTCAAGACCATCGTCATGAAAGTATCCTTCCAAATAAACAACTCGTTTAATGCCAGCAGCAATAATCATTTTTGCACAAATCCAGCAGGGATTCATTGTAGTGTAGAGAGTTGCGCCGTTGGAAGAAGCACCGTGCAAGGAACACTGAGTAATTGCATTCTGTTCAGCGTGAAGAGTGCGAACGCAGTGATCTTCAGCAACCTCTTTGCCATTTACTCTTTTAATAGTTGGAACAATCATGCAACCCTCTTCAGTGCAATGAGGTTGGCCTTGCGGGCTTCCATTATAGCCGGTTGCAATTATCCTCTTATCCTTTACAATAACTGCCCCGAGCTGTTTGCGCGGACAAGTTGCACGCTTTGCTACAACCTTTGCTATTTCCATAAAATACTCGTCCCAGGACAAGCGATCTTTGTGAGATTTTTCACCCATGATATCAATAGATTTTTAATTCAAAAACCATTTAAACTATGTATGAAGCTTGACGAACTGGAAAAAAGCGTTGAAGACGAGATGCTTGCAAGAAAAGCAGCAAATTTGTTGAGGGAAAACTTTCCAGGAAAGGAAATTTCAAACCTGTTGATTGTGAAATGGGGAAAGAAATGGAAGAGCAAGCTCGCGCACATTAAAGCAATAGATGATTATGGAGAATACGGAACTCTTATTGAAGTAAATGAACTAATGAAGGATGCAAGCGTGCCAGCGTGGATGATTGATGTTACTCTCCTCCACGAGCTAGTGCATTACTTCCATGGATTTGGTTCAAACCACCCCCAGAAATTCAGGAATCCTCACAAGGGCGGGGTTGTGGACAGCGAGATTGAAAGATTTGGATTCGGAGAGCTACTCAAAAAGCAGGATAAGTGGCTGAAGGAAAACTGGACACAGTTGCTGGAAAAGAATTCACTCTAAAACAAGCAATTTAGAATAACCACTCTAGATCACTCACTCTAAATCAGTAAAATGAGCTTTTTCGTATTTTTCAGCGCATTCAAGAGAGCAAAACCAGTAGGTTTGTTTGTCAAGCTCGATCTTGATTGCTTTTTTGAAATTGCAAGTCTTGTTGCATTCACGGCATTTGACCATATTTCCAAGATTGTTCTTCTCAGACATTGCGCGCACTCCCTGACTTAACAATCTTGATTATGTTTTCCTTTAATTCTTTTTCAAAATCAACAGAAACAGAGCCAGCCGCAGCAGGAATGTGGCCTCCTGCTCTTCCACCAGAAATTCCCTTAACTGCCTGTTCAAGAAGATAATTGCATTTTATTTTGAAATCCTGTCTGCGTGCTGAAAATGAAAGCATTTCTTCGTCCCTCTGGAGAACAATTATTGTCTGGTCACGGTAAAGCTGAGAGATTGCATCAACAACAGTTGACTTAATCTTGAGCTTTGATTTGATTTCATAAAAATGAAGAGACTGCTTTGGGAAATGTTCTGCTTTTTCCCAAAAAGAAGAAACAAATCTATTTTTTGTTCTATAAAGTCGGATTCTAAATTGGGAGAAATCTGATTTGATTAATTCTGTTGGATGCTTTGCTTTCTGCAAAAAGCGACAGAGAGAAACAAATTTTTCAGGAGCTAGAATAGAGCAAGCATTAATTATTTCCGCGGATTTTTCCAATTGTCCGAGTTTCAGATTCTTTTCAGCAATAACTTCGTCAAAAAAAGAACGCCAGGTGTCATAGTTCATGTCACCGATTATTCCAGTGCAAGAAACCCAGTCAAGTTCGGAAACATCAGCAACAGCTGAAAAAAGATCAAAGCACATTTTGGAAGTAACATACTTGCTTGGATCCATTGTTGTTAGAAAAGAAGCCTTGATGAAGGTTGTGCGTGAGCTGGAGAGATTGTTGTAAATTTTGTGATGATCAATGTGAATTATTCTGCAATGCTTTTCAAGCTGTTTAATGAATTCAGTGTTTTGGTCTATTCCAATGTCAAGGATTAGAAGGCGGGAAATGTTCTTCTTTTTTACCTGCGCGAGAATTTTTTCAAAGGCGTCAGAATCATTGTAATCATAATCGAAAAGAAACTTTGGAGACTTTCCAAAAAGCTTCTTGATTGAGTGAAAAGCAATTGCTGCAGAGCAAACCCCGTCAGTATCGCGATGGAAGACAATGCCTGTATTGTTCTTTGAAGAGATGGATTTGATGAATTTTTTGAACTGTGTAATTGCTTTTGCTGAATTCATAACACCACAACATAAAATGATGCAATAGATTTATTAATTTGAAGCCCTATTCTTTTAGAGTGATATACCATGGGTTACAGCCATAAAAACAGCAAAGGAATTACTTATTTTCTTCATCAGCGAGGCAAGCTTTTCTATTTTTCAAAAAGCGAAGATGAATCTATTGATTTGCCAGCAGGTTATGAAATAGTAGAAAACAGCAGAACAGGACTTCCAATGCTTAAAAAAAAGCAATAACAAAGGGGATAAAATGGTGCACAAAATAGCCTGCTTTAACAAGTCAGTAAACAGTTATAAAAAAGAAATTAAGACCCACAATCCAAAGAACAAACTGTTTGTAATAGAACTTAAACTTGGGGACTGGCATGGATTTTACTCTCTTGCACCATTAAGCAGAGCACTGCATGATTTAGGAGCAGATGTGAGCGTGTTTGTGACAAAAGAAAAGAGCAAGGGACTTATTTCAGCAGAAAAATGCTGGACATTGTTTGAAGAAATTAAAAATAAAAATAATTCAAAAAAGAAAGGGATAAAGGAACTGAAAGAATTCATTAACGCAGTAAACAAGAAAACAAAAAGCAAGGATTTTGAAAAACTCTTCAAAAGACCTGAAGTTGTGTTAAAGGGAAACAGTAAAAAAAATGTTTTTGAAGGAACAGAAATCAAGCTCGAGTACAGGGACAGATGGTTAAGAAAAAGAAAATGGAAGGCTCTTGTAGAAACAGCTAACCAGATTTGGAAACAAGGTTATGCTCTGAAAAAGACTGAAAGATGCTCTCTTGGCTTTGAACTAGTGCCTGCATCAAAAGACATGGAGCTTCCGCTTGAAGACTATTTGGACAACTTTGTAATAGCAAATGCAATGGCAGAGACTGCTCAAAGAAAATGCAAAACAGTTTCAGTGGGATCATCCACAAACAAGAAAAGGCAAACAGACCCTATGAACAGAGTAGATGATTTGATAACAAGCCTAAGCGGTTGCGAACAATCAAAAGAATCAAAGGAAGGAGTGTTTAAGAAATTTAAAAAATTATCAAAATATGTTTATTCATCACAGCTAAAGTCAAGCGATGCAGGATTTGGAATCCATGGAACAGGATATGGGGGAAAACATTTCTTTGGAACAACAATTGGATATCCCTCACCAAATGGAAAAACAAGATGGCAAAGTCCAGGAACCATGTTCTTGAAACCAAGCTGGTTGGACCAAACAAGGATTGATGACAGAATGCCAAAAACAAGATATGCGATAACAGAGACTCTGCCGATAGAGAATTTTGTAAGAACATGCAACATAGATTATGTAGAAATGAGAGCGAGAAATGAAGCGATAAAAAAAGTCGTTGAAAAAAGCAAATATCTTTTTGTGAAAGGAAAGCAGGTTAAAGGAGGACAAACTGACCTGAAAATTGACCTTAGAAAAATTCTTTATGTTTTAAAAAGTGACTCTGACGTAAGACACAAGCTTAACCCTAATATGAAAAGCCAAGGAATCAAAGCTGGAATGTATGGCAACTTTCCAGGAGGAGAAGCATTTCTTACACCAGGCCCAATACAGGGAACCGTGATTGGAGATGTAGTAATTTCAATCAGCGGAAGCCACACTATTCCTGAATCAAATCCATTGGTTGTAGAATTTAATGGAATGAAATACAAGATTAAATCAGGACCAAAAGAAATCATTAAAAAAATGAATCAAAAAAAGAATGATTCAAAAAAACTAATCAAAGAATATGAAAAACATAAAAGTATTCCAAAAAAAATAATTGATTCTTACAAAAGAAACTTTGAGGGTGTTGGAGAGTTTGCAATAAACACTAACCCAAAAGCAAAACTTGGCAGATACCTGATTGAAAATGAAAAAATTGCAAAAATGATTCATATAGCTCTTGGTTCAGGATACGAGCCGGGAAGAGAAACACTTTATCACTGGGATTTTGTAATTAATTCTCCGAGACAAGAACTTGACATTTACGGCATTGACGAAAAAGGAAAAGAGCAATGGGTTATAAAGAAAGGAAGGTTTGTTGCTTGAAGCAGGAAACAATTTTTTCCCAAAAAAATCTGTACGCTGTTCTTCTTAAAGCCCCAGATCCTGCATTCTATTATTTTTCAGGAATAGAATTTGGACAGAGTGAAGGAAGCATTCTTATTCTTAAAAAAAAAGAGAAACCAGCAATTCTTTCAAGCAGTCTTGAAAAAGGAAATATTTCTTCAAATAAAAAAGTCAGAGGAATTCAGTATGATTCAAAAGAAGACATTAAGAAAAAACTGTCAAGAGAACTGCAGGGAAAAAGAATTGGACTTAATTCAAACTGGATTAGCAAGAGAACAATTGACTCGCTAAAGAAGATTGTGAAAGAAAAGAAATGGATTGGAGCAGAAGAAGAAATCGGAACCGTGAGATCAATCAAGTCAGACAAGGAAATAAGATTAATCTCAAAAGCAGTTGGAGAAACAGAAAAAATTCTTGACAAAATTCCAAAGATTCTAAAAAAGGGAATGACTGAAAAAGAGCTTGCGACAGAATTGCACTGCAGGGCACTAAAAGCAGGAGCACAGGGCCTTTCGTTTCCAACGATTGTTGCTTCCGGAAAAAGAGGAAAAACTCCACACCACATAACATCAGATAAAAAAATAGAGAAAGGATTTTTGCTTGTGGACTTTGGAATTAGAATGAACAATTATTGTTCCGATCTTAGCAGAACATTTTATGTGGGAAAAGCTTCAAAAAAAGACAAAATGCTTTACCAAGGAGTTTTTGAAACAAAAACTGAAGCAGAAAAACTCATGATCGGCGGAACGCGATGCGGAGAAATATTTGAAAAAGCAGACACCAGCTTAAAGCAAAAAACAGGACATTGCCTTGTGCACGGACTGGGACACGGGCTTGGAATTGAAGTCCATGATTTTCCAAACGGATTTTTGAAAGACTGCAAAGAAATAATAATGAACAATATGGTGTTTACCATGGAACCAGCAGCCTATGGAAGATTTGGAGGAATAAGAATTGAAGATGACCTTGCAATAAAGAACAAGAAAGCAAAGGCTTTAAGTCAGGCTCCAAGAGAACTTGTTGAAATTAGCAGATAGCACTGTTAGAATTAAAAAATATTAATCTCAAAACTAAATCTCAAAACTAAATCTCAAAACTAATAGCCAACAAATCTCTGCGAATTATTCAACCTTGTAGATACAAACTTTTTCTAAAGAATTTGATATCCTAAAATCTCCAAAACCAAATCCATTTGTTCCCACTGGATAAAATCCTGTCTTGCCAATGCACTCAGTCGCGGAAGAAAAGCTCGCGTTTCCAAGCGAATAAAAACGCTTGATTGAAAACGAGTCAGTAGAAAATGTTATTGAAAAGCAGTTGGGTGAGGGCGCATTCTTAATGCAGGATAACTCTGACTCCTGAGAAATTTTTATTTCTGGATTTTTCATTGCTTCTTCACTGCAAGGATAAGTAACTGAAGAAACAGAATAATGAGTTGAAAGCTCGAGTCCAGGAGAGAAAGCAACCTGCTGAATTGTTTCCCCAATTGAATCTATTGCAGATGAATGTCTCGCAGCACAGCTTTCAAGCTCAAGATTTGAAAGAGCAGCAGAGTCAGCTGCCTGATTCATTGAAATGAATGCATTCCAAACAAGCACTATTGCAACAAGACCTGCAACAACCATTAAAGAATTCTCGTTCATGGAAGTATTCTGGAATTGAAGTATTTAAAGCTTTCGCGAGATTAATAATTTATGAAATATTCATTGACTTTTGACTCAGAAAAAATTCCAAGAGAACGCTTTGACACAATAATTTTCGGAAGCGGGCTAGCGGGAGTGACTGCTGCATTCTATGCTGCAAAATCCAATAAAAACAAATCAGTTGCAGTTATTTCCCCAAATTCAAGTGAGTCAAACTCGGGTCTGGCACAAGGAGGCATCGCATGTAGTTTTTCTGAAACAGATTCTCCAATAAAGCATTATAAGGATACGCTCAAATCAGGAAACGGAATTGTCGGAAAAAAAACTGCAAAGATTTTCTCCCAGGAAATCAGAAAGAGAATTGATGAACTAATAGAACTTGGATTAAACTTTGACTTAAATGAAGAAGGAAAGATTGATTTAGGGCTTGAAGGAGGACATTCAGAAAACAGAATTCTGCATATTAACGGAGACGACACAGGAAAAGGAGTAACTGAATTCATGACAATGCTCGCCAACGATGAAGGCGTTAACTTTTTGAATGGTTTTCTTGCAGAAATACTGCTTGAAGGAGAACGCGTAGGCGGACTTGTGTTATCCGAACAAGAGGAAAAAATTTATTCAGGAAATGCAATTGTACTGGCAACAGGAGGTTTTTCTTCGCTTTTTTCAAAGACAACAAATCCGCCTGGAACAAAAGGCGGGGGGCTTGCAGCTGCTCTTAGAGCAGGTCTTGAAATAGCAGACGTTGAGTTTGAACAGTTTCATCCAACTTCACTCCCCTCAAGAATTGGAAGAAACTTTCTTATCAGCGAGAGTGTAAGAGGAGAAGGAGCAATTCTCTTGAATGACAAGATGCAGAGATTTATGAAAAAAATAAAAGGAAAAGAACTTGCTACACGAGACATAGTTAGCAGAAAAATATTTGAAGAAATGAATGCAGGAAACAAGGTTTTTCTGGACTGCAGAAATCTTGATTCTGAAAAATTTAGAAAACGTTTTCCAACAATATCAAAAGAATTTGAGACACAAAACATCAACATTGAACAAGACCTTGTTCCTGTTGAACCAGCAGCACACTATTCAGTTGGGGGAATCACAGCAAATCATTTCGGAAAAACAAATATTTCAGGAATTTATGCTATTGGAGAAGTAAGCTGCACCGGACTTCACGGAGGAAACAGACTTGCTTCCAACTCTCTGGCAGAAGCAATTTCTTTCGGAGCCTTGTGCGGCGAAAAGATTGCTAAAGAAAAACACAGAGGCGGAAGATTTTCAGCAAAATCAGCAAAAAACAAAAAAAACAAACCAGAGAGTGGAACAATTCCAAAAATTAAAAACATTCTCTGGGAGAAATGCGGAATTATCAGAACTGAAACAGGATTAAATTCAGCTCTCGGATGGATAAAAGAAAACGAGTCTATTTTCAAAAAAGCCCACAGCATTGAAGAACTTGAGATGATTAACTCACTTACTCTGGCAGAGCTTATTGTGAAGCAATGCATTAGAAGAGAAGAATCAAGGGGAAGTCATTACAGAGAAGACTTTCCAAAAAAAGATAAAAAATTCAGAAGACATTATTATTTTAAGCAGGCAATGGAATAATGAGATTTTCTTTTGTCTCCAGAAAAAGACCTTTTCTTAACTAGTTTTTTTGCAATCAAAATATCCAATGCATTGTAAACTGTTTTGCGGGACAGGACAGATTTTTCAGCAAGCTGTGTTGAAGTTAATGGAGTTTCAGAAAGAATGCTTAACAATAGTTTAGCAGAGGGAGTGAGAGAGGGAAGTTCCTTCAAAACTTCCTTTGCATTGTCCTTTTTCGTCAAAGAAAAAACAATAGTGAATGCAGAAAACAAGGATTTTTTTAGTTCAACTTTTTCAGAAACCTTTCTCCTGAACTGCCCGTCCAAAACAACCTCGCAGGGAAATTTGCTTTTCATATTTGTTATTTTGATTGTTTTGGAATCAGGAACAACAACCTTGTTATGACGCTGAAGAGAATGCAATGAAGAAATAAGCAAAACCTTTGCACCGGAAAGGATTCTTGGCCCTTCTGCAGAAAAACTATAACCAGTGCTTCCCGTAGGAGTGCTCACCAAAAGAGCATCGCTTGAATCAGAAAAAAGTTTTTCTTTGCCAACAGTGATTTCAAAATTCATTACAACAGCGCTTTTTTCAGGAGCAATAACTGCCTCATTCAAAGCAAGGGGGAGCTGTTCTCCATCAGCAATGCACTCTATTCTGGATCTTTCCTCAATATGAAAATCTCCTGAAACAATGTTAGTGATTGCTCCACAAACATCTTTGTAAGAAACTGCAGTAAGAAAACCTCGTTCTCCGCAATTTATTCCAAGAACAGGTGTTTTGTCCTTGCCACGTTCCCGAAAAACATGAAGAATTGTTCCATCACCACCGAAAGCAAGAATGATGTCAGCAGACAATTTTGCAAGAGGAGAATTAGAAGAATGCCTAAAGAACTCAGAAGCAACCACAACCTTTGTTTTTGAACTGGAAAAAGCCCTTAAAGCAAGCTTTGCTGTCTCAAGAGCAAGAATATTATCAGACCGCCCAACAAAACCAACTTTTTTAACTACTTTCATAAGAAAAATACTAATAAGAAAAATTAAAAAACAATGTTTTTTGAGAAAAAATTACCCATAACCTGTTTTGATTTTGAAAAAAGGTGTAAAAATGAATGATTCTTTGAATGCTGAAATTTTAAAGCTTAAGCAAGAAAAAAATGCAGTTATTCTTGCACACAACTATCAATTGCCTGAAGTGCAGGAAATTGCTGATTTTCTCGGAGACAGTCTAGAGCTGGCAAAAAAAGCAAGCACTGTTGATGCAGAAATTATCGTGCTTTGCGGGGTTGACTTTATGGCAGAAACAGCAGCTATTCTGAATCCAGACAAGAAAGTTCTTCTGCCAAGCCTTGATGCAAAATGTCCCATGGCAGCTCAGCTAAAAGCAGAGGAAATAGTAAAGGCAAAAGAAGAGCATTCAAAAGCAAAAGTAGTTCTTTATGTAAACACTTCTGCGGATTGCAAAGCCTTGGCTGATGCCTGCTGCACTTCTGCAAACGCTCCGAAAATTGTTGAAGCAATGGATTCAGAAGAAGTAATCTTTGGACCAGACAAAAACCTAGGCTGGTTTGTAAACCAGAGAAGCAGTAAAAAGATTATAGATATTCCTGCAAGCGGATACTGTTATGCTCACAGAAAAATAATGGGAGAAGAAATAATCGAACAAAAAAATAAGCATCCAGACGCACTTGTGCTGGCGCATCCAGAATGCAATCCAGAAGTGCAAGAGCTAGCAAACAGAATTGAAAGCACAAGCGGAATGTTGAGAGTGGCAAAAGAAGAATCTGCAAACGAATTTATCATCGCAACAGAGAAAGAAATGCTTCACAGGCTGAAAAAGGAAAACCCTACTAAAAAATTCTATGCAGCCTCTGAAAATGCAGTTTGCGGAGCAATGAAAAAAATTAATTCAGAGAATGTTTTAGAGGCATTGAAAGAAGAAAAAAATGAAGTCAAGATTTCCAAAGAAACAACTGCTCTTGCAAAGAAAGCAATTGAGAGCATGCTTGAAATCTAAAAGTCTAGCAAAGAAAGCAATTGAGAGCATGCTTGAAATCTAAAAGTCTAGTCTTGGAAAAAACTGTCAATCGTTGCCTGCTTTTTATGAACACCCTTAATTGCGGAACTTGAATTTCCTATTTCAAACTCAAAGCGTGCAAATTCAAGACCATAGTTTTCAAGGAGTTCCAATGCATTCTTTCCAATCTCAGGAGCGAGAAGAACCCTTCTGGTTTGGAGGAAAAGGTTACAAGAAACAACCACTTAAAGCAGCAGAATCATTTCAGGGAATGGTATTTTGTTGTGACTGACGCAGGAATGAAGAAAGATTATGAAAAGCACGGGAAGGCGCTGACGAGGGCAGAAGTGAAGGAGAAGATAAAAGAATGTTTTAACTAAAAGACAATTAAAGAAAGTTAAACCAAAAAGTTTATTTTTTAAAGGGTTTCTGTCGCATAGTTAATTATGGCAATTAACATTATGCTGCCTGAAATGAATACTGACAGCGAATCAACAAAGAATCTCATCATAAACATTTTAAGCAAGGAATGGCCCTTGTCGGCAAAAAAGGTGCATTATAGGATAAAGAAGATTTATGCGATTAACTGCACTTACCAAGCAATACACAAGCAGCTAAGGTTATTAACAAAGAGAAAAGTGCTGGAAAAAGACGGAAAAAATTATCGACTTAGTATAGAGTGGTTGGACGCACTCAAAAATTTTAGCGATGAAATTAAGAAAGATTATAACAAGTGTGGTGTAGCCAAGAAAAAGCCAGAGGCTGAAGAAAAGGCTGATTTGAAATATTTTAAAAAGTACAGGCAAAGCATAGCATCCCTGCTTAGGACAAGGGTTAGAGGCTTTCCAAAGCTGGATTGTGTCAGAACAGAGCTTGGTGAATCAGGCCAGCGAATTGAGGTTGGCAAATCGGGTTCTGCAGTAAAACAAGTTCTCAAAACAGGCGGAACCTCGCTTTTGCTGGGGCCTTCGGGCGCGGGAAAAACAACCACTTTAACCCAGATAGGGCTCAAGGCATGCGACTCAAGCAAGATACCAGTATTATTCAATTTGGCGAATTTCAATGAATGTGACTTGGATGAAATAATCCAGCAAAAAATCTTTGAGGTGTCGGGAGAGCGAATAAGCACTGGTTTTATCGACGAGAACCTCAAAAAAGGGGCTTTTGTTTTTCTGTTTGACGGCTTGAATGAGATAACTGGCGAACTATATGCTGAAAAGCGTGCTCTTGACAAAGCGGAGTTTATAATAAACCAGATAAATCACTTCGGCTCCAACAAAAACTATTCAAAAAACCAGTTTGTAATCGCTTGCAGGACAAACGCGGACCCTAAATCAAGTTTATCTGCCACCACATTCATGCTTTGCCCATTCACAGAAAACCAGATTAAAAAATACCTCCTTAAGAGAGGCTTAAAAAATTTGTTTGAGCAAATAGCCCAAGACAACAAAATATTCGAGCTCTGCAAAAACCCGTTAATACTGGATATGACAGTGAATATTTATAATTCCAGCAAAAACCTGTTCCATAACAAAACAAAAATGTACCAAGAGTATTTCACCAACACAATATATGGCTGGGAATCAAAAAATATCAAAAAACTGGAACTAATCGCACTAGACTTGGAAGAAGCACTGTCAAAACTGGCTTTTCAGACAATAACCAAAGGAACCCATATCTCGATAGAAGAATTCCTTAAGACAATGAGAAAAAACTGCAAACAAATGGGGTTGGATAAGGAAATCGAAAACAAAATCGTTGACGCCGCAATCAGAAGTAACATAATTCAGCTGGAAGGCACAAAATGCTACTTTCGGCACCACAGCTTCCAAGAATTTTTTGCAGCAAAAGAATTATTCAGCCTTTTCAATGACGGCCAAAAGATTAACAAAAGAACAATAGGAGGCATCGCTGGAAAGAAACCGTTCCTAGAACCATTAAAGTTTCTTTCCGGACTGTTGGAGGATTCGACAGAGCTTGTAAACCTTCTCTCGGGGCACAACCGATTTGTTGCTGGAGAGTGCATTATAACCGCGAAATCAATAGATAAAAAAACCTTCGAAATGAACGTGAAGAAACTAATTAAAACCGTTGGCGAGAGAAATTTGACAAATGTTTGGTATGCTGTGGATATAATTAACCGCATTGGCTCAAAAGCAACTGCGTTAGTCATGCAAGAAATAGAAAAAGGAACCGATCCAGACCTGAAAAGAAGAATGTACTGGGTTGCGGGAGGGATATCTGACCCAGGGCTTAACGAATTTTTAGTTAATAGAGTGATGAAAGAAACGGACGAACATAATATTGTCCACTTTCTATTAGGGTTGCAGGAAAGCTCTTCAAAAGAGCGGGCGTTTATAGCTGAATCCTTTTTAGGGCACCAAAACCCTGTTGTTGGCGGCGATGCATTCATTGCCTTAAAAAACCATGAACAGGTTAACCAACGGTTATTAAAAAAACACGGTTTTGATTTAGATAAATTACAGCAGAAACTGGTTTCAAATTTAGATGCAACCGAGTTTTGGGAAAGAATGCATTCAATTTTGGTTTTAGGGAAACTAAAACACGGTGAAGTTGTCGAAAAGCTGGTTGGATTGCTTGATGACAAAGATACTTCAATTCAATGGTATGCTACATTGGCGTTGTGCCAAATAGGGGACAAAAATACTCTGGACTTGCTGCAAAAGGCTTTGGAAACCCAAAGCAAGAACAAAGTTGTTTACCAAAAAGCACTGGAGGCGGTTCAAGGTGGGGTTACAGACAGAAAGGATCTGGCAAAAATATGGAGTTTCTAAAACCAGGGATTTCACACAACAAGATTTATTCTGTTTTGAAGGACTTGATTCAGGAAAAGATTGTGCTAAGCACGAACACCAACCCGATTAACTATCATGTGAAGTCTCCTTCCAGGACTTTTGAGCGGCTTGTGAACAGGAAGGTTGCAGAGCTTGAAAAGAGGCCCGGGGAATTCGACAAAATACTCAACAGCGAACCCCCAGCCAGCGAAAAAGAGTATGTGATAAAGTTCACTGAAAAGCAAACCAAACTTTTTGACATCAAAAACAAAATCAGGGTCAGTGAATTGCGGGAAGTAAAACAGGTTATAAATCAGCTTAACATCTATGTTAAGGAGCTGGAGCCGAAGAAAGAGTATAATTTTGCTTTTTACAAATAGTTGAGCAATAAAAGCAGGGGCCATTTTATAATATTGGTTTCTATGTCTTTTTGGATTTTTTCAGATGTTGATTGTTGAGATTTTATATCTTTCTTTGATTTCTTCTGCGGATTTTGTTTCTTTTCCATTTACAAATAAATATTGTAAAGATAGTTTGTGAAAATTTGGTTTGTGGATTCCTTGTTTAGTTGATTCATTAGTAACAAACAGCAGAGCACGCTGGTTTTTGCTTAGATATTCCCATCTTTTTTTCATTTTGCCTAAATTGCCCATTGGAGTGTGTGCTGGGTTTAGGAAAATGTTGGTATTTTTCAAAATTGAGTCAAATTTTTTATTTAATTCTGTTTCACTGCTTCTAAGTGAAACCCTGTTTCCTTGTTTCTGTTTGTTCTTTAGAATATTGTTTTCTCCGCAAATAATTAGGCGGACTTTTTTGTTGTTGACTTTGAAAAATCGCTCCGATTCAAGTTTGTCTAAATATTCTGGAATTGTTGTTTTGAGAGAGTGAATATCTTTACTGCTTGTGAAAACCTGTTTTATTTTCTTTTTAATTAGTTTTTTTCCTTTTGCCACATAGAATCCGACATCTGACTTAGGATTATCTTTGTTTCTGTGTCCGTCTCCCACTTCAAAGATATATGTTGTGTGTTTATTTTTGTTGTTTGTTAAAACAGAATCAAGTTCTTTTCTGTTGGACAGAGTCCATCCAGAAAATAAGATTAAATCCACATCAAATACATTGTTCAATATTTCTGTCATAAGCCGCGTGTTATTTTTAGAAATGAAATTAGTTTTGGATTTTTTGGAACTAGATTTTGTGATAAATGATACAACAGAACATTTCATTTAGTTTTCCCCCAGCAAGTTTTTGAATTTTTCAACATCCTCGGTTTTTTTTTGATCTAATTCACACCAGACATAATCTTTGGCAAATAATCGCACAGTAGGTTTTAAGCCCAAGAGAGCCGGCGCAAAATCTTTGAGAGTATCATACCAGGCTCTTTGTTCATCTCTAAAGGGAGGATCATTGTCTTTTTTATGAATTGATTTGCATAAACTAAGCCATTTTTCTTTATCAAATCCCAGTTTTAAGTGTTCAGGATATGCATTTAATGCAATATCTCTTTGTTTAGTAAAATGCTGTGATTCATCAAATTCCACTATGAGCTTGTGCTCAACAGCAAAAAAGTCAACTGTAGAAAGTTTTTTAGCGCGAACAAAATTGTCATACTCCCGATTAGTTTCAAGCAAATCAAAGATTTTTTTTAAATCTGAATAAAATTTGTTGGATTCAAAAGCACTTATTTTTGCGGGCAAATTAAGGGAATGTTCTTTCTTAACTTCGCCAAAAATAACACTGAGCAAATCGTATATTCTCTTTTTGCATTCCTTGCATCTTTCACTATGGCTCATTTGCGACTCCGACCTTGTTTTTATTTAATGTTTCTTCTTATTTTTTCCAACTAATTTCAAATCCGCCTTTTTCATGCTTTTTCCCGTGTGTTTTTACAATCTGGCTATTCTTCCCGCATCGGTCAGTAGCAGCTCGTTTTCCTTGTTTTCTTCTATCAGGCCCCTCACCCTTAATTCTTTTATGTGCCTGTACAACATTGCTCTGCTTATCTTTAGGTGTTCTGCGAACTTGCTGAGGTTTTTGCTTTCTTCAATGTTTTTAAGGATTTTAAGCTGGCTTTTGTTTAAATTAAATGATAGAACAGGCAGGTCAAGAATTTGATTTGTTTCTTCAATACAATATAATGCTTTTTTCACCCGATTGGAACGCGCGTATGAACCCAGAAGCAAACCCATTGATTGAGTTTTTCTGCCAGGGGTAACGTTCAAGTATAGTTCATCTTTATCTGGAATGTCATCAATTAAGATTACACATTCCTTTGCAATGCCAACAACATCGTAGAGCCCTACTCTTTTTCGCTTTACTTTAATGGCTTTTCCAAAGCTTGCTTCAATTGTTTTTGCTGCTTTTTTCTGGGTTTTGTCGGGTTTTTTATCCATAAGCAGGTAAAGTCTTTCAATGCCAAGCTTTGTTACAAGTAGCACGATGGAATTTGTAGAATATGTTGTTGTTATTAGAACGCGGGGCAAATCCAAACCACCTCCTGCACTTTACTTATTTGATTGAAATTATTAAACCTCATTTGTACCACTATCACTACAAGTAATCCAGAAAATTTAAATAGTTAACCTAAAGTGAGCAGTGTATCGTTTTTATGATACATTTAAATATATTTTGTGACAACGGTTTTAGGTATGGATGAAACTGCTTTGACCTTGAGGAACGTGACAAAAACAAACAAGTTTTGTGAAGTCAAATCTGTTGAGCAACTTATTGGGCTCGCGGGATCGTGTTATGAGTTAGAAGCGAGCATAGCTCTGCTCAAGAGTAATGGCGAGTTTGAAAAGTGGTTGAAAACAAACAAATTGCATGAATTGGCTAATAACCTTAAGCCGTTTAAGAATCAACCACTGCCTGTTTTTGTTGAAGCACTTAAGGTTTTTTTGGGTGACCATGGCGGGAAACAGGTTTCGTTTGATTCTCTTACAGGAATTGATGAACTAAAACGCTTTCTGGTAAACCGGTTTGTAAAACCTAGGCAGTTTAGGGAAAAAGCAAGAGAATTAAGGCAAGAGGTTGAAGATGGTATCATGTTTTATGGCCCGCCAGGTTGTGGAAAGACTATGGTAGGATTAGCTCTTGCGAATGAATCGAATAGTTTGCTCATATACCGTTCTGCTGCCGACTTGGAAAAAACACGGTGCAATGCAACCGAAATGCTGCACGGTCTTTTCACAATAGCAAGAAAGTCAGCACCTTCAATCCTGTTTTTTGATGAATTTGAATACTTTGGTCAGATGAGAAGCAATGATTCAAGACTTTCGATGGCAACTTCGCTGTTTTTGTCTGAGATGGGTGGAAACAAAAAAAACGAGGAAATTCTCGTCATAGGAGCAACCAACTATCCCTGGAGTATTGACCCAGCATTACTCAGAACTGGACGATTCAGCCACCTGTTTTATATGGGCCCACCTAATCAAAACCAGCGCAAAGAATTGTTTAAATTTTATTTGAATGACTTACCATGCGAAAAGATTGATTTGAATTATTGTGTAAACAATACAAATTTTTATTCCTGCAGCGATATTTCCCAATTGTGCAGGGACGCTGCTTCTTTTGTATGGAATGATTTCCTGCAAAATAGTGTTGAGAGAAAAATTGGAACAGAAGACTTGAAGAAAGCTATTAAACGCAGGCCTTCCTCCATAGTCCACTGGTTTGACTTGTTTAAGGCACATTCGCCCACCACAGAACAACAAATCAGATTTAAAAAGCTTTTTGATGATTTGGAAGACTATAAACTTTTGAGCAATGACACGAAGAAAAACAGCAACATTTATTAACACCTACAGCATTATATAGTGGCTATGCCTTACAGGAAAGGAGTTACTACAATCCAGTTGAGTTCTGAGACGCGGGAGAAGCTGAAAGCTCTTGGGAAGAAAGGGGAAACTTACGATGACATCATCCGGGCACTCATGAAGAAGAATAAATAGAATTTTTTCATGTTTGCGCTTTTTGTTTCTTCTTAAAAGGGGTCATGGAGCAGGCTATAGCCATAGGCAAAATCAAGGACGGAATCTCAAAAAAAGAGCTTGTAACTATTTTTGGCGTGTGCAACGTGGACTATCTCGGCAGGGCCGCGAGCAAGCTCCCGAAAGGAAAAAGGCTCATCATGATTAAGGGTGACAACTCTATTAGCATTCACCAGAACAGGCTTGTCAGGCCCACGAATTACATGATGAACACGCGCATTGCAATAGAAGAACAGGAAAACAATGTTGTGCTCAAAGCAAGGCGCGTAAAGCCGAGAGAAAAGCTCACAGTGGTGTTTGACAAGATTCATGACGTTCAAACATACGGCATGGAAATCACGAATGACCTTCGGTTAACTGGCTCAGAAAGGGATTTGAACGAGCTTCTCATGCAAGACCTCTCGATGATAGAGCCCGGGTTAAAACCTGTTAACCAGCAGGAAAAATTCAGAAAAGGAATAGCAGACATCATAGCTGAAGATTCAAACGGAAACTATGTAGTAATAGAATTGAAGAGACGGCAGGCAGACTATGCAAGCGTGACACAGTTGAAACGTTATATGAGCCAAGTGGAGAAAATGAAGGGAATTCAAACAAGAGGAATACTCCTCGCCCCGGACATAAGGAAAAACGCTAAAGAGCACCTCGAAAGTTTGGGTTTGGAGTTCGCAAAAATCGACTTTGAATTACTGCCATCGAGCGAAGAAAAAGCGCGAATCAAAGGGCTTCAAAAAAAGCAAGAAACATTAGACAAATTCTATTAAACACCTTTTAGATTGGTTAAGTTCATATATTTTTTATATAACTTATATTTATAAATGACACGACTTTGTTATATATAACTTATATTTATATACTACTTGTGTTAGTTATATACTAGTGTTATAGCATGGTTAAAACTAAAACTAAGAAACTTCTCGCATTACTATTGGATGCAGATTATGTTCCTAAAAGCAAGTATGCTTTAGCCAAAAAAGCCGGATGTAGCCCTACTTGGGTACTAAAATATTTTAAGCTTCTCGAAAACAAAAAAATTGTTAAAGAGATTAAAGTAAAAAATGCTAAGGCCCTATTTGAATTGTTCCATGAGAAAAGACCCAAGAAACAAATTTACAAAACCTATTCGATAAATGATTCTTCAAAACTAATCGAATCAGTCAAAAGCAGTGGAATGGATTATGCATTCACAACCTATGTTGCAGAGAATATCCTGCAAAAACATTTGTTTTTGCACAGAACCGACATCTATGTAAAGAAAGAAAATTTTGAAGCTTGGCATGAAAAGATGAGCAAAATAGGATTATGTGGAGGCGGAAACGTTAGATTAATCATTTCTGAATACGAAGAGCTTTTTAACAAAAAGCAAGTTAACAGTGAGAATAAAAAATATAAAAGTTGGATAGTAAACACGCCTCAGCTGATATCAGACTTGTTTGTAGAAGACGGTCCTGCAAAAGAAGCAGGAGAAATGCTGTTGAAAAAACTTGGGAAAAAAATAGAGGCAAAATAAATGTATCTTAAAATAGAGACTCAAACATCCTACGAGTATCTCCAAAAAGTCGTTTCTGTTTTGCAGGAACCTATTTGCATTTTGGGTGGCTGGGCAGTTTACCTCACAGTAAACGACAACTATAAAAAAAATGTTGGGAAAGAATATTTAGGTTCAAGAGATATTGATTTAGGGTTTCATTTGGACAAAAATGCCAGCGAGAAAGAAATGAAACAATCAAGTTTTTACCTTGCTTTGAAGACATTAGAAAAAGACGGCTTTGAGTTAACTTCTTTCAGACTTGTCAAACATCTTGACCGAGAAACAGGCAAAGTCCTGTCCCAAGAAGAATATGTAAAAAAAGATCAATTTGATTTAATAGAAATGTATGTTGATCTCATAGTAGACAACCTTCCAAACGGGTTCAAGAAAACTTTCAAAATGAACCTAATAGACGAAACATTATTAGCACCTGTTTTTGAAAATCCAAAAAACCACATCACCTTAACCGAATTCAAGAAAAAACTTATCCTCCCAAAACCAAGCTTGCTATTAGCCACAAAACTCAAGTCCCTGCCTGGAAGAGACAAAGAACACAAAAGACAAAAAGACATCTACGACATAGCCGCACTATTACTGTACGCTCCAAAAAGAATAGATGGAAGCGAATTGAAACAGTTCCTGCCCACAAAATCATTAAAATCCATCAAACAAATAAACGACAAAGAAATAGAAAAAACAGAATCCAGCCTAGGTCTACAAAAAAATCAATTCAAAACAGCAGTACTTGCACTCAAAAAAGAAATTGAATAACCAAAAAACAACACATTTCTAGGAACTGCTAGTCTATCTAACAGCGCACATTCCCATCTAACCGTTGCCTTTTTATATGTTATTCCACATGGCAGCTGCCAACAATGCACAGCAGGTGTTTCCTGTGAATAGCCTGCTCTATTTTTTCCTTTGCCTGCTCCAGCTCATGGAAACCAATAGAATAAGAAAGAAAAAGAATTAAAGATGCAGGGCTAATCGAAAACCGACTCGCCCGCAAACTTGCCTGCTTTTTCTTCAATGCGAAGAAGCTGGTTGTATTTTGCGTTTCGCTCACTCCTCGCAGGAGCACCGAACTTGCTCTGGCCAGTGGAGAGACCAACAACAACATCTGCAATCAAAGAGTCTTCGGTTTCACCAGAACGATGGCTTACAACAACAGTCCAGTCATTATCAAAAGCAAGCTTTGCTGCATTGATTGATTCAGTGATTGAACCAATCTGGTTTATCTTGAGCAAGAGAGAATTGCATGCTTTCTCATCAATTGCCTTCTTGATATACTTTGTGTTTGTTACAAGCAAGTCATCGCCGACTATTTGGACTTTGTTTCCAATTTTTTCAGTAAGCATTGCCCAGCCCTCCCAGTCGTCTTCAGCCATTCCATCTTCAAGGGAAACAATTGGATACTTGTCAATCAGCTCTGCATAAAAGTCAACAAGTTCTCCGCTGGAATACTCTTTTCCATAAAGCTTGTATTTTCCATCAGCATAGAATTCAGATGCTGCAGAATCTATTACAAAGGAAATCTTGCCTTCATAACCTGCTTTCCTAACCGCCTGAAGCATCAACTCCAAGCGTTCCTCTGTGTTTTTTACTGGAGGAACAAAACCGCCTTCGTCTCCAATGAGTGTAGCAGAAGCACCAAATTTTTTTTTCAGAATTGACTTCAAAGCATGATAGGATTCTGTTCCTGCTTGAAGAGCTTCTGAAAAAGAATCAAAATTCATTGGAAAAAGCATCTGTTCCTGAATGTCTTCTTCAAGGCCAGCGTGCCTTCCACCATTCATTACGTTAAGCTGGGGAACAGGAAGCTTGAAATCAGAAATTCCAGCAAGACCTCCAATGTATTCATACAGGTCCTTGCCTGCTTCAACAGAACCAGCTCTGCAAACAGCCATGCTGACGGCAAGAATTGCGTTTGCTCCAAGAACAGACTTGTTTTCTGTGCCATCAAGCTCAATCATTGCGTTATCAATTTCTGCCTGTTGCAAAACATCCATTCCGTTAACTGCTTCGGCTATCTTACTATTTACATTTTCAACTGCTTTGTGAACTGCCTTACCTCCAAATTCAGAGCCACCATCTCTCATCTCAAGAGCTTCTCTTGAACCAGTGCTTGCTCCGCTTGGAACAATTCCAAAAAATTTGTGTCCGTTAACTGATAGTTCTGCTTCAACAGTAGGGTTTCCCCTGCTGTCAAGAACCTGTCTTGCTTTAATGTTTTCAATTTCTGTCATAAAAAATCACCCGCCAGATTTTAATCTAAATAAAGCAGAAAAATGTTTTAATACGAATGGTGCAAACCAAAAGAAAGAATTTTAAACAAAACCGCACTTAGTATTGTTACTAATTGTGGTGATATTGGTGATGGGAAACAATTTTGAATTGCAAATTTTTTCCGGATCATCAAACCCTGAACTTGCTCAAGGAATAGCCAAAGAGCTTAAAACCAAACTAGGAGAAGTCAATATAAAAAATTTTTCAGACGGAGAAACATATGTAAGATTTCGTGAAAACATCAGGGGAAGAGATGTTTTCCTTATTCAAAGCACTTCAGGACCTGTTAACGACAACATGATGGAATTGCTTATAATGATTGACGCTGCAAAGCGGGCTTCAGCAGGAAGAATTACAGCAGTCATCCCATACTATGGATATGCAAGACAGGACAGAAAAGCTGATTCAAGAGAACCAATTACTGCAAAGCTTGTGGCAGAGCTTCTTGAAAAAGCAGGTGTTGACAGGGTTATAACTGTTGACCTGCACTCTGACCAGATACAGGGATTTTTTGATGTTCCACTTGACAACCTGACAGGAATTGGATTGCTAATTGACTGCATGACCGACAAAAAATTGGGAGAAATCGCAGTCGTTGCACCAGACGCAGGAGCAGCAAAAAAGAACACAAAAATTGCAAAGGCAATGAATGCTCCGCTAGTAATAATCAACAAAGTAAGATCAAAGCACAATGAAGCTGAAGCTCTTAACATCATTGGAGATGTGAAAGGAAAAAACTGCATTATTTTTGACGACATGATTGACACTGCTGGCACGATGTGTGCAGGAGCAAAAATTCTGAAAGACAATGGAGCAGAAAAAATATTTGCTGCGTCAACCCATGGATTGTTGTCAGGACCTGCTCTTGAAAGAATAAAGAAATCTGTTTTTGAAGAAGTCCTTGTCACAGACACTATTCCACAGGAAGGCAGAAACGGAAAAATAAAAACTGTTTCAATGGCAAAAATTCTTGCAAAATCAATAAAGAGCATTCACAACAACGAAAGTATTAGTTCTCTTTTTGAACACAACCTCTAAACAAGAAAGCCTTTTTAAGCTTCCCCCAGTTAATTTAATCGACTGATTCTAATGAATGAAAAGAATGAAAAAAATGAAAACAGAGGAAGCCTTACTCAGGGGAAAATTTCCAAACAAATGATAAAGATGGCTCTGCCTTTGATGGCAGCAATGTTTCTGCAGAGCACTTACAATGTTATTGACACTTATTTCATTGGAATGCTTGGAGAACAAGAGCTTGCGGCAATTTCTCTGACGTTTCCAGTTATTTTTATTTTTATTTCACTCGCATCAGGTTTGAGTGTTGGAGCAACCGCGATAGTGAGTCAGGCAATCGGGGCTGGAAAAAGCAAGGAAGCAGACAACAATGCAGAGCACTCTATTTTGCTGGCAATTATTTCAGGAATAGGAATAGCAATTCTGGGAATTTTCTTTGCACCCTATCTCTTTAATTTCATGGGTGCAAGCGGAAATCTTCTTGAGCTAACAGCACAGTAT
>JAFCCW010000013.1:0-21631 GCA_017609985.1 Candidatus Iainarchaeum sp.
CCGGTCACTTCCTGAAATGTTGAATTATAGTTATCAAGCGGGAGAAGGTGCCTTGCCGGAAGCGGTAAAGAATCAAGATTTTCAATAGGTTTTCTCGGCTTAGTGTGTATTATTTTTTTGTTCCTGCGAAACGCTATTCCATCAATTTTTGAAAAATCCTTTTTTGAAGCAATCTTTTTCACAAGCTCAAGAAAAGTTTCTTCTCCTTCCCCCACAACAACAACATCTATTTCGGCAAATTTTTTCAACACTTCTTCTGAACAGGCTGTTGCGTGCGCTCCGCCCAAAACCACTGTTGCATTTGTGGACTTTTTTACCATCTTTGCAATTTTTCCAACAAGCCCCATAATCGGAGTAAAACTTGTCATTCCAACAATGTCTGCTTTTGTTTCCTTTATTTCTTTTTTCAGGTCGGAAAGGCTCATCCTGCTTGCTTCTGCATCCACAATACTGACAGAAATATTATTTTTTTCAAGAACTGCGGCAATATATGCAAGACCAAGTGGCTGTCTTGACGCTCCATATTTATAGAGAATATGCTGTGGTGGATTTATGAGCTGAACCTTCATTAAATTACACCTTTGAAACTATTTTTGAAAATTTATTCTGCTAATCCTTTGCAGATAACATAAACTACATTCACTTTAAAATATCATTCTTTATATTTTATTAACATAATAATTTCCTGATAATTGAGTGATTTTATATGGATAAAAAAAATCTTCTGAACGGAAAACCATATCACTATGTTGCGCTGGACGCGCTGAAAAAGCTCAAGCCGGGAAAATTGCTTGAGCTGGGTATAGGCAACGGCAGAATGCTTGAGCAGGCACAGTTGCTGGGTTATGAAGTTCAGGGTGTGGATATAGACGAGAACTTTCTTTCAATTTCGAAAAAGAAGGGATTCAATGTTAAAAAGCTTGATTTAAATAATTCCCTTCCGTTTAAGGATGGCTCTTTTGATTATGTAATGTCCTTTGAGGTGTTGGAACATATTCCAAACTTTAAAAAAACAATTCAGGAAATAAACCGGGTGCTTAAAAAAGGCGGAAAAGCAATTCTCTCCACACCCAATTGTGGTTTATGGCGTTACAGGTTTGCTCTGCTCTTCACAGGCAACATGCCTCCCGAGTATGACGGGGCAGAAGGGCATGTGAATCACTATTCTTTCAACCAGTGGAAAAAGATGCTTGAAAAATATTTTGAGGTAAAATCTGAAAATACAGAAGTAATATCCAGAAAGCTCAGACTATCAACCAACTTTTTTTCAAAATACTCTTTTTTTGTTTGCGAAAAACCATAAAAAAATTAAAAAGAATCAAAAAGAATCAGCCCTCATCTGCGAAATAAATTACTCAACCAGTCTCTGTTTTAATCCTGGTGCTGTTTACTGCCAGTCTTCAAAATTAATTTCTGAATATTCCCATTTTATTTCCATTCCTTCTTCAACCCTGGCAGTTTCTTTCGCATCTAAAACACAGCCTCCGAGAAGCACAGAAGACAAAAGAGCAAGTCCTAAAAAATTAATCCAATTTTATTAAAATTCATACAAAAACCCTGAATCGCTGTTAAAGATTTTCCTTTACCTTCTCAGCGACATACTCAACCTGTTTTTCTGAAATGCTTGGAAACATTGGCAGTGTTACTGCGCACTCTTCAAGTTTTTCCGTTACCTCAAGATTGTCCTGTCTGAATTTTTTGTTTAGATAAAATTCTTGCCTGTGAACCGCAGGGTCAAAGTGAACGCTTGCACCTATTCCCGCAAGTCGAAGTTTATGCAAAAACTTGTTTCTGTTTGTTTCATCCGAAAGCTTTACAACATACATTTGGTAAACATGCCTGCAGTTTTTATCCTCTCTTGGAATTTCTATTCCCTCAACATCTTCAAGCAGGCTGGAGAGATATTCTGCGCTTTTTATTCGCCTCTCATTTGCATTATCAATTTTATCCATTTGCACCACGCCGATTGCAGCAAGCACATCGCAAAGCCTGTAGTTATATCCTGCAAAGCTTGCGCTCCTGAACCAGGGTCTTTCTTTTTTTTCTCTTTCAAAAGTACTGCTTCCGATTCCGTGTGCTCTTAATGCGGCAATCTTTTCTGCAAGAGATTCATCATTGCAGGTGACCATTCCCCCTTCTCCGGTTGTAATGTTTTTTGTGGGAAAGAACGAAAAGCAGCCTGTGTCTCCAAAAGAACCTGTCTTTTTTCCCTTGAATTCAGCGCCTATTGCTTCTGCAGAATCCTCTATCACTGCAAGGGAATGCTTTTTCGCTATACTTCTGATTTCATCCATTTCACAGCTTTGCCCTGCATAGTGCACTGGCATTATTCCCACAGTTTTTTCTCCAACAAGCCTTTCAATGCTTTCAGGGTCTATATTGCACGAATCCCATTTTACATCTGCAAAAACAGGAGTGCACCCTGCAGTAACAATCGCGTTCGCAGAAGCAACAAATGTAAAGCTTGGCAGAATTATTTCTCCTTTCAGTCCCAAGGCTTCAATTGAAAGCTGGAGCGCCGAAGTGCAGCTGTTCACCGAAACAGAATGTCTGCAACCGATAAATTCTGAAAACTTTTTTTCAAACTCTGCGGCTTTTGGGCCGTGAGCAAGCCAGCCTGACTCAAGAACACTGCAAACGAGCTTTTTTTCTTCCTCGCCAATTTCTGGAATGCAGAGCGGAATTTTCAAAAAAATCACCAGATTATTTTGTTTCCCTTAATGCTTTCAACATAGTTTTTAATTCCTTCTTCAAGACTTGTTTTTGGTTCGTATCCAAACATGGATTTTGCTTTTTCAATGCTAAGCGTTCCCCTTTTCGGTCTTAAAAAATCAGATTCCCTGCTTTCAATTTTTGCTTCGGGCACGGCGTCTTTCACAGCATTGGCAAGGTCAAGGACACTTCTGGCATTTCCATTTGTAATGTTGAATGTTTCGTTTACTGCTTTTTTTGATTTTGATGCAAGAGCAAATCCGTTTGCCGTATCCTTTACATAAGTGAAGTCAACTCTTTCAGCCCCGTCGTCAAAAACAGTTAATGGTTTTCCTTTCAACGCGTTTTGCACAAAAAGCTGTGTAACGCGCAGGTTTGAGTCTCCCGCTCCGTACACTGCTGAAGGCCGTATTATTGTGTAATCAATTCCGAATTTTTTTCCGTAGGCTTTTGTGAGAATTTCCCCGCAAAGTTTTGTTCCCCCATAAACATCTATTGGTGTTGTGGGGTGATTTTCATCTGCCGGCTCATACTCAAAATCCCCATACACAAAACTGCTTGAAGTGTAAACAAATCTTTCAAACCCGCCCAACTCGCGCATGCTTTCAAGAACATTCAGTGTTCCATTAAGGTTTATTCCCTGTGAATCCTCTGGAAATTCATTTGCCTTGGTTGCAATCGGCACTGCGGCAAGGTGAACAACTATGTCCGGTCTGGATTTTCTAATAGCCCGAAGCAGATGTCCCTTGTTTCTGACATCCCCGCGCAGAATTTCAGCCTTGTCCTTTAACTCTGTTAATCGCATGGCAAGAGTGTTAGAATAATTGCTCTTAAGCGGGTCAATGTAGTTGTTGAAGGCATCATAGCAGACAACTTTGTTTCCCTCGTCTGCAAGCTGGCGGGATAAATAGCTTCCGATAAAACCGCATCCGCCAGTAATAAAATATTTCATAGTAATCCACGCTTTAGATTCACTCATGTTTGTTAGTTATTTTAATTGAATTGGTGCAATCCTGAAATTCAGAATTTGAATTTCCAAATATTAATGCTTCCACATTTCTTGCTTTTGGCCCTGATACCATTTAAGAAGCTTTTCAAGCCCTTTATCCAGCGAAAACTTCGGTTCAAATCCGAGTTCCTTTTTTGCTCTTGAAATATCAGCACAAAGTCTCATTACTTCTCCAGGTCGCGGGTCAACAAAAACAGGCTCAATTTTGCCTTTGTTGTCAGTCATTTCAATTATTTTATTTGCCAAATCCAATATTTTTATTTCCGCACCGCTTCCAAAATTAATCGGCGTCTTGAGCTTCTTTGCATTTAAAACCAAATCATATGCATTAACAGTGTCTTCAACAAATGTGTAATCTCTTGTTTGAGTGCCATCACCATAAATAATAGGAGGCTTTCCGTCAAGAATTCTTTTCATAAAAATTGAAATTACCCCGCCATAGCCGGAGTCCCTTTGCCTTGGTCCGAAAATATTGAACGGTCTTATGATATTAATATCCAATCCATAGGTTCTGTTATAGCCGTAGCACATTCTATCTGCTCCTGCCTTTGATGCTCCATAGGGGTGCTGTGGCAGTAAAGGATGTGATTCATCCATCCTATGAGTTTGTGCTGTTCCATACACTTCTGAAGTGGATGCAAAAATGACTTTTTTGGTGTCGTGCCTTCTCACTGATTCAAGAATGTTCAGTGTTCCAATCACATTAACATCATAGGTTTCCCTTGGTTCAACAATGGATTTGTCAACATGAATCTGGGCTGCAAGATGCATTATTACGTCAACTTCGGGGATAATTTTCTCAAGCAAATCTCTGTCCCTGATGTCTCCCTTGATTAACTTAAAATTTGGATAGTTCAGCAGACCGCGGATATTGTGCAGGTTAGAATTTGAGAAATTGTCCAGACAGAATACTTTATGCCCATCTTTTACATATTTTTCACAGAGGTGGCTTCCTACAAATCCAGCCCCGCCTGTAATCAGCATTTTCATGGAATAATTGGTTTGCACAATCCTTTTAAATCAAAGTTATTTGCCTGATTTGGCGTGTTTTTGGCACAATTTTATGCTTTTATGCCCACGAAAACAAAAGTCGGGCTAAAAAATTTGATTAAAGGCGCAAGCGGTTTAAGGAGTTTTGCAAGCCAGACTGTTGCGCTTCCAATGTCTTTTTCGATACCAAACTCGGTTGGGTTCTGGATGATTTTGGAAGTATAATCAATTGCATTAAATCCTGATTCAGCCAGCATTTTTTCAGTGCCATGGAATGTGTGAGAGTGCACATCAAACTTTTTTGCTCCTCTTGCCTTTGCAAAAGCATCAGCCAAAAAACCAGGCATTATTCCCATAAAAGGAATTTTAAAATGAACCTCAATTGGCGAAAGCTTATTTGGGACCGCAAGATAAATCAAGCCGCCGGGTTTCAGGATTCTGTGAGCCTCGGACAAATACTTTTTCTGGTTTGAAACATGCTCAAGCACCTGATAGGAAATAACAATGTCAAAAAAGTTGTCTTCAAAGGAAACTCTTTCTCCGTCCTCCTGTTGGAAAAAAAGATTTCTGCAGTTGTGTTTCTTTTTTAGCTTTATGCAGTTTGAAACAGCTTTTTTGTTGATGTCTATTGCAAAAACCTTTTTTGCATGTTTTGCAAACTCAAGCGAATTGTATCCATAGCCGCATCCGTCATCAAGGACAACAGCTGTCTTCATGTTCTTGTGGCTGGAAATTATTTTTATGATTCTTTCTGCCTTGGCTTCTGCATTTCTCCAGCTTTCTGGAGTGCCAGACATTTCCTCTAAATAGTTTATTTTTTTACTCACAGCAAGCAAGTCCTTTCGTTTTCTTCCAGTAGCAAACTTGTTTCAGCAGCAATTCGTTCATACAAAGAGAAAACAGAGTCACTGTCCAAAACCCGAACCGGTTTCTGCGCGACAACCTCGCCGCCGTCCACTTCAGCAGAAAGCCTGTGCAGGCTGACCCCGACTACTTTCTCTCTGTTCTTTAATGCTCTTGGAATTGGGTTGGAACCCTTATAGGCTGGTAGGAGAGAACGGTGCACATTATAGCCTTTGAAAGATTTCACGACTGCGGAGGGAATCACCCTGTTAAAACCGACAGACAATACAATACCCTTCCAGTTCTGAATCCTTTTCCACAGCAGTTGCTCATTGCCGTCATCAACATGAATGCATTCAATTCCGTGCTCTTCACAAACCCTGTCAAAAAAGCCCTTCTTTCTGCTTCTTGCGGCAATTTGAAAACCTCTTGACAGCAAATGCTTTAGCCCAAAGCGCTGAATGGTTTCCACAATGTTTTTTAGTAACCTTCCTTTAATTCTGGAAACAGCCACAAGTTTTATTCTTCCATGGTTTTTTTTAATAAATTTCTGCAGAGCCATCTCTAAATAAACATCATCAAATGTCAGCAACGCAATCTCCTGTTCCATTATCTACCATGCTCAATTATAATTTGACTTTTTTGTCACTCTTCAAATTTTTCATTTATCTTTTTTAATTTTCAAAATATCATCTCCTTTCCCTGTGCAGAGCTGTTGTGCTCTTTTCAACTAATTGTCAGCGCACTCTCTGCTGAATTTCGCTGTAAGTTTTTATGTATCGTTCAATTGCCTTCTCTTGTGAATACTCTTCCTTAATTCTTAACAAGGCATGCTTTTCAAGTTTTTTTTTCTTCTTGTTATCTTTAAGGACTGATAATATGCTTTCAGCTAGCGCACTGCTGTTGCCAATCGGAAACTTGACAGCAGAGTTGTTTTCCACAACCTCTTTAATTCCTGAAAGGTCACTCACCACGCACGCCTTTCCACATGCCATTGCCTCCAGCAGTACATTCGGGGTTGTGTCAAAAAAGCTCGGCAAAACAAACACGTCGGCGGCAGTAAAATAAGAAGGCATATCTTCTCGTGAAATATTTCCAACAAAATCAATGCTTTTTTCAAGATTTTTTTTTCTTACAAGGTCTTTGAGTTCGGATTCCATCGGGCCACTGCCACCTATGACAAGCCGTGCATTCTTTTCCACTTCCAGAACTTGCTCCATTGCAGTGATAAGCACATCAATTCCCTTCCATTCAACAAAGCGCGCCGCACACAATATAATTTTTCCTTCCAATCCAAGTTTTTTCTTTGCCTTTTCTTTGCCGGAATCGGGTTTGAACAAGCCGGTGTTAACGCCGTTCTGAAGCACATGTATTTTTTCATCGGATAAACCCCGCGTTTCCAAAAACCTTTTTCCATAGAATGCATCAGGAAGTATCAGGTCATAGGTCTTGAAATACCAGTTCTCAATTCCATGAAACATTCCCGCCAAACCTGTTCTGAATTTAAGGGTTTCATCCAGCCCGTTTTTAGGGTTGAATTCTTTAAATTTTTTCAGGCAAAGATATTCAAAAACCAAGTCTCCCCCGTATTTCAGCAGAAACGGTTTTTTTCTGACAAATTTTTTTGACAGTGCTCCTGCAAAGCCTGCGATGGACAGGTCATGTGCATGAAACAAATCATGGTCTCTTTTTGACACAATCTTTTTTGACAGGGAAAGCATTGCAGCAGCCATGTTTATGTTTGAGAATTCATTTCCCGGCAGGGCAAAACATCGTTCAATTTTCACGCCGTTAATTGTTTCCTTTCTTGGCGCATTCCCCCCGCTTTGAGTCAAAACCGTTACCTCAAATCCGTCTTCAACCAGTTTTTGAGAAAGCACATCAAGAAAAGAGCCACTGCCGCCGGTTTTTGGCGGAAAAACCCTGCTAACCATGCATAGCTTCAAATAGAACACACACCTTCAACTATTTTTTCTCTTTTTCCAGCGCGGTTTTTCTCGCAAGAACAGTTATACTGCTTTCAAGCGCCCTTGCTTTGAAAAAGTTTTTGATTGAGAAAAATAATGCTGTTAATGCAACAATGCTCAGGAACGCAAATTCCTGACGCGCAAAACCAATGGTTTCAGTAAATTGCTTTGAAACCTCGGGCAAAACAATCATTACCATAAGTGCGACGGACGTGATTAAGAGTCCGAGAGAAAATGCATCCATTCCACGCTTTCGCGTGTTATTGAGTACAAAAACAATCAGGACAGCAAGAAATATAATTCCAGCAATTGTTGTGATGTTGGGCAGCATTTCACGCACCTCTTGTTACATTCTCAAGCGCGATTTTGACACCGTCTAAAAAAGTGGTTCCGCGCTTGCCATCATATCTTGTTTCAATCGGAACTTCTTTTAATACAAGGTTGTGGATTTTTGCTTCCCTGTACACTTCGGCAATGTAACCGTATCTGTCAATCCTGAAATTCATTGTGTCAAGTGCCTTTCTGTTGAAAGCCCGAAACCCGCACATGGTGTCAGTTCCCCGCCAGCCGTAAAACACAAGCACAAAGATGTTGAGCAGTATGTTTCCGATTTTCTTAAACAACGGCATTGTCTTTGTATTTCCCAGAAACCTTGAACCGATGGTGCAGTCTGCCTCTCCGCATATCACCGGATTAACAACTGCAAAAATGTCTTTTGCTTCATGCTGGTCGTCAGCATCCATTGTTATGACAAAGTCGCTGTCAAGCATTTTTGCCTTTTCAAATCCTGTGACTGTTGCAGCTCCAACGCCCCGGTTTATTGGATGGTGTAAAACTATTGCGCCTGCCTTTTTTGCTATTTTAAAGGTATTGTCTGTGCTTCCATCGTCAACCATTATAATGAAAGTTTTTAGTTCCAACGAATTCTTTTCAAGAACAGAAAAAAGCTTTTTCAAAACCTTTCCAATTCGCTCGCCCTCATTATAGCCAGGAATAACTACGCTTAAAACTTTCTTAGCCATAACATCACAATATAGAATGATTTATTTAATTGTTTACTTATCCCTGCAAAATCCTCTTTCACAAATATTTTTCAAAATCCGTAAAGTGCTTTCAGAAACAGTTTCCGTTGAAGTGTCAAGTTTTACATCCGGAGCCGAAGGGGTTTCATATGGAATGTTTTTTCCCACGATAAATACCTCTTCACCCCTGCTGAGTTTTTTATACAATCCTTTTACATCGCGTTTTTCGCACACTTCAGCAGGACACTGGACAAAAACTTCAATGTAATTTTCAATGCTTTTCCTTGCAAAATCCCGCACTTCATTATAGGGTGCAATTATGGAAATCAGAACAGCATTACCCTGTTCAACTTCTTTTTTTGCAATCAATGCCGCTTCCATGTTTCCCTTTATTATCTCCTCTCTGGAAAAGCTCTTTTCAGAATAGGCTTCCTGTCCTCTTATGGATTTTCTAAGGGAATCACCGTCAATAATTTTGGCAAAAATTCCTTTCTTTTCAAGTTCCTGCTTTAAAGAGTTTGCAATAGTTGACTTCCCGCTTCCGCTCAATCCGGTAAGCCAGACAGCAAAACCAGTGCTCTTTGAAATCTTTTTTGGAACTGCTTTGATGTTCAGGCACCTGAAGTCCACTATCAGGTCATTGCCGGCTTCTCTCAGGTTGTAAGCCTTCTTTATTTTTGGACTGCTGTTTTTTCTGAACTGGAAAATCTTTTCCTTTTGTTCATCAGTCAGGTGATCGTCTCCGTTAATCCAGTTCAAAAAGCTCATGTCCTTTTGCATAAAAATATCTGTGTCTATCTTATGGAATTGCGGGCTGAGTAACTCTTTCAAAGATTCTTCCGTGAAAGTTACTCTCTCTTCCTTGAGCTTGAAAATTTCCTCATAATCATTTACAACCTCTGACTCGTAGCTTGGAGGCACGCCTTCGGAAATTATAAAACTGCCGCCTGGCTTTAACACGCGAGCTGCCTCTGAAAAAACTTTGTCAGCATCCACTAAAACATGATGCAATACCATTCTTGCAATTACCTTGTCAAATGTATTGTCCTGAAACAGCAGGCTTCTTGCATCTCCAATGCAAACATCAATATTTTCCTTTTTTTTCCTGAATTCATTTACCATGCTTTCACTGCTGTCTATTGCGACAACTTTTGCGCATTTTTCTGCAAGTGCGTTGGCAACAATTCCGGTGCCGGTTCCGATATCAAGAATGACATCGTCTTTTTTCGGATTGATAAAGTTAATAAAATGAGTCAGGTAGTCCTCCTGATTAGCCCACTGTAACTTATTGTAACTATTGACGCGCCTTCTCCACCAGTCCTTTTTTCCCTTATTTTCCTTTAGATATCCAAGGGCTTCCAGTTCTCTCCGAACTTCATCCATTGTTTTGTTGTCCTGCATCAGTATTCCTCCAGCGGGTCAAACCCAAGTTCCTGCCGTGCTTTTTCCAGAATCTCTTCTTTCTTTTCTGGCAAACTTTCAGCAAGGTTTTTTTCCTCTTTCGGATCAGCCTCCAGATTGTAAAGTTCAAATGTGTTTGGCACGCTGTTGTATATAAGCTTCCAGTTCTGGGTTCTGATGCATTTTATATTCGGCTTTTTCGGAGGCTCCTTGTTCTTGTATCTGTTTCCAGTTTCTGAAAAAGCAATTCTTCCGTTCTTTTCTTTTCCGCGCACTATCGGCAGGATGCTTTTTCCGCTGATTTTTTCCTGCTTTGGATTTTCCTCCAGCCCAAGTGCATCCAGGACAGTTGGTGCAACATCAATGTTTCTGACCAATTCATCAAATCTTTTTTCAGGAAAAACCCCGTTTTTGATAAAGGCACAAAATGTTTTTAGGGTGTAGTCATAGCAGAAGCTTCCGTATGCCTTTTCGCCAAATTTATCTCCGACACTCATCCCATGGTCAGAAAATAAAATGACGATGCTGTTTTCAAAAAGCCCGAGGTTTTCAATCTCTGCAGTAAGTCCTCCAAGATATTCGTCAGCCTCTTTAAAATATTTGTTGTACTGTGCTTCGTAATACTCTTTGTTGTCAAAAAATTCCTTGCTATAGTTTGTGAACTGTTTGAGAATTTTTTCCTTAACATCAGCATGAATCTTGCTATAATGCAGGAAGCAGAAGAATTTCTGCCCATCGTCGCTTTTTTTCTTCATGTCCTGCAGGATTCTCCTGTGAATCTCTCCAAGGTTGTCTGCGTTCTCATCATGAATGCTTAATTCGTCAAATCCCTGTAGGGGGCAGACTATGTCGCTCAGAGTATCTCCTCTGGTAAAATAACCCGCATTCCTAAGGTGCTCTGCAAGAGTCCTGCATTCATCTTTCCTGAAAAGTGCAGATCCGTAGTAATTATCCACTCCTGTTTGCATTCCATACATTCCGGTCATGAATGAAAAGACAGACGCAACCGTGTATGGTGCGTGGGTTATGAAATTCGGGAAGAAGCTTCCCCTTTCAGCAAGCGCCTTAAATTTCGGAAAGTCCAGTAACCTGTCGTTTCTGGCGCCGTCAATCAATAAAACTATAACATTCATCTTCACATCACATCAATGTAACCCATTTCTTCCAATTTTTTCCTTATTTCAATTTCCTGCTTTTCAGTCAACTTCTTTCTTTTTCTTTTTGTTTTTATTTTTTCGGATATGCCTGCTTTTTTTTTGACAATGTTTTTATTTTTGAAAATGTTTAGAATCCCTCCATCCATTTCAGCGGGAATTCCAAAAATGCTCAGGATAGTCGGAGCAACATCAGTAATATTTGCTCCCTTTATTGTCTGCTTTTTTATGTTTTTTCCGGATGCAATGAAAGTTGCGTCCATTGTGTGAAAACCCTCTATTGCTCCTGTTTTTTCAAAAAACTTATTTTTTGGAGTTAACACTGATGTGACATGTGGCTTTTTGAATTCCACATAGAGATCAGGTATTTTGTCAAGGAACGGTCCGCTGAACAGTTCCTCTCGTCTGTAAACATTTTTAACAAGTTTTCCGGTTTCAGAATCGTTTTTCAGAGTATGAATGACTTTGTCCCTTATTTTTTCATAATCTTTTTTTTCAACAATGCCCTGCGGTTCCCTTCCCGCTAGATTTATTTTAATCTCTCCGTATTTTCCCGTGCAAAATACCTTTGTTCTGGACCAGTCAGCTGAAACATTTTCAAATGCTTTCTCCCGCAGTTTTTCCTCAACCTTTTTTGGCATTTTCAACCCTGTTCTGTCAAGTGCTTTTTGTAATCTGGCACGCCAGCCGAATCTTTTGACAATTGAAACCATCCACGCCAGAAAATCAAGATTTTTTTTTGCCTTGAACAAATTGTTTTTTTCAAAAACATTGTTTAAATAAACAGTCCCGTATTGCGGGGCAAAACCATGGTCGGAAACAACAAATACGGTTGCATCTTTTGCGAGACGAATAATCTTTCCCATTTCCGAGTCAATTTTTTTGTAAAATTTCTTGATTTCAGATTCTGATTTAGGGTTATACTTTGGATGTTTTTTATCCAGGAAGCTTGAATAGTTGTGGTGCATGTGTTCTGTTTCGCCGATTATCAGCATGACAAAATCCCAGTTATTGTTTTCCATAAACCACTTACTAATATCAAATCTTTTCTGCGCGGTTTTAAATGTTTCATCAAAAAAGTCAGCGTGTTCCTTTGTTGCATATTTTGTATGGGTTGTGTATCCTATTTCCTGAAGTTTTTTTGAAAGTTCTTTCGGGTAAGTGCAGTCAGCCATCGGGGGTGTAAGGAATCCAGTAATCATTATTCCGTTGACCTGGGTTGGGGGATAACTCAGGGGGAGATTTATTATTGCAATTTTTTTCCCTTCATTTGAAAGCGTTTCATAGATTTTTTGGCCGTGAATTGAAGTTGAATTCGGAACCTGCTGGGTGTAGGAGTTTTCCTGCGGCAATTCAGTTGCAAAAATTCCATGCTTGCCCGGATTCAGTCCGGTTACAAGGCTTGTCCACGCACTCATTGACTGCGGTGGAAAAACTGTTTTTAAAATTCCCGAACTTCCATTTTCAATCAGTTTTTTGGTGTTTGGCATCAGCCCTTTATCAGCCCATTTTTTAATCAAATCAAGCCTGCTTCCGTCAAGACCAATCACTAAAATTTTTTCTCGCATGCAAAGAACCCTACAACCAAAAAGGAAAGGAAATGTTTTTTAACCATTCCAGGCTTGCATTCGATTTTTGTACTATTGTTTGTTCAGGCTCATCGCTTTTTTAAATTTTGCTGGCTCCTATCTGTATAATATGCTTTGGCTCTGCGAGTTTTTGTCAAAAAACCAGAAAAAAATTTTCATATTAATTTTACTGCTTGGGATAGCTGCGCGAATTTTTTCCCTGACAGTTCTGCCTGTTGAAGTATACACTGATGCAGTTTATCATCTGCAGATTGTCAAAGAAGTGATTGGCACAGGAACATTCTTTCCTGAAGGAAGTTCCATGCCGCAGTTGTTTTACTACTCTGCTTCCTCTCAAATTTTTATTCTGACCGGATTTCCGCTGGTGTTTCCCTTTGTGAAAATAGTTCCGCTGTTATTTTCTGCGCTGTTGATAGCCCTGACTCTGATAACTCTGAGGGAACTGTTTCCCGGAAAAACATCTGCTCATTTTCTTGGAACTGCTCTTGTTGCAATCCACCCCCTTCTTATACGATATGGGTCGGTGAATTACACTGGTCCTGTCGCCGCGGTTTTTGTAATGCTTTCAGTTTATTTTCTTGCAAAGTTTCACCGTTCTTCAAAAGGCAGATATCTTATCCTGTTTTTCTTTTCAATTCTTGCAATAAGCCTTTCAAAAGTGAACGCGGTTGCAATGGCCCCGGGGCTTGTGTTCGGAGGCGCGCTTGCAATGCATAAAAAAAATTATTCTCCGAAGAAAATTCTTGCCTTTCTTGCAATTGCACTCCTGCTGGCTTCGGCATTCATTATTTTTATGTTTGTGGAAACAGGCGTTGTGGCAAGAATGTCAGAGGAAAGAATAATAGAGCTTGGTACGGGCAAACTGATTCGTCCAAACATAGCGGAAAGCGCTTTAATGTTTTATTTTTATGTGTGGGATTTTCCTCCTGTTGCAGAGCTTGGAAAAATTCCTTTTGTTTCGTCTTTTCCTCCTGAGCTTCTGCTCGGATTTTTTGCGCTGGCTGTTCTGCCTCTTACCACATTAATTGTTTTTTCAGCATATCGCTCATTGAAATCAAAAAACCCAGTCCACTATGCCGTGCTTATTTCAATATTCCTGTGTCTTGCCGTTGTTTTCTTTCGCAGTTTTGCCGCAAGGCTTTTCATTCCCGCGCTCCCCCTGACTGCAATTCTCATTGTCTATGGCTTTGAAAAAATTAAAAGCTTTGAAAAAATAAAAAGCCAGAAAATATTATCTATATTTTTGGTTTCCTTGATTCTCTATTCTCTTTTCGCGTTTTCCTATGCTGCTGGCTCTGCTTTTTATTTCAGTGATCAGGCTGATAACTTCAGCGGAATGTATAGCTTTATTTCGAAACTGCCTCCTGAATCGCACATACAGTGCTTTAAAAAGCACAGGGCAATTTTGTTCTACACTGAAATAAAATCAGGTTGGCGTGTGGAATCAGAGCTAAATGACGCCGACGAAGTAATGGCTGCACTTGGCAATCGCAATTACACTCACATTGCAGTCACCTCTTATGAAACCATCTGGCCAAATGAGCTGATTGAAACAATGCAATTCAAAAACTTTATTAATGAAATATACTCTGACAACTATGCAACTGTTTTTGAAATAAATTACAGGTGATGCTTAATGGACAAAAAAAAAATTCTTTACATAGCCGGATTTTTGATTCTCGTGCTGTTGGTTCCCTTTTTGGACATTGACTTAAGTGTTTTTATCATGGTCAAGCACCCAATTTTTATTCTGCTTACCCTGCTTACTATTTTGTTTTCCTTTATTGTCCTTGCTTTCAGGTTGAAATTTTTGCTTCGGGCTGCTGGTGAAAAAGAACTTTCTCTCATAGACTCGTTCAAGGTTGAAGTCACAAACAGATTTTTCACCTACATCGCGCCAATGAAGCTTAACATACCTGTCAAAGCCGTGCTTCTCAATAAAAGATTCAAGGTTGGAAAAGTAAACGCGCTTGCAATGTCTTCCTATGAATACTTCATTGATTTGGGAATACTCTTTTTCTTTGGATTGCTCGGGTTTTTGTTTGTGTTCAATGACTTTGCAGGAGCACAGGCAAACATGATTTTAATTGTGTTTGCACTGCTGGCTTTTATTGCGGCTTTTTTCCTTGTTCCAAAACACTTTTTCGGGAAGCTGGAAGCTCGTATTCAGTCTGCTTCTGAGAACATATTCAGAAACGCAATTTTGTTTCTGGTCAAGTCCCTGAGCCAAATGAGGGAAGCCTGGATTAATCTTTTTTTCAGCAGGGAATCACCTGCTATTATTTTTCTGGTGTTTGTGAAATTCATACTTGCGATTATAAGTTATATCTTTCTTTTTTGGGCTGTTGGCTATGACCTGAATTTTATTTACATCCTGATGGTAATTTCTTTTTCAATGTTTCTGGGTGGGATTTCAACGATTCCAAGTGGTCTCGGGGTGAGGGAAGGATCCATTGTGCTTTTGCTCAGCCTGTTTGCCGTCCCCTCTGCTTTCTCTTTCTTTGCAGTAGTGGCTAACCGTCTGCTGATAATACCTTTTCTTGTTCTGGGCTACTTCTTTTCACTGCAGTTCGGTGTAAAAAAGTGAGTTAAGACAAGGTTTTTCTGCTCATTGCCTGTTCTTTAATCCGCTTAGAACAATGTCTATTTTGCTTTTTACAAGCATGAAATCCTCTCTTGTTGGTATAATCTCTATGAATATTTTTTCTTTTCTTGCAAAATAAAACAGTGCGCTGTTTTTTGTCAGATTAAAAATTATTAATGCTGGAATTATTCCTGTCCAGCCTAATTCTGAAACAATCAATACTGAAGCCGGAATTCCTACGACAAATGCGGCAATTCCTGAGAAAAACAAATACTCTGCCTTGCTGATGCTCATCAAAGCCTGTCCCATTATGTCAAACGACGATATCAGCCTAAGCACAACATATAATGGTATTAGAATGTATGCTGCTGAATACTCATCCATGAATATTTCAAGCAGGGGTTTTGAAACAAGTATGAGAAAGATTCCGATTATCAGGGTTATCAGGAGGTTAAGTTTTAATCCGAGGGAAACAAATCTTGCAAGCACTTTTCTTTCATTGCATTTTTCCATTGAATAGGGCATCAGCACGTCATAGATACTGCTTGTTGTTTTTCCAATAAAACTGCTTGCAATTTTGTTTACAAGATAATAATAACCGAGACCAACAGCTCCGACAAACAAGCCTATCACTATCTTGAAAAAATTATTGTAAAAATTCTGCGTTATTGAATTCAAAAACTGAAATTTTCCATATTTTACAATTTCCTGCCTGTCAAATTTATTTCCTTCAACGCTGGTTTTTTTGAAATAATAAAGAGCAAGGGCAATGCACAAGAGCACTGCCACGAGCTGTCCGTAGACCACGCCAAAAGTACCGAGCCCAAGACCAAATACAAACAAAAGTGAAAACGCAAGAGTTCCAATTTGCATTATGCTCTCAATCTTCAGGACCTTGCCGAACATTTTAAGTGATGAAAAAAAGAAAACAATGCTTACATAAAAAGGCATGAAAATCATCAGGAGGGCGGACACTTGCAACAATTCAAATCCTGGTTTTCCAAGAAAGAAAGTAATCTGTTCCGAGAACACGAAAATTGCGGAAATAACCGGGATAATTATTAGATACTGCCATTTGATTATTTTCCAGAAAAGATTTTTTGATTTCGATTTTGGCATAAAAATCTGTATCAGATTCTGGAAAGCCTTTACTCCAAACATATTCACGATGCTTGCAAATGCGATGAAATAGGTTACAAGGCCATAGTCTGCAGGCCCCAGATAGTTTGCAATAAGATAAACATAGACAAAACCCGTGAGAACCATGACTAACTTTTTTGTCTGTTCAAAAACAATGTTTTTTACAAAACCTTTAACCTGTGCCATTCAATCAATTCCATATTTTTAATCTGTGCTGTTCACTGCTCAGTCTATTTCTCTTAAAGATACCCGAGCCCGCGAAGCTGTTTTTCTGTTTCCGAATCAAGTTTTGTTTGTTTTTCTGTCACTTCAATTTCACAGTTTGCACATTCCTCTTCAAAACTTTTTAGCTTATTTTTCATTTCTTCAAGAACTTGTTTTTCTTTGTCTGAAAGATTTTTTGTTTCATCAGGGTCTGTTTCAAGATTAAAGAGTTCTTCTATGGTGCTGTTTGAAAAAAACACTTCAAATCTTTCCCGTTTAAGAATTCCTTTGAAAGCCCATTTTGCTAAATCCTTTAAAAGCCTTGAATTAAGTTTTGGCTCAAATCTTTTTTCAGAAATTATATATTTCCATTTGTCTGTCCTGACAGATTTTTGTTTTACTGTAAAAGAACCAATTCTTTGATCTGACTGGTTTTCACTAAATGCAATCCTGCTTTTTCCATTTCCTTTAAAAAATTCAACAAGGCTTTCTCCCTGCATTCGCTCTGGCTTTAGTCCAGCAAGTTCTAGAATGCTTGGGGCAATGTCAATGCTTCTGACAGTTTCCCTGACTCTCTTGCCTTCAACTCCTGGCAGTCTCAAAATCAAAGGAATATGCACAAGCTCTTCGTAAAGATTCTGCCAGTGGTCCATTGCCCCGTGGTCCATGAAAGAATCCCCATGGTCTGCTGTTAAAACAAAAACATTTCTCCCAGAATTCATTTCATCAATCTTCTTAATCAGGTCGCCAATATGCTGATCAACATAGTTTATCTGCTCATCATATCTTGCAATCGTATATTCAAGATCATGAAGATTTATTTCTTCGTCAATCACTCCAGTTCGCCAGACATTCTTGCCCTCTGTTGGCTTGTATTCAACAACTTTTTTTGGAACCTGATATGGGGCGTGCACATCCATATAATGAACAAATGAAAAGACTGGTTTCTTTGCCTGCTTGACATTCTTCAAAATCTTTTTGTTTACTTCTTCTGCATTAGCCCAGTGCCCGACAAATTCAAATTTGTCAAAACCATATTCATAACCAAACTTTTTCTTGATGTGCGGGTTTGTTTCAAAAGCCATTGTTTCAAACTGGTTTTCTCTAAGCCATTGCGGCAGGTTCTTTAACTTTTTCTTGTACTGGTAGTCGGAATAGTTTTCCGGGTCAAGCACATCAATTGGGTGCCGCGCCTTGTGAACGCTTGGATAAAGCGAGGTAAGTAGTGAAGTCACAGAAGGTTTTGTATTAAGAGCTTGCGCAATGCAGTCCTCGAACAAAAATCCCTGTTTTGCAATGCTGTCAATTTCTGGAGAGGTCTGTCTGCCATATCCATAGCAATGCAAGTGATCTGCTCTGAGACAGTCAACCAACAGAACAAAGAAGTTGCAGTCTTTGAATTCTTTATTTGTCTCACTCTTCATTTTTTACCCCTGCTAATTTTATTGTAAATGTCAATGCTTTCCTCTGCTTTTTTGCTCCAGTCGTTTTCCTTGGCTCTCTTTAATGCAGTCTTCTCCATTTTCTCTCGCTTTTTTTTGTTATTTAAAACGAGGGAAATTTTTTCTGCAAATTCATCTGGATTTCCTGCCTCGCAATACACTGCAGAGTCTCCGAGAATATTTTCAACTTCTCTAAACCTGCTTGCAATAGTTGCCTTGCCTGCAGCCATGTATTCAAAAAGCTTTAACGGAGACCACCAGAATCCATGTTTTTCAAGCTGTTTAAATCGGGTTGTTGAAAAAGGAGCAATGCAAACATCACTTGCCTTGAGGACAACAGGTATTTTTTCTTGCTCTATACTTCCAAGGAATCTAACCTTTTTTTCCAAGCCAAGTCCTTCAACTTTTTTCCTGACTTTTTCAAGCTCTTTTCCTGCGCCAACAAGAACAAATTTTACGCTGTGTTTCTCAGCAACTCTTTCAGCGATTTTGGGAATTTCCAACACGCCGTGCCATTCCCTGAACGAGCCGACAAAGCAAACAATTTTTTCCCCGTGCTTTGAAAATCTTTTTCTTTCTTCTTCGACTTTGCTTTTTCCGATTCTAAAATCTGAATTGCTTACTCCATTACTTACAACATAAATCTTTTTTGGAGACTGTGCTGATAAAATTTTCTTAAGAGTTCTTGTCTGGGTAATTATTGCGTTTGTTTTTCTCAGCTTTCTTCTAATAAGGGGAGCATACAAAATCTTTCTCTTCCCAGTCCAGGTTTTGGTTCCGGGGTCATTTACTTCAAGAACATGCTTTCCACTAAATCCTTTCAGAAGGCTGATGCTTGAGGGATTGATGCTGTAACGTTCGTGCACAATATCTGCTTCGTTTATGTATTTTTTAAGCCTCTTAATTTCACTGAATTCCTTAATTGGGTTGTGGGCAAGTCTAGCAAGTTCTGTTTCCACAATCTTTACTTTCTTAACCTTGCCTTTTCCTGGTTTGATAAACAGGGTTACACTCACTCCTTTCTTCGCAAGTGCTTCGCAGATGCTCTTTGTATGAGTGAAGCCGGCACTGCCTCCCCCAAGCTCTTCTCCAAGTGCAAGATAAACAAGCTTCACTCAATCACTTCCAAGTAAATGCTTTCAAGTTTTTTTCCATATTTTTTCAGAGAAAAATCCAATGCTCTTCTTCTGGCTTCCATTGCAATCTTTCTCTTTACACTAGCTGGCAAATCCATTGCTTTAATCATGTCCCTGCCTGCTTTTTTCGAGTTTTCAAATCCAACAATAAAACCGTTCACTCCCTGTTTTACAAATTTTTCAAAAGAAGGAATTTTGTTAAGTAGCACAATCTTTTCAGCAGCCATTGCTTCAATTGCAGTTATTCCAAACCCCTCATGCTCTGAAGCTGAAACAAAAAATTCTGCTTTCTCATAAAATTCTCTGAGTTTCTTGTCACTCACTCCGCCAGTTATCTCTACTTGTTTGCTGACTCCAAACTCTCCAGCTTTTTTTTCCAGTTCTTCTTTTAGGTTTTCAAAATCTTTTCCGACAATCAATAACCTTGCATTTTTCTTCCTTTTTGCTGCAACAGCAAATCCCTCAATCAGTTTCTCCAGACCCTTGTTTCTGCTCAGTCTGCCAACATACAGGAACAGATTTTTTTCCTTCTTAGAATTTGAAGAACTGAATTTTGAAACATCAACTGCGTTTTCAAGTAATGCAATCTTTTTTTCAGGAACAATTTTTCTGAACATGCTTCTGTCATTTTCGCTCACAGCAATCACTCTGTCAGCCAGTTTCAATAGAATTTTCTGAACTCCGTTGAAGTAAATTTTCTTAAGCAGTCCAAAGTTTTTTGTATGAAATACGCCACCGTGCGTGCTTACAACAACTTTTTTCCTGTGCAATGGTTTTGTGACAATCAAAAAATCTGACAAAAAGTTTATTCCATGAACATGAACAATGTCTGGCTTGCTTTTTAGTAAAATCTTTGGAACACAAAACGCAATCTTGTAAATTCCAAGGTCAAGAAAAGGAGAGCGCCAGACTTTAATACCCTGCACGACTTCCTCTGCTTTTAGTTTTTCACTGCTTTTACTGCACTTGTTAAGGCAGAGCACTTCACAATCTATTCCATTCTTTTTTCCTGAAATACAGGAATCGAGAACAACCTGTTCCACTCCTCCAATACATGGACTGAAATGATGGGCAAGATGCAAGACTTTCATTCTAGCCAGACTCCTTTAACAATTCCAGTGCCAAGCCCTGCTAAAAAAAGAAAGTCTCTCACAAGCAGGATAAGCGGGGAAAAAAAGCCAAGAGCAAAATTTCTCTTTGCTGCAAAAACCGTAAATGGAGCAGTTGAAAGAATTGCAACAGAGAGCAATCCCAGCATCAAACCAAATGAAAAACTACTGAAAAGTGAGCCTGCTCCAGCAAGCAAAGCAAGCCCAATCAAAACAATTCTTGCCTTCATCAACTGAGGAGTATAAGAGTCCTTTACTGCTTTTTCAGAGTGTTTTTTGTAAAGCCTCACTCTCCAAAAAGCTCTGAAAAATTTTGTTCTAAAATAACCTGCTGGAGACACAGGGTGTTTGTGAAAAACAACTGCTTTTGGATTGAATACAAGTTTTTTTCCTTTCTCTGCTAGCTTAAAAGAAAAATCCGGGTCTTCACCGCTTGCAATCTTGAATCTTGAATCAAATCCATTGACCTCCAAAAAATCTTTTTTTCTGTAAGCCGCAGAATAGCTTCCAATAAAGTCAATAAATTTCTGTTTCTTCATTTTTTCATAACGATACTCTATTTCCATTTGGGAAAATCTTGCCATAAATTCTTTTTGCATTGAGGCATAAGCTCCTTGCACTCCAGAAACACTCTTGTCCTTAAATGGAGTAAGCATTTCCTTTAGCCAGCCCTGTTCTGCAATGCAGTCGTCGTCAGTGAAAACAATCACGTCTCCCCTTGCCTGTTTTACTCCATTGTTTCTTGCAGTAGCAGGCCCGGAATTTTTTTGCTGAATCAATCTGACTTTCCTGAATTTTTTCACAATCTCTGCTGTTTTGTCAGTACTCCCGTCATCAACCACAATAACTTCAAAGCTTCCTGGTTCTTTTTGTCTCAAGACTGAGTTAAGGCATTTGCCGATAGTCTCCTCTGAATTGAATGCGGGAATCACAACAGTTGCTAGCATTGCAAAAATTAAGCTCAAAAAACAGTTAAATACTGTGCTGGTACAAAACCCGAATCAAGTTTCTTCGCTCACTGCCCCAAAAGCTTTAAAAACTCAGTAATCATAAGGTGATTTTTTGCAGGTATTGAATCTTGAAGGTGTTTGTTCTGGACAGGCTTGACGAACTTGAATCAAAAAGCATTTACATAATCCGCGAAGCCTACAGGCAGTACGGCAAGATTGCAGTTCTCTGGTCTATTGGAAAAGACTCAACTGCTCTCAAGCCTATAGGCAGTACGGCAAGATTGCAGTTCTCTGGTCTATTGGAAAAGACTCAACTGCTCTCATGTGGCTCTGTCGCAAGGCTTTCTATGGCAAACTTCCTTTTCCAGCTCTTCACATT
>JAFCCW010000013.1:21651-100428 GCA_017609985.1 Candidatus Iainarchaeum sp.
GAGTATGCAAAGAAATGGGGTGTTGACCTGATTGTTTCAAGAAACGAGGAAGCAATCAAGCAGGGCATGGGTCCTGATAAGGGAAAATTTGAATGCTGTAACGCGCTTAAGACGATTGCTCTCAAGCAGGCTATTGCAGAGCATGGTTTCAAGGCATTGCTTCTTGGAATTAGGCGAGACGAGCATGGAATCAGAGCAAAGGAGCGGGTGTTTAGTCCGCGAAACACTGATTTCAAATGGAACTACAAGGACCAACCGCCAGAGCTCTGGGACCAGTACAAGAGCAAAGCAGATGAAGAACAGCATATCAGGGTTCATCCTCTTCTTCATTGGCGAGAAATAGACATCTGGAAATACATCAAGAGGGAAAACATTCCAATTACTGATTTATATTTTTCTGGCGGCAAGCAAAGATATCGTTCACTTGGTTGTGAAACCTGTTGCGGAAAAGTTGCCTCAAAGGTCAGGACAATAGATGAGATGATTAAAGAGCTTGAAACCACTGATGTTGCTGAAAGGTCGGGCAGAGCACAGGACAAGGAAAAAGCTTACATGATGCAAAAACTCAGAACGCTTGGATATATGTGATTGAAATGAACGAGAACAAAGCGAAGGAAAAAGAGCATCTTAAATTTGTAATAGTTGGTCATGTAGACCATGGCAAGTCCACTCTAATCGGCAGGCTTTTCTATGACACAAAGTCTCTGCCTCAGGGAAAGATGGAGGAAATAGAACAGGCAAGCAAGGAGCTGGGAGGAAGAATAGAATTTTCTTTTATCATGGATCATCTTCAAGAAGAGCGAGAGCAAGGAATTACAATTGACACAGCCCAGACATTTTTCAAAACTCCAAGGCGGGAATACGTTATAATTGATGCTCCGGGACACAAGGAATTTATCAAGAACATGATTACTGGCGCAAGCCAGGCAGAAGCAGCTATTCTTATTGTTGATGCAGAAGAGGGAGTGCAAGAGCAAACCAAAAGGCATGCTTACATTCTTGGAATGCTTGGTCTTGAACAAGTCATTGTTGCAATGAACAAAATGGATTTAGTGGATTTCAAAGAAGGCAGATTCAATGAAGTAAAAAAAGAACTTGAAGACTTTCTTTCTTCACTTGGTATTTCTCCATCTTATGTAATCCCAATTTCTGCAATGGGCGGAGACAACGTGGCAAGCAATTCAGACAAGATGCCTTGGTTTTCTGGCCCAAGCATTCTTGAAGCACTTGATACTTTCAAGCTTACTGCTCAGCCCACGCACAAGCCAATGCGCTTTCCAGTTCAGGATTTTTATGATGTTGACGGAAAAAAGATTTTTGCGGGAAGAGTTGAAGCAGGAATTGCAAAACAAGGAATGAATGTAGTGCTTCTTCCAAGCGGACAAAAAACAAAAATTAAGAGCATTGAAGAATTTCTTGCAGAGCCAAAGCAGGCAGAGGCAGGAAAATCAATTGGAATAACTCTTGAAGAAGATGCGGGAATTGACAGGGGTGAGATTGTGTGCGAAGCAAACCCTCTTCCAAGAACAGTTTCTGAATTTGAAGCATCTGTTTTCTGGATTTCAAAAGAGGGATTCAAGGAAGGAGATTCAATTATCTTGAAGATTGCAACAGAGGAAGTTCCTTGCAAAATTTCCAAAATTAATAGATTGATTGATTCTTCAACTCTTGAAGTAATTTCTGAAAATGCTTCTTCTCTGAATCCAAACGAAGTAGCAGAAGTTGTAATTCAAACAGAAAAGCCAGTTGTAATTGAAAACTTTAACAAAACACCTGCTCTCGGTCGCTTTGTTCTCGTAAAAGAACTAGAGGTTAGTGCAGGCGGAATTATTGCGTGATGCTTATGACTGAAAAAGTAACTATTGCAATTCCTAAACAACTCTATGATGAAATAAGCAAAGAGATTAATGGAACTGGCTTTTCCTCTCCAAGTGAGTGGATTCGCTACATCCTAAGACAGGCTCTCTCTGCAACAAAAACAGGAAAGCGTGACATAATCTCCTTTCCTTATCTTGGAGAAAAATAGGGTTTAAGAAAAACAGGGTTTAGCATGACAAAAAAAGTTCTTATTCTTGGCATTGACGGAGCTTCACCTGAAAAAGTCAAGAAGCTTATTTCAGAAGGCAGAATGCCTAACCTTGAAAAAATTTCAAAGCAGGGTTCGCAATCAACACTTCTGACAACTCATGCTTCTCAATCGCCAGTTGCATGGAGTTCTTTCTCAACAGGACTTAATCCTGGAAAGCATGGTCTTTACGATTTTATTACTCGCGATCCGAATTCCCTTTCTCTTCAGCTTGGCCTTAACCGGGAAGAAATCGGAACAGGCGGACAAAGTGTTTACAAAGCAATTCAAAAGGGCAAGCCTTTCTGGGAAACTCTTTCAGAAAACAATGTCAAAGCATTCTCCCTGTTCATTCCAGTAACCTTTCCTGCAAAAGAATGGAGTGGAAGGCTTGTCTGCGGAATGGGAACACCAGACTTAAGGGGAACACAGGGAGTGCCGACTCTTTTCACTACAAGAAACATCGAGAAACAAGATGCTGTAATAATTGAAAACAAAGAGCAGGTTTCTTCAACTCTTTCCGGTCCAAGAGAGTCAACTATTCCAATTTCCTTCAAGTTCTTTTCAGACAAGGTTTCTATCAAGGTTGCTGACAACAATTTTGAACTGAGTGAAGGTGAATGGAGCGATTGGCAAAAAGTTTCCTTCAATCTTGAGTCAGGAGAGCGAGAGGGAGTTGTTCGCTTCAAGCTACTTCATGCAGGAGCAGAAAAAGAAGTTTACTGCTCGCCAATAATGATTTCTCCATTCAATCCATTTACTCCAATTTCTCACCCAACCCGGCTTTCAAAAGAGCTTGCTGAGAAAGTTGGGGTTTACAAAAACAATTCCTTTGAATCAGATGTCCATGGTTTGAAAGAAGAGTTAATTAACGAGCAAACTTATCTGGAGGACATGTATTATACTCTTGAATCCAGGGTAAAGGTGCTAGAACACGAGTTGGAACGCGAGTGGCAGTTCGGATGCATTGACTTGTTTCTTGTTGACCGAGCACAGCACATGTTTATGCGCTTTGTTGATGAAAAGCACCCTTATCACGAACCAAATTCAATTTACACAGGCGAGATAGACAAGGCTTATGAAAAAATAGACGAGGCAATTGGAAGAATTTCTGAAAAGCTTCCAAAAGACACTCTTCTCTTTGTCATCTCTGACCACGGCTTTGGTTCCTATCGTTACAGCGTGGACATCAATAAGATTCTTCACAAAGCAGGACTTCTTTCATACAAATCAGATGGCTCTTCCATGTACGACATTGACTGGTCTAACACAAAAGCTTTTGCCTGTGGCTTTTCAGGAATCTATCTAAACCTTGAAGGCAGGGAAGCAAACGGGATTGTGAACGAAGAAGAAGCTGAAGAACTCAAACAAAAAATAAAGCAGGTTCTCTTCTCATTTGTCTGGCGTGAAAGCAAGGTTTTTGAAGACGTAAAATTCAAGGAAGAAATTTACTCAGGCGACATATCAAATTTTCCAGAATTGATTCCATATTATGCTTATGGTTTTAGAGCAAGCAAGGCAACTGCGCTTGGCGGTCTGGGTTGCGAGCAAGCAGTCAGCGAAAACATGAACAAATGGAGCGGAGACCACATTGGTCCAGGCTCTCCTTCCAAGTGGGCTGGAATAATCCACTGCAATCAAAAGCTTAATTTAGATAATGCAAATATTATGGATCTTGCACCAACAGTTCTTGAATACTTTGGCGTGAAGCCAGAAGACGGGCAATTTGACGGAAAAAGTTTAGTTTGATTAACTTTCTTTTTTCAATGCAAGCCATGACAGCAATATAATTTCTAAGATTAGTATTGCTGCAAATAAAATAAGATTATAATAAACTTGTGAAAGTGCTACAAACATCAAGATTAGCATTCCTCCAAAGAACAACGCGCTTGCGACAGTCCTGTTTGGAATCATCACTAATGCTAAAACTATTAATAAAATCGCAAATAACATTGAACCATAAGTTGTAATTAATTCTTGAATTTCATAATTTGACATTGGAAGATCACAATAGCCATAAAACGATGAAAATTCGTCTAATTCAGACCCGCCGCTCCATTCTCCGCCCGCGGTCACACACTCAGCTTGGGTTTCAGCATCGTATATTTTATCATAGTCTATTACTACTCCGTTTGCAACAAAACTGGCAAAATACGAGCCTCCAAAAACTACAAGCGAAGCAATTATTGTTCCAAGAAGCAATGCAACAACTGTCTTGTCAACCGGGTTTGTTTTCAGACTAAGCATTTTGATTTATTTGTTTTAAGTAATATATAAACATTACTTCCCAATCAAGTAACTAAAAAAAGTCTTTGCGCTCTTGAACAAGCGAGGAATTTCTTTTGGATGAGACAGCGACTGTTTCAATTTCTTGAACATATACTTTGGTCTGAGATAAAATTCCTTTCTTCCATCATCACACATTTGAACAAGCTCTTCATTGCTTAGCTCTGGTCTGCTGATTAATGTGTTGTGGCTTCCCTTGTCGTCAACCCATTTTCTATAATCTTCGGTTATGAGATATTTCTTTTTCTTGAAATAGTCATAAGCCTCTGTTCCAGGATAAACCATTATCGGAAAAAACTGTGCTGTGTCTGGATCAAGCTCTTTTGAAAAATTAATTGTTTTTCTAATGGTTTGCTTTGTTTCTCCCTTATTTCCAAGCATAAAGCACCCATGAATAAGAATTCCTGCTTTTTTTGTGTCCTTCATAAACTGTCTTATTGTCTCAAGCTTTGTTCCCTTTTTGATGTTGTTAAGAATTTTCTGTTCTCCTGACTCAAAGCCGACGCACAACAGCCTGCAGCCAGCCTTCTTCATTTCAATGAGTGTTTCAAGGCTTACATCTGCTCTTGCATTGCAACTCCAAACCATCTTTATGTCTTTGTTTTTCAATTGTCTGCAAAAAGCCTTTACTCGCTCAGGGTCTGCAGTGAAAGTATCATCTTCAATAAAAACCTCTTTAACTTCTGGAAAATTCTTTTTGATGTATTCAAATTCTTTCACGACATTGGAAACACTTCTTCGTCTGTAGTCGTGTCCGTTCATTGTCTGTGGCATCACACAATAAGTGCATCTGTAAGGACAGCCTCTTCCCGTGATTATGGTTATTTCCGGAAAAAGATTTGCTGGATAAAAATAGTCGTAAATGTCAAGATGATTTTTGTAGACTTCGCTAACAAATGGAAGTTCATCCAAGTTATGTATAAACTCTCTTTTCTTGTTTTCTATTATCTTTCCTTTTTCTCTGAACACCAAACCGTCAACTTTCTTCAAACTCTTTCCTGCTTCAAGCTGTTCTGCTAAATCCCTTAACGTGTAATCATACTCTGCTACTGCAACAGCGTCAACACCCTTGTTCATTCCAAGCACTTTTTTTGGGAGTGCGCTCACATGAGTTCCCACTAGAACAGTGAAGCATTTGCAAGTTATCTTAATTTTTTCAGCAATCTTTACGTCTGAATGAATTGAAGCAGTGCTTGTGTCTATTACTACAAGCTCTGGCTGGAATTCTTTTACAATTCTAAGAACATCTTTCACACCCATGTTCTTGGGTGGAGCATCCAACAGTTTTACTTCATGCTTTTCTTTTTCCAAGACACCTGTTGCATAAGCCATCCACATTGGATAATAGACACAACCTCCCTTTGAAACCGCTGGCGAACGAGATGTTCGCGAAAAGCGAGGCAGGAATGGTGGGTTAAGCAGCAGTATCTTCATTTTTTCACTCTCTTCATTTTATTTTTCAATCTTTAATTTCATATTTCACTCATCTTCAAGCTTTCTTGTTTCCTTGTTTGCGTGAAGCAGGTCTTCAAAGTCTCCTGCGTCAAGCCACTTGTCTTTTAGCATACTTGCCTTTAGCATTCCTCGCTTGAGATAATCTCGGTTAACATCAGTTATTTCTGTTTCACCTCTTGCCGAGGGCTTGACTTTTCTTATTATATCAAACACGTTCGGTGAATACATATAAATCCCAATTGAAATAAGATTTGAAGGCGGGTCTTTCGGCTTTTCAATAAGCTCTGTTACCTTGTCTTTGTCCATGACAGCAACACCCGACTTCATTGCCTCTTCTCTTGTTCCATTGTAAAGCATAATCCTTGCTTCTTCGTCTCCCTTTTCAAAATCTTCTGCAAATTCCTTCAAAGACTCAAAGATGATGTTGTCTCCGTTGATTGAAATAAATTTCTCGTCTCCAACAAAATCTTCTGCCAGACTGATTGCTGAAGGAATCCCGCCCGCCTCGTCCTGCACACGGTAAGTAAACTTGACTCCAAATTCCTTTCCGCTTCCCAAAAGAGTGAAAATGTCTCCAGCATGGTTTGTGCCAGTAACAACCAGAATGTCCTTTACCCCAGCACTTTTCAATGCCTCAAGTGGATAATAAATCATTGGCTTGTTCCAAACAGGGAGAAGATGCTTGTTTGTCACTTTTGTCAAAGGCATCAGCCTGCTTCCTGTTCCGCCTGCAAGTATAACTCCTTTCATTCAATCACCTCTTCCATGTATTTTTTCAAGAACTCTTCAATTTCCAGTCCCATGATTTCTTCCCTTGTCTTCCAAGCCCATTCTGTGTGCTCATGGCTTAATTTGATTTCAGTGTTTTCTTCAATCCTGCAAGGCAGAACAGCATAGTAAACCCAAATATCTTTTGTTTTTCTTTCTTCAGAGTATGCAAAAACAGGTCTGCCAGACTTAACCTTTAACCCAGTTTCCTCCAAAACCTCACGCTCCAATCCATTCTCTGAATTCTCTCCCCATTCGAGTCGTCCTCCGGGAAAATCCCATGCTCCCGGGTACTGCTTTGTGCCCGTGCTTCTCTTTATGACAAGAAACTTTCCATTCTTTTTAATCTCTGCTTTCTGGGCAACATGAAAATGATATTTTTTATTGTCTTTGTCCATTGCATCCATAAAATCACCCAACCAACTCTTTCCACCAGTCTTCGTTATCAATATACCACTGGATTGTTTCTTTTAATCCTTCTTCAAAATTCTTTTCAGGTCTCCATCCAAGTTTTTCAATCTTTGAACAGTCAAGGCTGTACCTGAGGTCGTGCCCCAACCTGTCCTCAACGTGGTCAATCATTTCTTTTCCCTTGCCAAGCTCTTTCAATATCTTGTGCGTCAGGTCAATGTTCTCTAATTCGTTTCCTCCACCAATATTGTAAATTTCTCCTGCTTTTCCTTTTTCAAGCACTGCATCTATTCCCTTGCAGTTGTCTTCTACGTGCAACCAGTCCCTGATGTTCTTTCCATCACCATATACTGAAACATTTTTTCCCCTCAACAGGTTTGTCACAAACAATGGAATAAGCTTTTCAGGAAACTGCCTTGGCCCATAATTGTTACTGCTTCTGGTAATGCACACATTCATGCTGTGCGTGTTATGATAACTAATTGCAAGAAGGTCTCCAGCAGCCTTTGCAGCGCTGTAAGGATTGCGTGGATTCAGCAGGTCTGTTTCCGCACTACTTCCCTGCTCTACACTCCCATAAACTTCGTCTGTTCCAATTTGAATAAATTTTTCAACTCCTTCTTCTCTTGCACAGTCAAGCATTACCTTGACTCCCTCAAAATTTGTTCTCACAAAAGCGCTTGCGTCCTCTATTGAACGGTCAACATGGCTTTCTGCAGCAAAATTCACTACAGCATCACATCCAGCAACAGCTTTTCTTACGTCACTTGCTTTTGTAATATCTCCCTGCACAAACCTGAACCTGTCTTCACTCAGCCCCTCAAAATTTTCCTTTCTTCCGGCATAGGTTAGTGAGTCAAGGCAAACAAGCTCTGTTTCAAAATGCTCGCGCTGAAAATAGTGCAGAAAATTGCTTCCAATAAAGCCGGCTCCACCGGTTACAAGTAATCTGCTTATTTCACTCATAGTCATCACAAATTAACGCTTTCTAATGGTTTTAAACCTATTCGTGCAGTCATCAAACTATTTTTTATACCATTCAATTGTCTTCTTGAGTCCTTTTTCAAGAGGATAGTTTGGTTTCCACAATAGTCTTTTTCTAAGCTTTTGCGAAGAAAGCACTGGCTCGTTCACGCCCACATAGTCTGGCTGTCTGAACTCTGGCTTAATATCCACGCCGCACATAGTGATTATTTTTTCAACAATTTGCAGAACTGAATGCTGTTCTTCTGTTGAAATATTGAATGCTTCTCTGTTAACTTTTATTGAGTCAATGTTTTCAATCAGCAAAACATATGCAGAGACAACATCTTCAATAAACACAAAATCTCTTTTGGAAAATCCCTTTCCATTCACAACTGGTTTTTCTCCAGACAAAATCCTCTGAATCGTGTTAGTGATAAGTCTTGTTCCATTCAAGTCCTTTGGACCATAAGCATTCCCAAGCCTTGTGATAACTCCAGTAACTCCACAAGTTTCAAAATAGCTTTTTGCAATGTTTTCAGCACAAGCCTTGCTTGCACCATATGGATTTTTTGCAAGCAACAAATCTTCTTCAGAAATAACTTTTTTTTCCTGTGTCCCGTACACTTTTCCGCTGGAAGCAAAAACTATGCTTGCTCTTTGCTTTCTGCATGCCTCCAGCACATTCAGACTTCCCAAGATATTTATTTCAAAAGTTTCTTTTGGTTTCTCAATTGCTTTTCCCACAGAAGACTGCGCTGCAAGATGCACAACAAGTTCCTGTTCCTTGATTGCAGACTCTATTGCGCCTGCATCAAGCAAGTCAGCTTCTTTTACAAAAACTTTTTCTTCTAGACCATGCAATGCAAGACTTCCTTTTTTTTCCTTATCCTGCAACACAGCAGTAACAATTGCTTCCTGCTCTACAAGAGCTTTGCAAAGCCATCCTCCGATGAAACCGTTTGCTCCCGTGACAGCAATCTTTTTTCCTTTAAGTTTCATTGTCTTTCTCACTTTTTTCCTGTTTTTTAACTGCATAAAATATCATGTCCCAGCCAAATCCAAGAAGGCGATGTCTGGGAAGCAACGAATCCGCAAAAAAGTTCAGGTTATAAATTATTTTTGAGTTATCAACCCAGCGTCCGCCATATAAAGGAGGCGTGCGCGAAACAGACTTAACAGCAAAACCTGCTCTGGCAAGCCTTTTTTCCAGCTCCCTGCTCCCCTGCAAAGCAATATGCCCTTCATCCATCCAATCTTCCTTTTTGTTCATCCTGTGAAAATTTTTTTTCAAAGAATCTGCTTTACTGCCTGCTATTTTATCAAAAATCAGTTTAGGCAAATTCGTTTTGTTTGGAGTTGAAAGAATCAGCTTGCCTCCTGGCTTGAGCAGGAAACTGATTTTTTCAAGGAAATTATCTGTATCCTCAATGTGTTCAAGAACTTCACTGCACACAACCACCTCAAACAAGTCTTTGTTTTTAGGGCAGTAGCTGAATATGTCTGCTGCAAAAAATTCAACGTTTTTAATTCTGTTCTTTTTTTTCAGAGTCTGCGCGGCAATTATTGCTGCTTTGTCAATGTCAATTCCAAAAAATTTGTTTTTTTTGTGCTTTTGGGCAAGCATTGCCAGAAGTTTTCCCCTGCCACACCCAATCTCTAAAACACGGGAATCTGGTTTTTCTACAAGAGCGGTTTCAGCATACTGCTCTATTTCCTTGACCAAAATGTTCCACGAATATGCTGCGCTGAAACTGGCTGTAATCACAAGCAATCACTTTCCAAATTTTTTTCCAACAAAATCACCTGCTATTTTTATATAATCTTTACAGAAACTTCACAAAATCTTCCCATTATAATACTGCGCCCTGAATTTATAAAAGCAACTTTCCAAACTTTACGCTGCCAAGCAGCCTGTAAAACTTGACACCCAGCAGGTAAATTATGCCCCCGAGCACAATTAAAACTGTGTGCGCCGGCGTTTTGTTTTCAACAAATGTTATTCCGCGAGGGGACGACAATCCAAACTTTGCCTGTTTGTGCCAGCCCCCTGTTGCTACTCCAAAGTCCTTCATTGGATTCACTAGGAAGCCAAACCTGACATCAAGAAATTCTCCCGCCAGCTTCGGGTGCTTTTTGTACAAAAGCACATCATTCATGTGATGCTTCCATCTCTTGACAACATAGCCAGCCATCTGAAACAAGCCTTCCGGAGCAATCTCTTCATGGTCATGCTCGTACATTCTCTTAACCTGAACAAAATCATATCCGAGATCCATTATTGAAAACGAGAGATCAGTGTCTTCCCTAAAATATCTGTATCTCTTGTCATAGCATCCAACTCTTTCAAGAAGTTCTTTCCTGAAAGCAGTGCTTGTCCCACCATATTTTCCATAACCGCTTACAATTCCGACTTTATTGTCTTTAAATGGTTCAATCATTCCCTTGAGCCAGCCTTTTTCAGGAATGCAGTCATGGTCCATGTTGACAACAATCTCAAACCTTGCTTTAGCAATCCCAGCGTTTCTTGCAGTCACAACTCCTTGGTTTTTCTTAAAGTCAATGAACTTAATCAGTTTTTCTTTGGAGAAGCTTTGCATTAATTTTCTTGTTCCGTCAGTGCTACCATCATTAACAACAATAACTTCGTATCCAGCAGGATAATTGAGCTTTAGCATTCCATCCAGAACGCGTCTGAGTGTCTTTTCACCATTATAAGTAGCAATCACAATACTTGCTTTTGGCAGTTTCCAGACCATACTCGCCCCCCCTCTAATCAATAAAGCCTGTTTTAAGGCAGTTCAGGCACACAGTCGGCTCTGAATATGGTCTGCCTGCCACAGCATTTCTTGCGGACTGGTACATTTTATTGTTCCAGACTTTTCTGAAACCGTCCTTGAAAGCATTTCCGAAATCCATTCGCTCGTAATAGTTTCCACAGCAGGGGCTAACAGAACCGTTCCAGTTGATTACTGACACAAGCCAGAGAAAATGACAGATTTTTTTCTGAACCTTTCTCTGCTTTTTTTCATAATCATATCTTGAAAGCTCACCTTCCTTTGGAAGAAAATCTTTTGTATCCTTTATCTTGTCCTCGTCTTTCTTGAAAATTTCCTCAGCCAAATCACATCTCACATTTCCCTTCACAAGCTTGTCTATTCCAAGCCTGTCCCTGAATTCAGGGAGAAGGGGAATCTGGTGCTTGTTGTGCTCCATTATGAGAAACTGCCAGACAATTTTTGGAGTCTTTGAGCCAAGTTCTTTCTTTTTTTTAACAACTAACTTGATGTTTTTCTTTATTATGTCAAGCTTTCCCTTTGCCCTGTATTTTTCATACACCTTTTGAGTTATTCCATCAATCGAAATATACAGTTGGTCAAGCCCTGATTTGACAATTCTCTCAGCATCCTCTTCACTGAACGGAACATTAAGATTTGTATTAATGCTTGTTTTAATCCTTTTTTTGTGAGCATACTCTGCCATTTCATAAACATCCTTATTCAAAAACGGCTCGCCCCAATTGTTCAAATCAATCTCGTAAAGATAGTCTCCGACTTCATCAACAACTTTCCTGAAATTTGAAAACTTCATGCTTCCCCTGCTTCTTCCCTTCTTTCCCTGACCTGTCGGGCAGAGAGGGCATGCAAGCATGCAGTTACTGCAGGGATCAAAACTTATTTTCACAGGCAGTGCTCGCACTTTCGCAGGCTTTAACAAAAGAAACTGGAGAAAAAGCGAAATCATGTTGAAGAATTTTTTCCAGCCAAAATATGGGGATTTCACAAAGCGGTCAAAAGAACGCTTTAACTGAAATTCATAGTATTCAAGAGTTGAACCCATAGCAAGCACTTTTAAAAGTTTTAACCTTTAGAAACTAATAGAATTGAAGTTTTAAACTTATTTATATGGATTGGTACAATGATAGTGAGATGCCCCACTAAAAAGCTTTTTTTACATTAATCCGTTAAAACAAGCAAAGGTTTTTTCATGAAAATATTTCTAATAACTCACACGTTTTCAACAATTGGTGCGGGCGGAGGCGGAGAAGTCTTTGTCTACAATTTTGTAAAAGAGCTTGCTGGCAGAGGACATAAGGTCTGCGTTTTCACAACATCCACAAGGCGTAATCCGGAAAAAGAAAAAGAGCTTGGCATAAAAGTTTTTTCTGCTCCAAGCTTTGGACACCATGCATTGCACAAGTTTGAATACGTTCTCTTCTGGAAACAGGCTCTCAAAGCAGCACAGGAATTTAATCCAGACATAATTCACGCACAAAATGATGTTCTGCCAGCACTAATCGGAGAAAAAATCAAGAACAGGCTTCACAAACCATTTGTTCTTGGAATAGAGTACCTGAGTGAGAAAAACGTGTCATTGAACATGAAGCTAACCTTTGCACTCAACAAACTATTGCTTCCAAAAATTGATGCAGACGCAATAGCCTGCTGGAGTGACTATGTAATTGAAAAATTTCTTATTCCCTGGAAAATTCCCAAACAAAAAATAAAAAAGATTACAGGCGCAATTGACACAGAAAAATACAACCCAAAAAATAGTGGAAAAGATATAACAAAAGAATTTGGAAAAAATCTGATTGTAAGTGCAAAACCTCTTCACAAAACAAATGCTTTGGGGATAGCGGAAACAATAAAGGCAATGAAATTTGTTGTAAAAAAACATCCTGACTACAAATATCTTGTTTTTGGAAACGGCGAAAGCAGGCAAATGCTTGAACAGCTTGTCAAAAAACTTAGTCTTGAAAAAAACATCCTGTTTCCCGGTTCCCTCACACCCGAAAAAGTTCCAGAAGCATATGCTGCTGCAGACATCCTTGTTCACAGCTTTGCATTCAAGGCAACTACTTCAGTTGCGTTAATGGAGAGCATGGCTGCAGGCAAGGCAATTGTTGCAACAGATACTGGGGAGGTTGCAAATACCTTGAAGGGTTCTGGAGAGCTAGTGAAAGCGAAAAATCCTGCGAGTATTGCAAGAGGCATAAACAAGCTGATTGAATCCCCTGCTCTCAGAAAACAGCTTGGCAAAAAAGCAAGGCAGACAGCAGAAGAAAATTACTCAATCAAGAGAATAGCAGACGAGTTTGAAGAGCTTTACTCTCAGTTTCTGAAAAAATAATTTCTGATATTCTTTGCTGGCAAACAAGCACAGAAAAAGTTTATAAAAAACTAGATATCCTTTGTCTTGTAGATGCCGTGAGCCATCTTGGGAATCTCAAAATAGTCCATGTACTTGAAGTCCTTGATTCCTTCTCCTTTTGCCCACTCAATTGTTTTTTCTATTCCCTCGTCAAAGCCGACTTTTGCCTCGTAGTCCAAAAGCTTTTTTGCTTTTGAAACATCTGCATACACTACTTTGACATCAGAGGTTCTCTTGTCCACGTGCTCTATTTCAACCTTGCTTCCTGTTTTTTCAATAATCTTTTCAGCAAGCTCTTTGACTGTCCAAGCCTTCTCCGCACCAATGTTCACTGGATTATTAATCAGCTTTTTCTTTCCCACAATACTGCAGATCGGTTCAACAATATCAGAGATGTAAGTAAAAGCGCGCTTCTGCAATCCGTCTCCAAAAATAATTGGGTTTTCTCCCTTAAAGCACTTGTTAATGAAAATTGGAACAACCCCTCTGTAAGGGTCATCCATTCTCTGCCTTGGCCCATAAACATTAAAGAATCTGACAATGTATGGATTAATTTTTTCAAGCTCGTAGTAAACACGCAGATAATGCTCGAAAGCCATTTTTGTGACTCCATAAGGATCCTCTGGCATTAAGGGTGCGTCCTCTCTTATTGGTAGTTTCTCTGGCTTTCCATAAGCTGCAATCGTGCTAGTGAAAACAAAATCCTTTATCCCAGCATTGATTGACTCTGTTAAAAGCGTGATTGAACCCATCAGGTTTGTTTCTGCATTGAATATTGGAATGAAAACAGACTGCCCCTCTGCTGCGTGAGCTCCAAGGCAGAAAACCGCGTCAACTTTGTTAAGAGCTTTCTTGCAGGCATTTCTGTCCGTCATGTCGCCTTCAAAGACCTCTATTTCGTCGCCAAAATACTTGAGATTGTCTTTTCCGCCCACAAAATTGTCAAAGACAACAACCTTGTTTCCCTGGTCTGCAAGATAGTTGGCAACATGGCTTCCTATAAAGCCTGCTCCACCAGATACAAGAACTTTTTTTGACTCCATTTCCTCACCTAATTGCCTAATTACATCAAGCCAATAAACCTATTTATATGAATTGGTTCAATCGTTAAACTTTTTGAATTGTTTGCAATCAAATCCTGCCCTTTCCCTTCACTCTCTTTCTTCTCTCTTCAAGAGTGTGCCCTAAGTTCTTCATGTTTCTCCAATAGCTCTTGAGCAAGAACAAGAACATTCCATCTCTAATGCTCTGCACAAAAATTAGCCCTAAGCCGGGAATGTGCCTTGCGAATTCTAGTGGTCCAAGATTGTAAAGCATTGCCTTAATGCGATTCTCGTTCATCAAAGTGTACTGCCATTCCTTTCCAGTCTGTCTTTTTGTGTCCACACTTCCATAATGGACTACTCTGCTTTTGTCTGTTTCAACAATCTTGTAGCCAGCCCGCCTTGCCCTATAGCACCAGTCTGTTTCCTCTCCATAAATTGGGGAAAAATTTCCAGCATCAAGCACTCCAATTTCTTTCACAACACTTTTTTTCATGAGCATTGCTGCTCCGCAAGTAGTCAACACTTCTCTGTCTGCCCCAGTCTTAAAATTTCCTTTCTCAAAGTCAACATCCTGAACAAGCCTGCTTCCAACTGCCCCAATCCCTTCATCACTCTCTGCTTTTTTCACAGCCTCTTTCAGCCAGCCCCTTGTGACTTGGGTGTCATTGTTCAGCATGTAATAATAGTCTCCCTTCGCAATTTCAAATCCTTGATTGTTTGCAAAAGCAAAACCCTTGTTCTCTTTGTTGTAAATAACTCTGTCAATCAAACCCTTTTTCTTAGCCTTCTTTATGTTTTCAACATCTTTTTTTTCACTGCCGTTGTCCACAAGGATTACTTCATATCTGCCATAAACTGTGTTCTTCTTAATGGACTTCAGGCAGTTGTTAAGAAAGCCCCATCCGTTCCAGTTCAGTACAATCACTGAAACCATTTTTTCTTTTTCTGCCATAAACATCACTTAACATCAACAAGTTTTAAAGATTTAACCAGCCCAGCCTACAATCCTGCTTCAGTTTCTCTGAGAAATTTTTCAATCCTTTTCACAAGCCTTGTTCTGGTTGAACCATTCTTTGGCTTGAAAGTCAAAGCTTTGTCTAGTGTTTCCTCAAGCTCTCCGATTTCGTTCACAACCAAAATCTTGCCTTCTTGCTCCATTGCCTCTGCAATTTCTGACTGATGGTTGTTGGTGTGCTCTCCAAACTTTTTCTGGCGTGGCACAACCACTACTGGTTTTTCCAGCTTCAAAGCATGAATTATTGTGCCTGCGCCCCCGTGGCATACAACAACTTCAGCTTCCTTAAACATTTTCTCGTACTCTTCTCCAGACCAGTAGTTTTTCTGATTTGCGTTCTTCATCTTGTGGCTGGAGCAACCGCTTTGCACAGAAAAACTCCAGTTACTGGAAGAGGCAATTCTGTCAATTTCCTTCAAAAGCCGGTTAAACTGCTGTGGGTGCGTGCCCACGGAAACAAAGATTTTTTTTTTATTTGCAGTCATCAAAACACACTGCCAGCATACTCTGCTTTTGGATAAAACTCAAGGTTTTCCTTCCACTGGACAAGAAAGAGGTCTGCCAGCCTGTACATTATTCTTCCGCTCAGGCTCTTTTCCCTGATTCTGCAAAAGCTTTCAATAAAGACTACTTTTTTTCCAAACAGTTTTGCAATCAGGCAGGTTGCAATCGCTGTGTCAGCTCCAGTGCTGATAACCAAGTCAGGTTTTTCTTTCACGAAAATCTTCATTGACTGCCACAGGTTCACTATCAGTTTCAATGGATTCCTTCGCGGGCACTCTATAAAAAAAACTTTTTCCCTGCCAGCCAACTCTTCCGAGTCAAGCCTCTTGTCTGTGAGAAAATAGTGCTCCCGGCCTTCAAATGTTTCACTTAACTGAAGCAGTTCTGTTAGATGACCTCCAGCGGAACTAGCACAGCAGATTTTCATGCAAACAATATGACAGTAAACGCTTTTATAGGCTTTTTTTCGATGAATGGATTAATTCAACAGACAAAATTAAATATTTCTTCTCCCTATTTTTTCAATGCCAAAGCGTTTTGTGGAAAGAGTAAGGAGTTTGCAATCTCACCTTACAGGCAGAGGCTTTACTGAGTTTGCAACCTCTCAGGGAGACAGGCGTGTTTCAAGTCAGAGAATGTCTTCACTAAAACAAGCAGTCGGCGAAAAGCTTGAACAGCTTGAAAGAAATCCTTCAGACAAAGCATTGTTCGAACTCCATCGCGAGGTTGAGGCTTACCGGGCGCAGGGTGGGTTTGCTCTGCCTGAGGCGATGCTCTTACTTGAGGAAATAGAGCATAGAATAAAGCAGTCAAGGCCTGTTAAAAGGCTAGCTGAACAGCTCTCCGAGTTTGACCTGAATAATCTTTACATTTCTCCCAAGAACGCAGAATACCTAATGGAACAATCTGCTTTTCCAGAGCATCATAGAAACCTTGGCTACGAGGTTTCAGGAAGCGCAAAAATCGTGAAAACAGAAAAAGGTTTTGAAATAGTTCCCGTGACTCAGTCAATTGAAGACCATGCTCCAAGCACTGTTGCAATAGACCTGCCTGCTTTTTTCAAGAGCGGTTCTCATCTTTTCTGGCACACGCATCCTGCTGGAAGCAGTCAGCAGAGAAATTCTTTGGGAGACAGGGGGCTCATCAGACAGGATTGGCATCCCGATTGTCATGGCAATGGATGCCAGGCAAATGTTTGACTTTTTAGGAGATAAAAAGCCAGTTATTGAATTGCATTATGCTGGAAAACAGTATGGGGTGAATGTGAGATGAGAATTAGAACTTTCAAAAAGATTGCTGGAAAAACAGTCCTTGATATTGGAGCCGGGGACTCTGACTGTGTAAAAATACTTAACGAAAAAGAAGCTTGCGGAAAATAATTTTATTTAGTTTTTTTTTGTCTGCTTTGCTGAAATAAGTTTTTGCAAGAACATCAAATTGTAGTTGAAGAAAAAGACATCAATGGGAACAAAGATAATTGTTGCCACTAAAATCAGCACTAAGAATCCAATGATAAGCAGTAGAATTGCTGGAATCAAAACCGCGGCTGACATTGACACAAGCGGAATCAAAACCAATGCTAAAAGCAGTCCAACTATGACAAATGGAATTGCAATAACCAATACTCCAATAATCTGTATTATTGTTGCTACAAAGCTCAGAATTGTTTGCATTATAATCAGCAATACAACCTGCAAAATATTTTGTTTTGTGAGCGAAATACTTTTCTTTAAAGCCTCCCACGCCCGCAGTTCACTTAAGTACAGCCAGTAGGCAACAAACTGAATAACTAAATAATTAATAATCGCGAGCACGATGAATGCAATGATTGAAATAAGCACAAGAAGCCCCATTAATACAGTGTTTGAAGCAAGACCTGCGGCTGGTCCAAGAATAGCTGGATCTATTTTCAAAAAGAATAAAGCAAGTGAAATTCCTGCGAGAAGCATTATTAACATAAAAGGCAGTCCCAAAAGCGCTAGCGTGATTTCAAGAATCGAAAGCGAGAGAGCTTTTCTGTAAAACTTTTTCAGGTAAGATATAATGCTGACCTGATTTGTTGAAACACTTTCAAGAATAGCAAAAAAGCACATATTCTTTAACAGAGTGAAAATAATGCTGAAGACAAACAGGATTACTATGCCAATCAGAATCCAAAAAGCAAAAGCATTGATTGTTTGCTGGGGAATTGAAGCAAACCATGCTGGTAATCCAGTTAAACCATCTTTTATTTTAGTAATATCCAAAGAATTCGAGTTGAAGTTGAAATTGCTTCCTCCGCCGCCTCCTGAAAACAGGGAGAAAACAAAGACAAGCAATCCAATTTTTACCCATTTCCAGAACAGGCCGGGGCCGGAGAAAAACTTCTTTGTTTTGTCAATCGCGGGTTCGATTAAATCAATTGCATGCCAAGACATAATATTAACAAACATAACAGGCTGTATTTAATTGTTTCTGGTTGGTGTGAGTGCAGGATTTTGTTAGAAGTTGTGATTATTCTTCAACACATTTCATTTCCCTGCATTCAAATCCTTCTTTGCAATCAAATATGAGAAAACATTCGATGCAGACTCTTGCGTTTGAATAACAGGAATATTTTCCGCTTTCGCAGTTCTCGCATTCTTGAATGCAGTCTTCATCTAAAGAACACTCATCAATTGTTTCTCCAGTTACAGTGATTGTTTTCTTTACTGTTTTAACAGGTTTCAATTTTGTAAGGATTTCTTTTTTTTCCGAAGAAGACAAATTTGAAATAAATTCTTGATTATTGGTTAATCTATTTATTTCTTCAGCTTCAAAAACCTGTAGTTCCAGTGAATAGTTTCCTGCGGAAATGAAGAAAGGAAGCAATCCGCGAAAAGAATGGCTGGTTTCGCTTATTTCAAAGGCCTGTATTTCATTTGTGCTTGTGACTTTGGGATAAATCGTGCCAGAAACACAAAACTCTTTGGCACTAAATCCTTCTTTTTCACAAATCATTACAAAATAGTATTCCTTTGAAACATTCTTGAATGAATATTCCCCGCTAATAAGTTCCCTTGTTTTAAGTTTTGTTTTTGGAATAGAAAACTCAATTTCCAGAATACTCTCATTTGAATAATTCAGTTCTCCTGCGTTGCTGTCATCTTCAACTGTTTGTTCATTTGCTGAAGAATCTTCTTTTGTTACTGGGATTGAAACACACCCTGAAAAAACAAGCAACATAATCAACAAAAAAGCATTTATTTTAAATTGCATGCTGAAATAAAGAAACCCCAACTATAAAAACCTTTTTTCACCGGAAATCTCGTGCTTCAAAGCTTTTTAATTGGTTTTCCTTCTCATTATCTCCTATGCCAACTTATTCTCATTCTCGTCTGAACAAGTTTGAGAACTGTCCGCTCTCCTACTACTACAGTTATGTAGACAAACCTTATGTTGAATACGTGCAGGGGATTGAGGGTTTTCTTGGAAACATAGTTCACAATACTCTTGAAAAACTTTACAAAGAACTTATGCTCACAAAATTCAACTCCCTTAACTCCATTCTTCAATACTATGAAAAGCAGTGGAAAGAAAACTTCACTGAAGACATTGTCATTGTCAAAAAAGGACTGAAGGCAGAGCACTATCATGACCTTGGCAGAAAATGCGTTGAAGACTATTACGCGCGTCATCAACCGTTTGATGAAGACAAAACAATCGCCTGCGAAAAACGCGTAACCATAAAGCTGGATTCGGGACACAGGCTGTGTGGTTATATTGACAGGCTGTCTGAACAAGAGGAAGGTCATTACGTGATACACGACTACAAGACATCCGGTCGCCTGCCCATACAAGACCAAGCAGACCAGGACAGACAGCTTGCGCTCTACCAGATTGGAGTCTTGCAGGAATTCAATGACGCGCTTGATGTAGACTTGTGCTGGCATTATCTTGCTTTTGACAAGGACATCTGGAGCAAGCGAAGCGAGGAAGACCTTGACGAACTCAAAAAGAACATAATATCTCTTATTGGGGAAGTTGAAAAAGCAGAGAAGAAAGGAGAGTTTCCCTGCAAGGAAGGCCCTCTCTGCTCTTGGTGCATGTTCTCTCACATCTGCCCTGCAAAGGGTCACGAGGTACTAGTGGAAAACCTGCCTGTTCGGGAATTCAAAAAAGAAGCTGGTGTGAAAATCGTGAACCAGTATGTGAAGCTGAACAACGAGATAGCCGAACTAAGCGGGAAGTTGGAAGAGATAAAACAGGATGCGTTTTCTTATGCTGATCAGCATGAATTGGAGAAAATTGTCGGAAGCGATGCTGCTTTGAAAATTTATTCAGGGAAGAGTTTTTCACTGGCTGGGCTATCTGCTGAACAGAAGGAAGAGCTGGAAAAGCTGTTAAAAGACGAGAAGCTGTTGAAGCGATTCCAGTTGCTTGACACAAGAGCGCTGGGGAACGCGGTTGCGAAAGAGGAATTAGAGAAAGGCGCTGTGAAAAAAATCAAGAAGTTTGGAGAAGAAAAAGAAAACAAGAGTTTAAGGATTGTAAAGAAGTAAGATTTTGCTAAACCAGATCCGCTAATGACTTGAACTGGAATTTTCCTTTTTTAAATTGAAAATTAATAATTAATAATCCTTGCAATTACTTTGCTCTTTTTGGAACAATCCTGTCTTTAGAGTCCGCCGAAAACAGATATCACAAAATCAAAGGGTTTTTTTGGTTTAAATCCATTGATATGGCGAGAAGTTTTTGAAGATTAAAAATCTTTTCGTTTTTAGACAACCATCCACTTGAAGTAGACGAGTGAGAGAACAACCAGGCAGATTGCTGTCTGCATTCCAAGAATAATCTGGGTAACTTGTTTTTCAGTGAACTTGCCTTGCCTCATTACCCAGTGGGTTAGTGAACCGCCGTTAGGGCTTGCTTTCAAAGTGCCGTCTTCCTGTGGCAAGCCAAAGCACTCTGACTTAAAGCCATGCCTTGCCTTGAACAATAACTCCACAAAGAAAAGAGAGAACAACAGAATACCAATCTTTTCCATGTCGCCGACAATCACTGCTGCAGCAGCAGCTGCACCGTAAAGAAGTGTAAGAGAATCGCCTCCGAAAATTTTTGCAGGAAACCAGTTAAATCTTAGAAATCCAAGCAGTCCGCCAAGAACAGCAGCAGAAATTACTGCACTCTCTGCAATTCCTAAATAAAGCGAGACAATCAAAATGCTTCCGTGAATTAATGCGCCTAAACCTGCTTCCAGTCCATTGAATCCAGCAAGCATATTAGCAGCATTGCTTGCTCCAGTAACACCAGCTGGAACAAAGAAAAGAGAATAAAACAAGCCAAATGAGACATAGCCGAATACTGGAATCATTATTTCTGTTGGCAAAGGGCCAATGAAGGGAATATTCATTGCAGGATTGTTTATTTTCACAGCCATTAATGGAAGCGCAGCAAACACTGGCATTAACGCGTGCTGCCACTGCTTTATTCCAGACTTCCACCCAAGCAAGTCGTCAACAAAACCGATTACTGCTACAAGAGCTATTGTGCAAAAAGCAGCAAGTATTAAAGTAATGTTCAAATCAATAATGTGCAGATAAGAAAAAGCAAACAACGCTGCTACAAGACCCAGTGAAAATCCAAAGAAAACAGACAATCCTCCGATTTCCGGAATGCGCGGATTTCCCACTTTATTCATGTCTTTTCCAAGCAAGTCTCTTGCCTTAATTCTTTCAATAAGTCTGGGTGTAATAAACAAGACAGTTGCAATGGAGAGAAAAAAACTGATAAATGCTGCTAAAAGCATTAAGCCACCTACTTCACCTTGAAGATTTTAACGCCCTTAAAACTGTAAACCTCTTCAAAATGCTTCATCATTTCTGGCTCGTGGAACCAGAGTTTTGCCATTGCTGACTCATTAGTATTCTTGGAGAGGAAGAAAATTTCAGAGTTGTCCTCTGCTCTGTAATACCACAGCAAGTCATTGTTCTGAGTAGTGGTTGGCATCTTCTGCCAGTCAGTTGAAATTGAAGACATCTGTCCGACAGGAATAGTGTTTGCTCCGCATCTGTAAGCTGTGTCGTTTTCTATCAGATTGCAGTAGAAATTTATTCCCCCATAAGGCAGGGTTGGAACACCATAGTGCTGTACTATTCGTGGATCTTGTGAATTTGTTGTCCAGTAAGCCCAGTAAGCAAGAGAAACCTGTTTTTGAAAATTATCAGAGTCAATAAGGATATAGTCTGGTTTATATTTATCTACGATTGAAAACGCTTTGTTAATGTCTTTTGTAATAATGAATTCAGCCATTGCACTGGCAGCTTCCTGGTCAAGATTTCTGTTGTCAGTAAAAACTGGACGCTCCGCGAGGAATGAAATCCAGTGCCCTTCATCCCACCAGTTCATAATCGTTGAACCCTCTGGAGTACTTTCCTTAAGCCAGGCTGTTGCAGCCTTGTAATCCGGATTTGACTCAATCATTGGAACATGACCTTCAACAAAAATAGCTGAAGCAACAATTCCATTAATCATTAACAATCCAATAACTCCAAAAGCTCCTGCCTTGACAATAGTGTCCCCCTTGGAAGAGAAAAACATAGCCATTGCTGTAAGAAAAACTGCTGACAATAAGATGGAGAGCCATATGCCAACAGGCAAAGCAACAATAAACAATATGAGAGCAATTGCTCCGGACAAAATCATCTTGTTGTGCCTTGAAAGATTGTTAAGATAGTAACTCATTTCTGCTACGACAAATCCTGCTGAAGCAGCAATCGGAAGACCAAAGGTAAACGTGAACTTTAGCTTGTACCAAGCCATGAAAAAAGTAATCAAAATCCAGAAAAACACTATTCCTGAAAGATGCTCTTTTGGTTCCCTGAACATTCTGAGCGGAATCAAGAGCAAAGCAATAATCGGCAAAGCAATCAATGCATTGTATTTTCTTCCAAAGGATTCCTTTCCAGTGCTTTCCTCTCCAACGCTTGATTCAATTAGTCCAGAGCCCCTAAAATCGTTGACTGTGAGCAGGGTTCCAACAAATGCGAGCAGAATCAAAAACATGAGTGCAAGGGAAACAAATGAAACCCATTTGCTGTTGTCCTTGCTTTCGTCTCCACCCATTACAAACATGATATAGGCAACTAATCCACCGAACAAGACAAGTCCGCCGAGCAACAGAAGACCAATTCCCTCAGGCATTACTCCAAGCACGTAGCTGATTGACCTGTTAATCCACTTTCCGCCGTCATTCACGGAAGCGATTAATGCAAATATTCCAAACGAGATTCCAAACAGTTTTGCAAGATTGAACAATTCCTGCTTGCTTCTCTTGTTGTAAACATTAATCAAAGCAAACACGAGATAGCCGACTAAAACCATTGGGATTAATAGGAACATTTCCCAGGTCAAAGCCATTATTCCAAAGAATACTCCTGAGGCAACAGCATATCCTGCAGTTCTCTTGTTGAATTCTAGTTTTTTCAGGGACGCAGTCAAGAAACCAAGGCCTATTACCATCCAGAGAAACCCAAGAGAGTCCTCTTCAAAGAAACCAGACATTGTTCTGTAAACAAAGCTTGGAACAATTGCTGCAAAGAAAGCCATTGCAAAGCCAGCTCTCTTTCCATAAATATTTTTTCCGACAAAGTATAGTCCGACAGCAGTCAAGGCTCCATAAATTGCAGGCAAAAACTTTACATGCTGAATCCAGAGCTCTTTGCTGTAAGCTGCTCCAAGAGTTGTAATCGAGTAAACAAGTGCGTTAAAAATCCAAAAAAACTGTCCTTGGTCTGGCAGGTCTGATCCTCCAGACTGCCAGTAAGCCATAAAGTCCTTGTCCGGCACTGCCCCGGTCTTAATTACTTCTCCAACAATCTTGGTGTGAAAATAAGAATCAAATCCAAAAAGCAAGTCATATTTTGACATGTGAGCTCTGACACCAAACGCCAGAACGAAAATCAGCAAGAGAATCAAGATTGTTTTCTTGTTTGCCTTAATCTTGTTAACCAAATCCAAAAAATCACCAAGCGTACAGAACCTAATAATTGGAACAATAAATTGTTTAAAAGGCTATCTTGTAAATTAATTCACAAAAACTCTTGTAAATTAATTCACAAAAACATTACTTTTTTATATAAAAAGATTATTTAAGTTATCATGTTTGAGAGCTTTGGGCGAAGTTGGAATCTTATGAAACAGAGCTTTTCAGTTCTCAAGAAAGATAAAGAACTCATTGCTTTTCCTATTCTCTCCGGAGTCTTTGCAGCAATAGTTATTGTTTCTTTTTTGATTCCTATTTTTGTTGTTGAATCGCTTTTTGATTCTCCCATTATCTATGTTTTGCTCTTGCTCATGTACATTGTTTTGTACTTCTTTGTTGTATTTTTCAATGCAGCTCTTGTCGGAGCAGCAATGATTAGGATGGGCGGGCAGGACCCAACACTGGGAGATGGTTTAAACATCGCGTTTTCAAACATCAAAAATATTTTTCTCTGGGCTGTTGTTGCAGGAACAGTCGGACTTGTCCTGCGTATGCTTGCAAGCCAAAGCAAGAAAAATTTCATCGCAAGCATATTGGTTTCAATTATTGGGGCTGCTTGGACTCTCTTAACTTACTTTGTTGTTCCGACAATTGTGGTTGAGGGAGTTGGTCCATTGAAGGCAATCAGGAAATCCAAGCAAATCATTTTTGAAAAATGGAGGGAAACAATCCTTGGAGGAATTGGATTTGGATGGATTCAGGCAATCTTCTCAATTATAGCAATCATCTTATTTTTTATAGTGTTTTTATTTCTCCCATTTTTAGCAATTCCGGCAGCAATTATTTTACTTCTTGCAGTTGTCTTTATAGGTCTTGTTTTTTCAGCTCTTGCGGGAGTGTTCTCTGCAGCAGTCTACTATGCATCTGTAACTGGAGAAAATCCTGATGGAATTGATCTTTCGGTTCTAAAGAAAAGCTGATTATTAAAACAAGACTGATAACTTAAAGTAAAGTTTATTCACTTTATTTACGTGGCTTCAGATGTTTTTTATCGGCAGATAACTGCTAACGAAGTAAATGTGTCTCCTGAGTTGCGAGCAAAACTACTTGATTTAATGATTGAGTCATTCCTTGGCTGGAACTATTCTTCTGCGGGGGAAGAAGAGATTGCAAAGCAAAAAGAAAAGCTTAGCCAATCTTATCAGGCCATGGCAAAGAAAAGATTGGATGCTTTACTTCACACAAACTCTATTTTTGTGGCAGAGCGAAACAATCAAGTAATTGGCTTTGCAGGGCTGACAAATATTGGTTCAGAGGACAAACCATTTTTTCAGCTTGCAGAAATTGCCTTTGAGAAAGGTGAAAGATTTCCAAGGAGGGCAGACGGAAAGATAATTGTGGCACACAAGTCTCCTATGTCAAGAGTAAACTTTATGCGTTGGCTAAGAAATTATGCTTTTGAACGAGGCGGTTACTTTGCCTTCAATTCAGGCAGAAGACATGACTTGTTTGGAACAGGATCTAATGCAAGAAAGTCTGTTACAATAGTTCACGATTCTGCTGACTATAGGTACAAAACAACAAAAAGGAAATAACAAAGAGAAAATCCTAAAGAAAAATAACAATAATTAATAATTTTAAAGTAGTTTTATTTACGTGAAATCAAAAGTTTCTTTTAGAGAAATAACTTCTGAGGAAGCACTTGGAATCTATTTTGAAGAAATGGCAAGGCTTTACAAGATTTCTGTGTCTGGTTATGGGGCAAAAGAGCATCTTGGTCCTGAACCCCTGAAAAAGCTCGCATCTTTAAATCCAGAAGAATTGCGTTCTCGCATGCGAAAAAGTTTTGAAGGAAGAAAACTTTTTGTTCTTGAAGTGGGTGGAAAGATAGCTGGTTTTGCATCTTTGTCTTTGCATGAGGGAATCACGGGAAAAAGATTTTGGATTAGTCATGTTGCTGCTCTGCCCTTTGTCAGAAAAGGCAAGACTCTTGCAATGACTAGGTTCGTAGAACATTTGCGAAATTATGCTCATTCTCAGGAAGCAAGTTTTGAATATGGTAGACCCTTAAGACAAGAATTTTCTCACAAGCCCAAGCCAAAAAAACCAGAAAGAAAAAAAACCAAAATAATCTTGGTTTAAAAAAGATTTTTGAAAGAGAAAAAAAGCTATTAGCACGCCGTTACGCCCGGCGTGTGCGTAACCTATACTCCTTTCAGTTGTATAGCTTTGAGTAAGATAAAAAAAAGCGATTAGCAGCTTCTGGTAGGCTACACGTAAAACGCACTGCCAAGCCAATCCCTACAGGGCTTAACTTCCGGGTTCGGAATGGGACCGGGTGTTTCCCCTGCGGTATGACCGCTAATCAGTACTAATTAGCACAGGGAGAGTTTAAAAAGCTTGCTGTTCAGCTTTAGAAAAACGAAGGAGCTGTCCCAAACAGGTCATTTATAAGTTTCAATAATGCAATTACAACAATTGCAAATATTACCCCCTAAAAACATTTTTTTCCATGTTTATCCTATCATTTGTTAAAAATCACTTCTTCTTGCCTGTTTTTGCAGCAACTTTTTTCTTTGCAGTCTTCTTTGCTTTTGTTTTTTTCTTTTTCTTCTGCTTTGGAGCTGTCTTTTTGATTAGCTCTGCTGCCTTTTTCAGTCCCTTTCTCAATAAGTCTTCTCTCTTTGCACCTGCGCAAATCATTTTTCCGTTCTTGAACAAGAGCAGGGTAAGCTTTGGGTCTGCTATTCTCAGGATTGCTCCTGGAAACTGTTCTGGCTCATACTCTACGTTGTCTAAGCTGAGTGCTGTCTGAAATAAGTCAAGTGTCATGTTAAGGTTTGCTGTTGCAACAAGATTCACTACGTTGTAGGAAACTTTTCTCTGCACTTTAACATCGGGTTGGATGTCGTGAATCAGCTTGCTTGCTTTTCTAATTCCTTGTTCTATTTCTTTTTCACTGCTTGCTCCGGAACAGATTACTTTTCCGTTCTTGAACAACAGCATTGAAACCTTTGGTTCCTTTAATTTCAGAATTGCTCCTGGAAACTGCTCTGGTTCATATTCGATGGTTGGAATAGTAATAGCCAGATTATACAAATCAAGAGTAGCTTTTAAGTCAGCTGACGCAACTAGATTAACAATAGTATACTTCATAACATACCCCCTGTTTAAAAAGTGCTTTATAAATGATTTCACTTAAAAAGGTTTAAAAAGGGGCTGGTATTATAAGAGTTTTTAGCGATTTAAGCAATAATTCTGTGAGTCACATTAATTAACTTTTCTTTGCATTATTTGTGCATGTCTTTGTCAAAAAACAGATTGTGGGAGTAGCTGTTTTGCTAGCACTTGCGCTGCTTTATGTGCCTATTCCCTTCATCTCGGGAAAGTCAATTGCTTCGATTTTATTGCTTGCAATAGCAATATATTAGCTGGCAATTGCTTAGCTAAATCCATTTAAAAACCTTTCCTAATCCAATCATATTGTTCTAAATTAAACTAGCCGTAAGGGTGTAAAAATGACTAACAAGAAAGCAAAAGGAATTACTAGAAAGGGTCCAAAGGCGACTATCAACAAAATTTTACAGGAATTTCATGAAGGCGACAAGATTCTCATAAAGATTGATTCTGGAGAACAGGGCGGAATGCCTGATCCAAGATATCATGGCTTTACAGGAATTGTCACAGGTCATCAGGGAAAGGTTGTAAAAATTGGGCTTAAAAATGGCGGGCTTGAAAAAGAGCTTTTAGTTAACCCTATTCATTTAAAGCAAGCGCAAAAGGAGGCTGCATAAAATGATTGGAGAAAAAGTCATTGAAAGTAAGCCGGTTTCGCTTTACGAAGTAAAGCAAACTCTTTCTGAGAGAAAAAAAGACAAAGAGCTCACTTACGAGCAAGATATCACACTAAAGTACGCTAAACAGTTTTCAAAGCTTACAAAAGCAAAATATGAAAAACTGTTGAAGGAACTTGATGCAGTAGAGGGTCTTGACAAAGAACTAAAAGTTAAGTTGCTTGACATTGTTCCAGTTTCAAGAGAACAAGTAAAAGTACTGGTTCCAAAAAACGTGGAACTCAGCGAAGAGTTAACTTCACAGCTTGCAGAAATCTGTGCAAAATATGCTCCAAAAAAATAGGTGATATCATGCCAAATGAAGAAAACGCTTTAGTACTCGATTACTTACAGCATGGAAAGTCAACAGGCTACAAAGTTGAAATTATTGCACAGGTTATGGGCACTCAACACTTTACTCTCTTAGAGGTTGTTCCAAAAGAGCAATTGAAGATAATGGATTCTGTTTATGTTGGAAAGGATGAGCGAGACAAAATTGATTTTATTAAACGAAGAATTACCTATAAGGATTTGTCAAACACAGCTGTAGCAGAGCTTGATTCAGCAATTGAAAAAGTTGTAAAAGACGACGAAGAAAAGTTTGTAGAATTCTTTAATGAAGCTGGAGCAATCAGCATTAGACAGCATTCTCTTGAACTATTGCCTGGGCTTGGAAAAAAGCACATGCAGGAAATTCTAAACGAGAGAGAAAAAACTCCTTTCAAATCCTACAAAGATATTGAAGACAGAGTAAAACTAATGCCTGACCCAGTCAAGATTCTAGTGAAAAGAGTAAAGGAAGAACTTGAGGAAACAAACAAGTATTTTCTTTTTACCCGACCTCCTGCAAAAAAAAGGCAGTTTTAGAGCTGTTTTTTATGGCACTTTTTGAAGAACTAAATACTCTGATGGTAAAGCACAGGTTTCGCCCAAACAGAAAAATGGGACAAAATTTCATAGTTAACGAAGACATTGTCAAAGACTTGATTAATCTTGCAGACCTCAAGAAGTCGGACACAGTTCTTGAAATTGGAGCAGGAACTGGTTTTCTCACAAGAGAAATTCAGAAAAACTCCAAGACAATTGCAGTAGAGCTTGACAAAACCCTTTTCGAACTTCTTCAAAAAGAGCTTCCAAAAAAGAATCTGAAACTAGTGAATGAAAATTTTCTAAAAGCACAGCTTCCCAAATACAACAAGATTGTTTCTCTCCCCCCCTACACAATTTCTTCAAAACTTATTCAGAAAGTTCTTGAAACCGGTTTTGAAAAAGCAGTGCTTGTTCTTCAGCGAGAATTTGCAGAAAAGCTTGTTGCAGAATCAGGTTTTCTAGAATACAATTATCTTTCAGTTCTCACTCAATACTATTCCACTCCTGAAATTGTAAAAAATGTTTCCCCAGATTCTTTTTTTCCAATTCCAAATTCTCTTTCCTCAATTGTTGTGCTGAATTATGGAAAAAGATTTGGAGTGGCAAAAGATGAAGTAAAGTTTAGGAATTTTTTAAAGTCTGTTTTCAGATACCAGAACAAAAATCTTTCAAACTCGCTAAAATGTGCTTTTCCTTTCATAAAAAAAGAAGTTGGTCTCAAAAAAACTGAATTCAATGAAAAAATTTCTTTGCTTGACTTAAACGAATTCAAAACAAACCTTGTTTTTCCAGAAGAATTTGTAAAAGTTTTTAATTCACTTTATGTTTAGAATTTATGCTATGTTTAGTGTTTAAACAAATTCTTCTAAGATAATTCTTTCCATTTGAACAACTTCAAGAGACTTTGCAATTTTTTCAGCTGCTTCAAGTTTTCTTTTGGTTGAAGAATAAATTGTGAAAAGAACTTCCTTCTTTTTTACAGTGTCGCCTGCTTCAACTTCAAGCAGTAATCCAGCATAATGGTCTGCTGGAGCCCCGGCTGCTCTGGCAATGTCAATGCAGTTTCCAAGATTAACTGAGTGAATTTCTCCTGATTCTTTTGCCTTTATCTCTATCTTGTATTTTCCGTCTTTTATTTCAGTACTGGTTGTGGCCTTTGCGCCCTGTGCTTTAATGATTGCTTTCATTTTTTTAAGAGCCTGTTTGCTTTCAAGAATATTCTTTGCTTTGCTGTATCCTTTTCCCTTTTTTGTTTTTCCGCATAATTCAAACAGCACTCCTGCTAGCTCGCAACTCTTTTGTGCAAGATTGTCAAAAACTTTTCCTTCAAGAATTTTCATTGCATGCTTTGCTTCAAGAGCTGGTCCAAAAGCAGGGCCTGAGGGTTCTTCTCCGTTTGTAATAACTGCATTAACCTTCATTCCAAGTGATTCTCCAACACTCAAAAACTTGAGTGCCATTTCTTCTGCCCGTTTTCTTGTCTTGATTTTTGCCTCGGGTCCAACAGGCAAATCAATTACAACATATTTTGCTCCAACGCTTGCTTTTTTTGCCATAACACTTGCAATAACTTGTCCGTCCGGGTCAAGGGAGAGAGGGTGTTCAACCTTTATTATCTTGTCGTCAACTGGAGCAAGGTCTAGTGAACCGCCCCAGACAATTACTCCGCCGTGCTTTTCAGTAATGTTTTTGATTTTGTTCAAGGGCAATCCAACTTTGGCAAGAACCTCCATTGCGTCAGCTGTTCCTGCGGGAGAAGTAATTGCTCGAGAAGAAGTTTTTGGAATAAACAGTCCTGCTGAGGCAACAATCGGAATCACAATCATTGTTGTTCTGCCGTTTGTTCCTCCAACCGAGTGCTTGTCAACAATAGGAGCTTTTGAAATTTTTAACTGCTTTCCATCATCTCTTAAAGCTTTTGTCATTGCAACTGTTTCCTCTAAATCATAACCGTTGATAAAAATAGCTGTCAAAAACGCACCTAATTCCACATCGCTTAGCTTGTTGTCGCCAATGTCTTTTACAATTGTTCTAAGCTCTTCTTCGGAAAGCTTTCCTTTGCGAATCTTTTTTTGAATAAATTTTACGCTCTCTGGTCTCGGCACTGCAGAAACCCTTATTCTTGCGCTCTTTTTTGCCTTCAAAATCTTTTGAACATCTTCATAAATCCCAATCTGGTCTGGACCAACCATTGAATCAGTTGTGTCAACCACGGTTGTCATGCACTTTTTTGCAGAAGGATTTGTCAATTCAACTCTGTCAAGGGGAAACACTCCAAGCTCACCAGCATCTTTTTCATTCAAGAGACAGATGAGTTTTCCTGTTTCAATATCAAAAAGCTTTGCTTTCATCATCTGAGAGTAACCAGATGAAATTTCACATTTTTCTCTAACCATTTTAATCCAATTAGAAAACGCTGTTTGTCTATTTAAAGATTTCTTATAATTTCTTCAAGTTCTGAAAAGTTTTTTATTTCAAAATCCGGTTCTGTTTCCCGTAAGGATTCTCTACTTCCGAATCCATAACTTGCCCAGACAGAAACAACTCCTGCACTTAACCCTGCTCCGACATCGTAAATCATGTCTCCAACAAAAACAGTTTTTTCTTTGCTGACTCCAGTTCTCTTTATTGCCAGCTCCACTATGTCTGGTGCAGGCTTTGCTTTCTCAACCAAGTCTTCTCCAAGAATAACATCAAAATATTTTGCTATTCCAACACCCTCTGCGACAAGCTCAGCCATATAAGTCTTTTTAGTTGTTGCAATCGCAAGCTTGATTCCAAACTTTTTTAAGGTTTCAAGTGTTTCCATAACTCCTTGGTAAGTTGGGGAACCAGTTGGTCCAATTTCGCTATATTTTTTTCTATAGCTTGCAGATGCTTCTTCAACCAAGTTCTTTTTTTTGTCAGGCAGAACGATTTCAAAAATTTCTTCAAGAGGCATTCCAGTGTACTGCAGAAGGTCTTCTTGTTCTTCAACTCCGACTTCTTTTAGTGCATGGTTAAAAGAAATATTCATTTCCCTCAAGGAGTCAATCAGAGTACCATCTAGGTCGCAAGCGAGAAGTTTTTTGTTCACAAAAACACCTAGAAGTCTATTTCCTTGTTGAGTTCTTTGATTGCCTTTACTGCTGCTCCGGCAAAGTCAGTGGTTCCTTCCTTTTCGTAAGCAAAGTTTATTCCACTGCTTGAATTGATTCTTTGAATTGCAATGTCCATGCCTGTTTTCTTGAGGATGCTTGTGACTTCTTCAGCTGAACCACCCTGTGCGCCCACGCCAGGAATAAGTAATGGCATTTTTGCTTTCTTTTCCACAAAGAATTTGCAAAGTTCCTCCATTTCAGCAGGCGAAGTTGCTCCAACAACTGCTCCCACGTTTCCCTCTGCATTGGAACCCCATTCCACAATTTTTTCTGCAACAATCTCGTAAAGTTTTCTTCCCTCTATTTCAAGGTTTTGTAATTCTTTTGCTCCCTCGTTGCTTGTTCTGTTCAGAATGTATGCTCCCTTTCCCTTTTCCTCACACCATTTAATGAACGGTCCAACAGAATCCTGTCCCATGTATGGGGCAAGAGTAACACAGTCTGCTCCCCAAAATCCAAAAACTTCTTCTGCATAGGCTGCGGAAGTCTTTCCAATGTCTCCTCTCTTTGCATCAAGAATAACTGGCAAGCCAACCTCTTTTGCTTTTGCAATAACCTTCTTCAAAGCTCTTAGTCCCTCAAAACCATACTGTGCATAGAAAGCAATGTTTGGCTTGATTGCTCCCGGGAGCGTGTTCTCTGAAGAAGCAGCCTCGAGAATTTGTTCGTAGAAACTTGAAATTTGTTCTTCTGGTCCGCCTTTAAGAGGGATTTTATCAAGAACAGGGTCTGCTCCCATGCAGACAATGCTCTTGTTTTTTTCAGTTGTTTCTCGCAGAAGGTCAGCGTAACCCATTACTTTCCCTCCTCTGGTTTCCATTTTTCAGGATCCTTAATATATCCAAGAATACTTTTTTGTTGTTCTTCTGTTATCTTGTTGTGTTCTACAAGAGTCTGCAAAATTTCACTCATTGTGTAAACACTGTGCAAGTCATAACCTTTTGCTTTAAGGTCGTTTTTGCCTCCTTGTTCTCTGTCCACTAACACAACAATATCCTTTACCTTCAAGCCAACTGCTTCAAGCGGAGCAATTGCTTCAAACTTGCTCTCCCCAGTTGTAATCAGGTCGTCGTAAACAAGAATTCTTTCACCCTCTGTATAGACTCCCTCAATTTTCCTCTTTGTTCCATAACCCTTTTGCTCTTTTCTTGGGTAAATCATTGGAATATCGTTTTCAAGAGACACAGCTGTTGCAATTGAAATAGCTGCGTATGGAATACCAGCAATTCTGTCAAACTGCAAACCCATTGTTTTCTTTCTTAGCTCTTCTGCAACCTCTTTGAGGATATTAGGGTAAGAAATCAAAACCCTCAAGTCAATGTATATTGGACTCTTTAGTCCAGACTTTAGTGTAAACTCACCAAATTTTACTGCTCCAATCTTGAACAAATCAAGACACAATTTTTCCTTTGGATTCAAAGGCCCACCTCCGTTGTAAGTAAATGTTTTAACTCCTTTAAATTCCTAACCGTGAAATCTGGTTCCCTTCTCTTCAATGGCATCTCATCTTCAAACTTTCCTTGCCTTACCCACACAGCTTTCATTCCAAGTTCTTTTCCAAGAGCAATCTCCTTGACTGCTCGATCGCCAACCATCAAGCAGTCTGTTGGATTCAAGCTTTCTTCTTTCAAAATCTTTCTCAGCCCTTCCAAATCCTTTTCTTCAACAAAAAACATTTTCTTAAACCATTTGCCCACAAGCTCTTCTGCTCGCTCCCGCCTGCCAGCAGGATTCTTGCTCAGAAGGGAAAGCCTTGTTTTTCCAAGTAACTCCTCCAAAAGCTCTTCTGTGCCATCAATGAGACTATCAGTATCTGGGTTGTACAGAGTTCTGCTGAAGTCAAAAAAGATAATTTTCATTTTGTTATCCTCCTTACAATCTTGACTATATCTCCAACAGGAAGATCAAATATTCTATTACTATTTTCCAAAATTCCTTGTTTTTCAGCTCTTTTTCCTATCTCTCCCAAAAGTTCCTTAGCTTCCCTGTGCACTCTTGTCCAAATTTGTCTGTTTTCACTTTCCCATTTTGAGAGATCTCCTGCGAGTTCCGAAAGATATATTATTTCTTCTCTGTTACTTCCTTCTGGCAAAGCATAATATCCTCTTATTGCAGCGGCTCTTTTTCTGCCAGCTGCGTCTCTCGTCATTTTATTCATCCTTGCCTGAAATCCAGTATCTGTTTTTTCGGAAAGAATATTTTCAAGAACTTTTTCTCTTTGCTCTCTTGTTCCTGTAAAGTTGGTGAACCCTGTGTCAGCGAATTCAGCCATATAATCGTCAAGAAGCTTTGCAAGCTCAGGATTTTTTGAAGGCTCTCTGCCATTTTCTGCAGCTTTCTTTATTTGCTCTCTTGCTATTCCCAGCCTCTGTTCCATTGTTTTCTTGTCTGAGACAAACATCCTTGTTGTTGAGTCTGGTGGTTGTTTTCCTCTTTTAAAGTCATCATCCAACATTTCTTCAACTGCAGTTGCCATAGTATCTGCAAAGAAAGAACTTTTTGTAAATTCAGTTCTTGTGGATAGGAATTCTGAAAATGCTTTTGAGATCTCTTGGTTGCTTGCGTTTGGATATTTTGATTTTTGCATTCTTTTAGCAAGATTTCTCATCTGTTCGTTTACTTGTTCCTTAGACTGTCTTATTTTTCTCACTGCTGCGGAAGAGCGAAGTTTTTTCTTCAGACCATTAACCACTCTTCTATACTCATCTTCATCTACAATAAATATTCCGTTGAAGTTAGTCATTGTTGAGAATCGCATTCCAAATTCTTCTGGAGCGCGTTTTGCTCCGCGATAGATGAGAGTGCTATATAGGGATCCTCTTTCCCCCCAGTCTCTTATTACTATTGGTTTTGAAATCTTCTTTTGTTTACATCTTTTTCTCAATTGCTCTTGCTGTTCAGGTGATAGTTTTGTTTTTGAAATAACCTGGGCTAAATGCGTTCTGCTAATCAGTTTTCTCCTTGGAATCACTAAATCCAACCTCTTTTCCTTTTGTTTACTCAACTGTCAATATAGGTTCCGCCACTGAATTCAACCTCTTTTCCTTTTGGTTCTCCAACTATTTTGCCGGAGTCAAACACTAGCTGTCCTCGAACAATTGTTTTTACAACTGCTCCCTGCAGTTGCATTCCGTTGAAGGGGGACCAGTTGCATTTTGTGAACAGGTTTCCGTTTCTTGCCTTGAATGTCTTGTTCATGTTGACTATTGCAAAGTCTGCGTCAAAGCCTTTTGCAATAGCTCCTTTTCCTCTGATTCCAAAAATGCCGGCAGGTCTTTCACAGCATAACTTAACCATTTTTGCAAGAGCAAGTTTTCCTTCGTTAACTGCATTCAGCATCAAGGGCATCATTGTTTCAATCCCTGGAACCCCTGCTGGTGCATCCCAGTATGGCTTGTTTTTTTCAGCCACTGTGTGTGGTGCATGATCTGTTGCAACAGAGTCAATAATGTTTGACTCAATTCCCTGCCATAAAGCCAGCTTGTCTTCCTTGCTTCTCAGAGGAGGATTCATTTTTCCAAAGTTCCCAAGCTTTCCAGCGTCCTTTGAAGTCAAAAATAAGTGGTGCGGTGTTGCCTCACAGCTAATCTTTTTTCCCTTTCTCTTCGCATCCCTCACGAGTTCCATTCCCTTTTTTGTGGAAACATGCAAAAAATGCATGTCATTTCCTGACTTTTCCTGATTTTTTAAAGCATAGCTTATTGCTTCAATCTCTGCATTTGCTGGTCTGATGTCTGAATGAAACAATGCAGTGTCAAGTCCTTCATTCTTTGCTCTTGCTGCATTTCTCTGAATTATTTTTTCATCTTCTGCGTGCACTGTAACAGGCCTGCCAATTCTTTTAGCACTAATGCATATTTTTCGCATTGCTTCCAAGTCATCAACAAGAAGGGAGCCAGTGCTTGAACCCATAAAAATTTTAATGCTTGCAATGTTTCTGGAATTTTCAATCTGTGACCTGTTAAACTTTGTTGCTCCAAAGTGAAATCCATAGTCCACAAAGCTCTGCCCTGAAACAATTTCTCTTTTTTCTTCAAGATGCTCTAGTGTTGTAAGTGCGGGATTTGTATTTGGCATGTCAAGAACTGTTGTCACACCGCCTGCAGCAGCTGCACTGCTTCCAGTTTCCCAATCTTCTTTGTAGTCTGCGCCAGGGACACGAAAATGCACGTGCCCGTCAATTGCCCCTGGCAAAACAATGCAGCCAGAACAATCAATTACCTGGCTTCCTTTGAGGAGAGACCCGCTGACTTCCACAATCTTTCCATCATTTACTCCAATAAATGAATTTAGTGGTTTTCCCCGAGAGAAAACCCGGCCACCTTTCAAAACTAAGTCAAACATTTCCCCACCTTTCCTTATTTTTATGTTTTTAATTTCTAATTTTATAATCTTAATTTACTTCAAGCTCTCAGCAATTCAGCACTTGTTTCCCTTAGAATATTCTCCCAAGTCAACAAGCTTTCCACTCTTTGTTCTTGCAAATTTTCCAAGCTCTGTCAGCTGTTCAAGATGCTTTTTGTCAAACACTGGCCCTTCAACGCAAACAAGCTTTCCGTTAATGCAGCATTCTCCGCACAAGCCAACAGCGCACTTCATAAAGCGTTCAAGAGAAAATTGGCATTCAATTCCTTTTTTCTTGCAAACCTCGAGAAGAGGAACCAGCATGACCTCTGGTCCGCAGGCAAATACGCAATCAAAACCTTCTTTCCCAAGAAGCTCTTCAACTTTTTGGGTTGTGAAACCCTTCTCTCCTTTGCTCCCATCATCCGTTGTTATGTATAAATCACTTATTTTTTCAAGTCTTTTTTCATAGGGTAACAGGTCAGCAGTTCTTGCTCCAAGAACATATGCTGGCTTCTTGCCGTGCTCTGCAAGCATTTCTGCAAGCGCGGTGAGGTTTGCATTGCCACAGCCTCCTCCAACAAGCAATGGCTTTGTTGTCTTTCCAAAGTGAAATCCGTGCCCAAAAGGTCCTCTGACACCAAATTCGTCTCCTTCTTTTAGCTTATGCATTTTCTCTGTAAAAATTCCTCTTTTCTGAACACTTATTGCTGACTCGTTTCCAATTGAGGAGAGAGTAAATGGTTTTTCATCAATTCCCGGAAGCCAAACCATAACAAACTGCCCTGGTGAAGCATTCAACTCTTGTTCGAACCAGAAAGTCTTAATATCACTACACTCTTGCTCGATTTTCTTTATCTTTACTATCACGTGATTATCCATGAGCAACACCCGCTAGTTCATTATATTTATAAACAGGTTCAACAAGCCTATTATTATGGTTGAAGAAAAAACAGTTAAAGAGCTTTCCAAGATGGTTAAAGATAACCTTAAAGTCTATAAGGAACTTGCTAAGCATTAGTTTATTCTTGTTTTCAGCCATTTCTTCACACCTCTAATTTTTACTTTTTTTGCACCGACTTTTTTGAGAAATTCAACATCTTCCATTTTCAGCTTAAGGTCTTTTCCATTGATCCTCAGGAATCTGTCAGTTATAGCGCTTGCTCCTCTTTTGTTTCCATCCATAAAAGTGTGCTTTGTTGCTATCTCTCTTAAAAGAAATGCTGCTTTCATCAAAACACATTCTTTTTCTTCATTGTACAATTCCCTTACCCTCTGCAATGAAAAATCAAGAGAAGCTATCTCTCTAAACATAGGCTTAGCTTTTGTTTGCAACATCACTTCATTGTAAACCATAAGCGCTTCCTCCAAAGAAAGATATTTGACCTCATTTATGAGCAACACCCACTACGTCTTTGAGGTTTTTTACTCCCTCTTGGTTCATCCATTTTTCTGTTTCTCCAAGCACGTCTCCAAAAACATCTAAATCTCTCGTGTAATGGATTGCTGTGCCGATTCCATACATGCTTGCTCCTGCCATTGCATATTCTATCAGGTCTCGTCCATGGCTTATTCCGCCCATTCCAAGAATTGGCACTTCTCCACCAGTTGCTTCATAAATATCGTAAACGCATCTTACTCCAATTGGTTTTATTGCCGGACCCGACAGCCCGCCTCTCTTGTTTGCAAGAACTGGTGCACGGGCTTCAATATTTATCAGCATTCCCGGACCGACTGTATTGATTGCACAGATTGCATCTGCTCCTGCGTCCACACAAGCCTTTGCTACTTCTCCTATGTCGTGCGCCTGCGGAGTCATCTTTGGCATTACGGGAATCTTTCCAACAGCATTTTTTACTTTCTCGGTCACCTTTGCAGCGTCCTCTGCTCTTAGCCCAAAAGCCTGCCCGTGTCCTTTTGCGTGGGGACAGCTGATGTTCGGCTCAATCAAAGCAGGCTTGTGAACTGCAACAGCTTTTGCAACCTCTTCAAAGTCTTCAAAGCTTCCGCCAAGAATGCTTGCAATAACCCTGTCCATTCTTCCGTTCAATCCTTGCCATTCATCATTAAGATTTTCAATTCCCGGGGTGGGCAATCCAACAGCATTTATTACTCCGTGCTCCCATGGAACAACAGTGGGATTAGGATTTCCTTCCCGTTCCACCAGGCCGATGCTCTTCATTGTAACAGCTCCAGCGCCGCCCTCGTCAAGAACTCTGAGGAGAACTTCAGCATTTACTCCAAGAAATCCTGACGGAAGAACAGCAGGGTTTGGAAATTTCTTTCCGCAAAAAACAGTTTTGAACTCTAAACCCATCAAACCCGCTAAGTACAAGGTGCAGCAGTTTTTTTAAAGATATCTTGAACCACAAAATAAAATACTCTGATTTAAATATTTCTAATGTCTAATAATAAAGAGGTGGTCGAATGGCTTTGGGAAAAGATTTTATTTCAGTGAAGAATTTGTCAAGAGAAGACATTGAACTTGTTCTTGACACAGCAAAAAAGATTGAGGAAATGCCACGCGAAAAGCAGGCAGAGATTGCAAAAAACAAGATTCTTGCAGCTCTCTTTTTTGAACCAAGCACGAGAACACGTCTTTCCTTTGAGAGCGCAATGCTTCGCTTGGGTGGTGGGGTTATAGGCTTTGCTGACCCAAGCATGTCCTCTGTCAAGAAAGGAGAAACACTGGCTGACACAGCGCGAATGGCTGCAGGATACTCTGACATAATTGCAATGCGCCATCCTGAGGCTGGAAGCGCAAAGATTGCGGCAGACGCAGTTGACGTCCCTGTAATCAATGGTGGAGACGGTTCAAACCAGCATCCGACTCAAACAATGTTGGATCTTTATACAATTCGCAAGGAATTCGGAAAGCTTGACGGCTTGAACATTGCTCTCCTCGGGGACTTAAAGTATGGCAGAACAGTTCACTCTCTATCCTATGCTCTTGCACAATTTCCAGGCAAGCAATATTTTATTTCTCATGAAAGCCTTGCAATGCCTGAAGAATACAAAGAATACCTGAAAGAACATGGCGTAGAATTTGTTGAAACAGGCGAACTTTCATCTGTTGTCTCCGAGCTTGATGTTCTCTACTGCACTCGCGTGCAAAAGGAAAGATTTCCAAACGAAGAAGAATACAACAAGGTAAAGGATGCTTTCATTGTTGGAGCAGACTCTCTTAAGGAAGCAAAGGATTCATTGATTGTAATGCATCCCTTGCCAAGAGTAAACGAGTTGTTAGAAGACGTTGACGCAACACCTCACGCCCGCTACTTTCAGCAGGCAAAAAATGGTGTGCCCGTCAGACAGGCTTTGATTTCGCTGCTCTTAAAACTCAAGATTTAATGTTTTCAGGTTTTTTTCTTCTTCAATAAGAGAGCGAAGCCTGTCTTCTCCTCTCTTGACTGTTTTGTCAAAAGCAATTAGTTCAGCGTCAGAGCAAAGAGGAACAACTTTTATTCCCTTTCTTAAAAGCTCTTCAAAAAGCCGGTACCAGAAATAGTTTACTCCTTGGTTTTCCCTTTTCAGGTTTCCAATCATCTCTGCCTTTCTCAGAATATTCCTGTCAGAAATTATGTCCCTGAATATTTTCGTTTCAATTTCTGCTATTTCAAGCCCAACAGTCTTTGCGCCTCTTTCCTCAAGCGTTCTGATAATCTCAGGAATGTGTGCTTCCCCAATATGCTCTGTTCCAATAATAAGCGGATTTTGTCTCTTATTCGCCAAAAACTCACTCTTTTAGCATTTCAATAAGAGAAGTATAATCGCGTCTGTCAAGATGCAGGCGCTTGAACATCAGCATGGAAAACATTTGAGGGGTAAATACGCCGAATTCGCATACAATTCCCTCAATATATTCTCTTTCTGTGATATCAAAAGCAGGGTTCTCCACTTTCACATTTTTAATCTTTTTATCCCAGACTTCTTCAGACGGGCGTTGCTCTATTTTCTCTTCAACACCATAGTATGTCAGCGGGTCAAAGCCATAGCTGGAGGTTGCAACATAGTGCGGTGTTTCCATCTTCTGTGCTGCAAGGCTTATCATTCTTGTTCCAATCTTGTTCACTACATCTCCGTCTGCTAGAACAGCGTCTGCTCCTGTGAAAAAATAATCACAGTCTCGCAGATGATTCATGGCTGAACTGTCCACAACAAGCCTGACGGGAATTCCCTTCTTTGCTAAATTGCTTGCAGTAATTCTTCCCTGAAATCTTGGTCTTGTTTCAGTGCACACAACAGCCTTGATTTTTTTTTGCCGGTGTGCTTCTGAGATGATTTCTTCAACCGTGCTTGAATGGCAGTGCGTAAAAACAGTGCTTTCTTTTCTAATAAGTGCAGAGCCGACTTTTGCAATTTTTTTCATGGCTTGTTCCCTGTTCTGTTCATAATCGTCAATTTTTCTGACAACACTGTTCTTTAATTCCTGATAAGTTTTCTGAGCCTGTGTTGTGTGCAGAACAACACGCATTGCAGTTCTTGTCTCTGGTTCGGTTGGTCTGGCAGTCACCAGCTTCCAAATGTTTCTCTTCAGCTCGTTCCTGAAAGCATCAGCAGTTTTTGCCTTGCTCTCTTGAACAGATTCCCTTATTGCTTTGAGAACAGTCTTCCTTACATTGCTTGCGCCCTGAACCTTAAGGCTCTTGATTCTCTCAACTGCCTTTTTTACAACCTTGTCTGCAGACATAATGCAAATAGAATGCTTTTTGTGTATAAAAGCTTTTTTCCAAACAGAACTTTTTTATTCCCGCAATATTTCTTTTCCGGTTTGTTTCCGCGAAACCCTTTTAAATCGTTTTAGTAGGGATTATTTACAGAACTTCTTTACGGGATAGGGGGATTAATTTATGGATGATTTTGTCAAAAAAGCGCTTAAGAGGGCACAGGGTGCTGAAAAATCTGTTAAGGCAACACAGAAAAAGGAAAAGAAGATTTTAAAGACTTCAAAAAAGGTTCCAAAGGGAGACAAGGTTGTTTCTCTTAGAAGCGATGAAGATCTTGTAAAACTTCTTGAAACAAGCCAGGCAAAAATTCATGTTGTCGGAATCGGTGGAGGAGGTTGCAACACGCTTCAGAGAATGACTGAAGTTGGCATAGCTGGAGCAGAAACTTTTGCAGTTAACACTGATGCTCAAGACCTTCTTTCAACAAATTCTGACAGAAAAATGCTTATTGGAAAAAAGCTAACGCGCGGACTTGGCTCCGGCTCTGACCCACAAGTTGGAGAAGCAGCAGCAAGAGAATCCATTGAAGACCTTAGAGAAGAATTAGAGGAAAGCGATTTAGTATTCATTACCTGCGGAATGGGTGGCGGAACAGGAACAGGTGCCTCACCAATGGTTGCAGAAATTGCAAAAGAATCCAAGGCTCTTACAATAGGAGTCGTAACTCTTCCCTTCACTGTAGAGGGAAAGAAGAGAATGGAGAACGCGCTTATGGGACTTCAGGCTCTGAGAAAGAATGCTGACACAGTAATTGTTATTCCAAACGACAAAATCCTTGAAATAGCTCCAGACTTGCCCGTTAACGCAGCTTTCAAAGTTGCAGACGAAGTTTTAACAAACGCAGTTAAGGGAATCACTGAACTTGTTACAAAACCAGGTTTGATTAATCTTGATTTTGCTGACCTGAAAACAATCCTCAAGAGAGGCGGAGCAGCAATGATTGGGTTGGGAGAAAGCCATTCTTCAGAGGCAAGCGAAACACGTGCTCTTGAAGCTGTTGAAAACGCGCTTACATCCCCCCTCCTTGACGTTGACATAAGCAATGCAAGCCGTGCATTGGTCAATGTTGTGGGTGGAGCAGACATGACTCTCAGAGAAGCTGAGATGATTGTTGAAACTGTTGGAGCAAAAATCAATCCTGGTGCTCACATTATTTGGGGTGCAATGGTTGATGAGAATATTCCAAAAAACCAGATTCAAGCAATGGTTGTTGTTGCTGGAGGAAAATTTCCTTATCTTGACGGCGAAAATCTTGATTTGGACAAAGAAGGGCCTATTGACCTCGGAATCGAGTTCACAGGTTAGCTTTTTAAGCAATAGGGAATGATAGGTTATGATGCTGGACATTGGAAAATTTCTTTCTGACTCAAAGCGAGTACTCCTTATTGCTCGAAAACCAGGTTGGGATGAATTCAAGACAATGGCAAAAATAACAGGATTGGGAATAATTGTCATTGGAGCAATTGGATTCTTTGTGCTTCTTTTCTTCACGCTGATTGGCTTGAAGTAGTTTTTTTTCAGGAACAGCCCATGCGACTGAAAGGAGTGTGGGCTACTTGCCAGCCGAAAGCCACGGCTTAGGATAGTTTTTTAATGCTTTATGAAGTCAATTAGTTTACTAATTTCTCCTTTTTGGGGCTGAATTAAAATGATTTTTCCGGTGAGAACAACAGTTGGGCAGGAAAGCCTTGTGGTAGATATAATTAGCAGTAAGATAAAGGCAGAAGGCCTTAACATTTACTCTATTGCTGTTATTCCGGGTCTAAGGGGCTATATGCTCATTGAAGCAGACAATGAAATGACTGTAAGACGTGCAATGACTAATACTCCTCACATTAAGGGCAGGGGTGTTGTTGGCGGAGGCGAGGTTAAAATTTCCGAGCTTGATTCACTGCTTGAAGCAAAGCCTTTGATGAAGAGCATTAAAGAGGGTCAGAAAGTTCAGCTTATAAGCGGTCCTTTCAAGAACGAGAAAGCAAAGGTGCTGAGAATTAATGCGCCAAAAGAAGAAGTTACTGTTGAACTGCTTGAAGCAGCTGTAAAGATTCCTGTCACTATAAAGGCAGAGCATATCAGGATTTTGAAGGAATAGGAGATAGGAATAAGGAGATGATTTAATGCCTGAGATAAGCGTTTTGGTTGAAGGAGGCAAGGCTTCTGCTGGTGCTCCGCTTGGTCCAGCTCTTGGTCCTCTTGGAGTAAACATTGGAGAAATTGTCAATTCAATTAATGAAAAAACAAAGAATTACAATGGAATGAAGGTTCCAGTAAAAGTTATTGTTGACTCTGGAACAAAAGAGTTTGACATAAAGGTTGGTTCTCCCCCTGCTTCAGCACTTATTAAGCAAGAGTTAGGAATTGACAAAGCAGCTCAAAATCCAAAAACAGAGGTTGTTGGAAACTTGTCAATGGATCAGGTTGTGAAGATTGCTAAAATGAAAATGGATGACCTTGCATCCTCTGAAATAAGAAGTGCTGCAAGGGAAATCATTGGCGCCTGCAATAGCATGGGCGTTACAGTTGACGGAAAAAAAGCAAAAATTGTCCAGGGCTTAATTGTTGCTGGAAAATATGATTCTGTTCTCGGTGGACCTGTTGTTTCAGATTCTTCTCCTGTTCAGAATGCTATTGCAGAGCAAAAGGCAGAGGAAAAAGTGAAAGAAGAAGAAGTGAAAACAGAAGAAAAAGAGCAAAAAGAGCAAACCCCTGCTGTTGACACAGAAGCTGATGAAAAAGCAGAGGCTCTTGCGGAAGGGCCTGTTGAATCTTCAGAATCTAATATTGAACAGGAAGCAGAGGCTTTGATGGAAGAAAAATCTGCTGAACCTGCTGTTGTTGAAGAAGCAAAGCAGAATATTGAACAGTTAAAAGAGATTGTTGAAGACAATAGTCAAGACAAATCTGAAGAACAGAAAGAGCAGACTAAAGCAGGAGAAAACAAGGCTAGTGAAGAGAAAAAGCCTAAACCCGAATAATATTTAAAGGTTTCATTTGAAAACTATAATATAGAAGTGCTGTTTTTTAACAGCCGTTTACCACTCTCTCTTCCGATTAGGGATGGGCTGTGGGAGGCAATAAAATGAATGAAAAAGATTTTGTAGATGCACTGAAGCAAATGCGTGATTCCTCAAGGGAGAGGAAGTTCGAGCAGAGCATAGAGCTTATTGTAAACTTAAAAGGAATTGACTTTAAAAAGTCACAAAATCAGATTGATGAAAAGGTTTCTCTTCCTTTTTCAACAGGCAAGAGTTCAGGCAAGACAATTATTTTTGTTAAAGACAAAGAGTTTGCTTCCCAGCTTGAAGGCAAGACCGATAAGATAATGATGGAATCTGAAATTCCATCAATTTCAAAAAAAGATGCTCAGAATCTTGCAATAGAGTATGACCTGCTTTTAGCAGAAGGGCCTGTGATGGTTGCCGTTGGAAAGCATCTTGGACAGATTTTGGCTCCAAAGGGAAAAATGCCTAAACCTATTTCAAAAAATATTGACGAAGTTGAAAGAATGCTTAAGACTGCTGGAACAACCACAAGAATCACAAACAAGAAAGGAAAGTTTATGCCAATTATTCAGGTTGTTGTTGGAAAGGAATCAATGGCTGACGAGCAGATTGCAAAAAATGCTATTGCGATTTACAATTCTGTTCTTTCTGCAGTTCCTTCAAAGCACAACATCAAAAGTGTTATTGTGAAAACAACCATGGGTTCTCCTGTAAAATTGGGTGGAATAAAGGGTGAATCTAAATGACTTCACACAATTTTGAATGGAAAAAGAATCAGGTTGAAGAGTTAAAGGCTCTTGTTTCAAACCATGCTGTTGTTGCTGTTGCAGAGCTTGATAGATTTCCTGCTTCAATGTTTCAAATCCTGAGAAAAGCACTTAAGGGAAAAGCAGTAATGAAGGTTTCAAAAAATCGTGTAATAAAAAAGGCTTTTGAAGATCAGGGAATTGGAAGCGATTTTCTTGACAAAATATTGGGGAGTGTTGTAGTAATATTTACTGACATGAACCCGTTTGAACTTTATACTTTCATTAAAAAGAATGAAGGAAAAACTTTTGCTTCGTCTGGAATGATTGCAGAAAATGACATAGTTGTTCCTGCTGGAGACTCTGGTTTGCCTCCTGGCCCTGCGTTGAGTGAATTAAAGGCAGCAGGAATTAAGACAAAACTAGAGGGTCCAACAATTCAGATTGCAAAAGATTGTGTTGTTACAAAAAAAGGAGAAGTTATTACTCCTGAGGTTGCGTCTGCTCTGCAAAAACTTGAAATAAAAACTGTTAATGTCAGACTTAACCTTACAAATGCTCTTGAAGGAAAAGATATTTTTGCAAGAGACATTCTTGACATCGATACTGAGCAAGTTTTCAATGACTTTGTGTCTGCACACAATAAGGCATTTAATCTTGCATTCAACTCAGGCATTGTTATGCCACAGAATATTGAATTGTTTATTGCCAAGGCTTTCACTAATTCAAAGGCCCTTGCTATTGAAGCAGGAATCATGAATAATGAAACAGTCAAGGATCTGCTTGGAAAAGCAAATATTCAGGCTTCTGCATTGAAGTCAATGGTAAAAGAACCAGTGTCTGCAAAGGAAGCAGGAGACGAGGCAAAAGAGGAAGTCAAAGCAGAAGAGAAAGAAGAGAACAAGGAAGAAGTCAAAGAGGAATCAAAAGAAGAAGCCAAGGACGAAGTTAAGGAAGAACCAAAAGAGGAAGCAGGAAAAGAGGAACCAAAGGAAGAGCCTAAACCTGATTCCGAGGAAGAGGCTTCTGAAATTCCTGAAAAAACAGAGGAGAAAGCTTAGCAGTTTATTAATTTGCTAAAACCGAGGTGAACGAAATGGAATATGTATATAGCGCAATGCTTTTGCATTCTGCCAAAAAGGAAGTCACCGAGGAAGCTGTAACCAGTATACTCAAGTCAGCAGGTGTTGAAGTCGATGCTGCAAGAGTAAAGGCATTGGTTGCATCTCTCAAGGACGTCAACATTGACGAAGCAATTGAGAAAGCAGTTGTAGCAGCACCTGTTGCAGCAGCACCAGCAGCTTCTGGAGGCGCACCAGCAGAAGGCGGAGCAGCCGAAGAAAAAGAAGAGAAAGAAGAAGGAAAAACTGAAGAAGAGGCAGCAGAGGGACTTAGTTCACTATTCGGCTGAATCCCAGCCTCATTTTTCTTATTTTTTTCCATAATTTTTAGCTTTCAGCTACTGCTTCTGAAGAAAGTCTTTTATTTTTAGAACCCCTATTTTTTTAATGCTTCCAAAACCAAAGAATCATAGGCACAGGATTGTTCATCTTGGAAATATTGGGGTGTTTTCTCCTGGAAGCAGAGGGAGAGAAGTGCCCCTTCAAAGAAGCTTTGATGTTGCAAGGCGGCATCCTAATTGGAAAGTAATTGGCATTGATCATAAAGAAATAGGTGAACGGGAACAAGAAATTCCTGACACTTCTGGAAATGGAAAAATTCGGTTGAAAGATTTTCATGGAGACAATCTTCCTGAAAACTGGCAGCAAATTACTGCTGATTTTGAAGAAGGCCTGGCACAGCTTGAAGATTCTTCAATAACCCTTGTAAGTTCTGACATTGCATTAGGACACTATAGTGGCAGAAAAAATCCAAGCGAAGAAATTCAGAAATACACTGCTCGTGTTCTTAATCTGGCTCATGACAAATTAATGAAGGGCGGAAGGCTAACTGTTCTTGTTGGTAATTCTTCGCTTGAAATTATGGAAAGAGCTTTGTCAAATTCAAGCTTTAGAAAAAAGTACAAAATAATAAAAGCATCTCCTGCTGAAATAAAGCGTTCTTACTGGGCAAGGAGAATGTCTGATTCTCAAACAATTTGGAGAATTACTGCAAAAAAATAATTTGTGATTTAAAAAAAATTGCCTGTTGCTCTTTTCAAATCAATTGTTTTTGGTTTTCAAGGTTTTTTTTTTCGTTCCAAAGCAATCTATTTAAACCCTGCTTCTGTTATATTAAAGATTCAAATGGAGATTCATCTGAACCAGTATCTTGCTGTTTTAATTTTTATTCTTTTTTTTTCAGCTTCAGCTTTTTCTGTTCTTGAACAGGATTCAATGAAGGTTTTTGCAGTTACAACAAAGGGGAATGCAATGTCTGCTGATCTCTCTCTTGAACTTGTGGACGGGACAGGCAGGGTTTTTACAACTGTTGATCCTCTGGTTGGGACATCCACTCAGACAACCCAGCGCATTGCAGTAGATGTTGCAAAAAAATATTATCCTGTTGCAGCTAGCTATGACTACAAGTTCAGCATCCAAAGCACTGCTTCTCTTGTGGACGGCCCTTCTGCGGGTGGAGCAATGGGTTTGCTTGTTGTTTCAATGCTTGATGGAAGAGGTGTTCCGGAAAATGTTTCAATGACTGGAACAATTAACTCTGATGGTTCTATTGGAAGTGTTGCAGGAATTTTTGAAAAAACAAAAGAAGCAGCAAACCAAGGCATAGAACTTTTTATGATTCCATTCGGGGAAGCAAAGCAAACAGTAAAACTGTCCACCGGGATTGAGTCAATTGATCTTGTTGAATATGCTTCGCGAGAATGGGGAATGAAGGTTGTTGAAGTCAATAACATAGATGATGTTTTAGAATATGCTTTTTCTGATATTGCATCGATTGATGTGAACAGGCAGGAACCAATAATTCCTGATTTTGTTCCTTCTCCAATTTCTTTTTCAAAGTCTCTTAAACCTATGAAATTGCTCACTTTAAAATATGTTGAAGAAGCTCGTGCTTCCATTGATTCAGCTCACCAAAGTTTGCAGGGAACAATGCTTGACGAACACTCTGTTGTGGATTTAATGCTTGCATCGCTTGATGAGTCAGAAAAATTGTTAAAGAAAGCTGAAATTCTTTACGATACAAATCATCTTTATTCTGCTGCAAACTATGCGTTTCTTTCAAAAGTTTATTCAAGTCTTGTTATTGATATTTCTGACAACCCGTCTTTGATTTCCGTTGATTCAACAATTTTTGATTTAAAAGTAAATTCTCTTGCAAATGAAATAAATAGGCTCGAGCAGGAGCTTGAGCAATCCATTCCTGTCAACTGCATTGAATGGCATGCTTCAGCAAAACAAAGACTAAACTATGCTGATGTAACTGTTGCAGAACTCAGGTCAATAAGAACAATTATTGGGGCACAAGAAATAGAGCAGGCAGTTTCTGGTGTTCTAGACTATGAATATGCAGTAGCGTGGGTTCAGATTGCAGAGGACCTCTACAGTATTACTCGGGAAGAACAATGTTCGCTTAGCACAGTGCATGATACTTCTTTTGCAAAAGAGCTTGCTGAAAAAGAGCTTGTTTCTCTTGAAAACCTAATTGAGATAAGCGAAGTTGATGAAGAAAGCGATATAATGAGACGTTTTCTTTCAGCAAAAGTTGCCCAGTCGAAAGGCTGGTTTATGGCTGCAGCTTTTGATGCTGTTTCTGCAAAAGCATTAATTGAAGCGGAAAGCAGTTATCTTGACAAAGACTATGTTTCTCTTGAACAAGAGCTAAGAAACGGAATTCAAAAAACTGATTCAGAGATTGTTTCTTTTGATTCGGATTCTGTCTGGGCTTCACTCTATTTGGACCATGCTCGCTATTACTATGACTCGGCTCTCTTTTACAATGGCCATGGCCGTTTGTCTCTTGCACTTGACAATTTAAGGAGCGGAATGAGTCTGCTTTCTCTCGCGATTAATGTGAATTCTGTTTCGTCCAGTTTCAAGGAAACTATTTCAAAAATCCCTGAAGAAGAACTTTTTGTCAGTTCCCCTGTTTCAGAACCATTTCGTGGAGAAGGAGACCAAGAAACTTCTGAAGAAATTAAATTTCTTATAGGAATAATTGCAGTTCTTTTAGTTGTTCTTGCAATAACTATTTTAAAAGTGTTTAGCATTCCAAATCATCCTTCCAGAATTCAGCAGATCAGGTCTGTGAAAAAGCTTCAGAATGATTTAGAGGAAGCTTTTGCAAAAAAAAGAATTTCTGAAGAAAAATATCACGAGTTATACAATAAGTATTTCCATATTCTTAGTCGGCTGGAAAAAGAAGCATCTAAAAAAAGCATAAAAGTTTTGGAGCTAGATGCATTGAATGCAGAACTTTCCTCATCTCAACAGCTCTTAAGAGACCTTAAGAGAAGATACAATGAGGGAACTATCACAAAAGAGGACTATGAAAAAAGACTCTCTGCTTACACTCTTCTTGTTGAAAAAGTAAAGCACAGAATAGAGCTTGACAAAAAGCAAATAGAAAAAATTGACAGCAAGTAAAAACTGTTGTAAAAAATAAACAGTGAACAAAAGAGAACAAAAAAGCAGAACGCTGAAAACAACTGGTTAATTCGACTCTGTTTTTTCAAGCAAACTTTCTTTCAGTTTCAATCCAATTACTGAACTCTTTTCTTTGTTGAGCGCTACTCCAATTATCTGGTCAGCAGAATTAATCAAGTGGTCGTTGTGAGTTATTGCAATAAACTGGGAATCGGAAGACACTTTTTCAATTATTTCAATCATTTTTCTGCTGTTCTCTGCGTCAAGTGCAGCGTCTGCCTCGTCAAAGACATAGAATGGCGCAGGGTCATACAACTGTATCGCGAAAAGAAATGAGAGAGCAGTAAGGCTTTTTTCTCCGCCGCTCATGGAGTCAATATTTTGCAGGCTTTCCTTGTGTTTTGCTTGGATTATCAGGCCTGAGTCAAGAGGATTTTCTTCATCGCTTAATGAAAGCTGTCCAGAACCCTTGAAGAGTGACATAAACAAATCACTGAAATTTTTGTTGATTTCATTAAAGCAGTCAATGAAAACAGTTGTTCTTTTGACATCAATTTTTTCAATCATATCAATAACAGCAGTTCTTTCTTCTTCAAGCTTTTTAACTTTTTCTTTAACATCATCTACTTCTTTTTTAAGGTCTGAAAAGCTTTCAACTGCCTTCATGTTGACTGCTCCAATTTCCTCAATTCTTTTTTCAATTTTTGGAATTCTCTCCCTTAGTTCTCCGACAGAGTATTCTTCAAGTATTTTTTCGCCGACAAATTCTTTTGCTTCTTCTCCCAAGTCATCAATTCTGACCTGGTTTTTTCCAAGTTCAATGTTAATCTCGTTTTCTCTCTGGTCTGTTTTATGAATTTTCTCGCTCACAGACCCTATTTTTTGCTGAAGAGTCTCAATTGATGTCTCAAGTTCTTTCTTTCTTTCCACAAGCTTTTTGCCCTCGCTTTCCTGCTGTTCTTGTTTTTTTTCAAGACTGGTTATTTCTTCGACAAGACTTTTTTCCCGATTCTCCATTTCAGTTGTTTCTGATTCAATTTCTTTTGACTCTTCTTTAATGGACTTTATTTCCGAGACATTTCTTTTTCTCTCAGCTGAAATTCTTGTTTCTCCTGAAATTTCCGAGTTCTTGAATTCTTGTTCGAGCAGTGCTTTTTCTTCCCTTAACTCTGAGAGCTCTGAATTAATTTTTTCAATGGAATCAAAACCAAGTTCTTCTCTTAGTTGTCTAGCGTTTGAAAAAAGTGTTTCTCTTTCACTCTTTAGCTCTGATATTTTTTCTTCCACTCTTTTTACTTCTATGGCTAAATTATCAAGTTCTTCGCTTTCCTGTTCGCCTTTAATTTTTTCAGCTTCGGATTCAAGTTCAGCAATTGACTCTCTGGTTTCCTTCAATGGTTCAATCTCAATTTCTAATCTTCTTTTTTCTTCAAGCATTTTTTTAAGGCTAGAGTGTGCTTCTTCAAGACTATTAAGCTCTTGTCTGGTGCTTTCAAGTTCTGTTTCTCTTTTTGTAATGTCTTCTTGTTTTTTGGCGAGCAGGCTTTCTTTTCTTTTTTGCTCAAGCTTGCTTTCACAAACAGGGCATTCTGCAACAGCCTTCTCCAGTTCTGCTTCTGCTTTTTTCATTGAAGCTATTTCTGCTTCAATATTTTTCAAATCAGACATTTTTTCCCCTGATTTTTCTTCAGATTCTAATATTTCTGTTTCAATTGAAGAGTGCTCTTTAATTATTTTTGTGAATCTGGCTTCTTTTTCTGAAAGAGTTTCTTCTCTGACTCTAAGCTTTCCAAGCTTTGCAGAAATCTGAACAAGCCTGTTTTTTCCTGTCTCAATTTTCTGATAAATAGTTGATATCTTTGCCTTATTTTCTAAAAGTTCTGATGAAAGCTTGGAAATTTTTGAATCAGCTTTTTCAGCATCTGCTCTCATGCTAGTTTCTTTGGCGAGAAGACCTGAATCCTTTTTCACAAGCTCGCTTTTCTTTTCAGCAAGCTCTTTTGTTTTCAGGTCAATTTCGGGAATTCTCTTCTCAATTTCATCTCTTCTTTCTGAGAGAGCCTGAATTTCTTCTTCGAGATTTTGGTTTCTCTGATTTAACAGTCTTAATCTTGAACTGTTTTTTGCAAGCAATTCCTGTTTTGCTCTTTTTTTTTCTTCAAGAACATTCTTTTCTGTTCTAGCTTGTTCAAGTTTTGTTCCGACTTCTTCGTACAATGATTGTCCTGAAGAAATTATCTCGGAATCAATTGCCTGCATTTTACTTTTTTTCTCGCCTATTTTTCCCGAAATTTCTGAAATTCTTTTCTTAAGTTCATCTCTTCTTGAACCAAGTTCTTCAAGCTTTTTTTCAGACTCGTCATTTTCTTTTCTTATTCTGCGGATTTCTTTTTCAAGAAGAGTTGCTTTGAATTCTCTTTTTTGCTTTTTAAGATTGTCATACTCCATTGCAGCATTCTTTTCCTTCTCAAGCTCTGAAAGATATGTTTCTCTTTCTGAGAGAACGATGTTTGCTTCCCTTGTTTTCTGTTCAACCTTTGAAAGTTCTTTGAGTGCTTCAGCTTTTTTTTCGTCAAACTCGCGTAATCCTGCAATCTCATCAATTACTTCTCTTCTTTGAACAGGATTCATTTCAATAACTCTGGTAATATCCCCTTGCACTACTATGTTGTGGCCGTGCGGTTTTATTCCTAATTCTGTGAGAAGAGCAGACACTTCATTAAGTGTCTTCTTTGTTCCGTTCAGTCTGAACTGGCTTCTTCCCTGTTTGTCAATTGTCCTGCTTATCTCAAACTTGTTCTGCTTGTTTTTGAGATGCAATGCAACCTTTGCATAGTTTTCAACGCTCTTGCTGTTAACAAGGTCAGTTAGCTTTGAAGCTCTCAGCATTTTCAGGGAAGTAGCTCCCATGACAAACATTAGTGCGTCAAGGATATTGCTCTTTCCAGAACCATTGCTTCCTGCAATAACTGTGAATCCGTTTGAGAGTGGAATTTCTGCTTTGCGGAAGCTCTTGAAGTTTTTTATCTCAAGCTTCTTCAAGTCAACCATTAGTACACACGCTTCTTAATCATTAGTACACTTTCATTCTCACTTGTAAACTTATTCTCAATTAACAGTAGTTAAATAATCTTCAAACAGGTATTAAAAGTTATGTTGCATTGAGTTTGATTTAGTTTGATGCAAAAATTCTGTCAAAAATTCTGTCCGTGTTTTGTCAGTATTCTGCTAGTATTCTGCTAGTATTCTCTTAGTATTCTGTTAGCATTCTGTTTGGGTTTGGTTAGTTTTTTTCTTTCAAATGCGCCTTTATTATGTATAAGACTCCTGTGTTTGCCTTTGCTTCTTTTTTGCTTTCATCTATTTCTATTTTCTTTTTGAAGAAAGGAGCATCAAGAACTGTTGTTTCAATTTCCCCTCCTTCTCCTGACGAGCTTAACCCATATTTTTCTTCAATTTCTGCAAGCTCTTTAATTGAATCAGGGTTGAGGTCTCTTCCAAGCCAGTTTTCTTCAAGTGGATAGCCTGCAATCCCGGTAATCAATACTCTGAATTTTTTTTCAACAAGTTCTCTTAACAACTGGTTTGCTTCAATTCCCCAAAGAGGGTTAATGCATTCAATTCCGATGTCTTTGCAAATCTTTTCAATTCTGTCTGCCTGATATTTTGAAGCAATTGCTCCCGTAACCAGTCCCTCTATTTTGTGCAGTTCAACTGCTTTTCTTATGCTGTTTTCAAGGTCAGCAAGCTCTTTTTCTTTTTCTCCCTTTGTTGTTCCAATAACAATTGGCTTTTCCATTGCCTCTGCCTGCATTTCAACTAAGTGAATATTTGGAACGTGAAACATGTAGCTTTCCTTGTTTTCGGAAAAAACAGAAATAAGGCAGGTTATTTCATGCTCTTCCATTGCCTTATAAAGAGCATAATTTGAGTCTTTTCCTCCAGAATACAATACAGCTAGTTTCATTAATCTATTGGGGGGCACAGGTTTTTTTAAATCAATTAGGGTTCTTCAGAGCCATAATATTCTGCAAGCATTAGTCCTGCAAGAGCTCCTGAAAGAATATTTGAAAAGAAATAGTAAACAGCTGTTACCTGAAAGTCGTCTGCCAATGGAGTCATAATAATGCTTCCGATTGTGGAAAGCAATAGATACACAACAGTAATGAGTAACAGAACATACAATGTTCCAAAAAGTTTTTTAGTAGTAAAATCCCAGCTTGCTTGAAAACAATGCTTGATATTTTGCCCGTCAAAACCAATTGCTGTAAACACCATCACAAGCTTTAATGCAATATAACCCATGAACAAAACATATGCAAGAGCTACAAAGTCCATTAACGGGATTCTGGCAAGCACTAGCAATAAAATAAACCAGAATCCGAACAAGAGAATAATTGAGATGAGTGCAAAAACAGCCAGTGCTCCAATTATTGTTCCAATGTGAGACAAAGCATAAGAAAAAGCGCTCTTGATTGAGGGTTTTCCACTCTGCTTCATTTTAACAAATCTTGCATAAAAAATCAAGAGTCCTGCTGTAATAACTAAATTTGTTACAAGACCTATTGCCACAATATTCATATCCCAAAAGTTCAGGGAATAGAATGCAAGAGGCATTTCTGTAAGGGAATAGTTTGGAAGTCCAAACTCAATTATTTCCGCAACAATATTTGCTCCAGCCTCAAAAGAGAAAAGCATGACAAAATAGTTTGCAAGAGCAGCAAGTAACACTGGAATAAGTATGAGTGGTCTGCCAAGAATATTTATTCCAGCCTTTACTAATATCTTTACCATAAAATCACGCTATTTATAACTGCAAAGCGATATTTATTTCTTACGCTATTTAAAAAGCTCTTGCAAGAATTATTGCTGCAAGGCTTAGCATAAAACCGAGAAAAAAATGCTTCGAACTTCCTTCCTGTTTACTTGGAAGCATGTCTCTTGAAACAATGTAAAGAACAGCTCCCACCACAAACGAGAAAAGACCATGGTGGGCCACAGGCGATAAAGGAGCAATGGATGCAATAAGTGTTCCCGCAAGCGGAGCAGCTGACAAAACAATCATCAACAACTTGTTCATTCCAAGAAATTCATCAATGTGCGTGAGAGAGATTGAAGAAGAAAAGATATGCGTCAAAAGCAGTGCAAAAGTAAACCATCCAACCCCATCAATTCCTGTGCTAAATGAAAGAAACAAAAGAATTCCAATAACCAGATGATATATAAAAAATCCAGATATGTGAATAACTGCAAGCTCGTTCAGCATATGCTTTTTGTGCCTGATGTGCTGGTACACATATTTTTCGCTTAAGTGAAACAAGACAAATCCACTCAGGATAATAATGTAAACCTTGTCTCCAATTACACTCAATCCATTAAGTGCCTGCGGAAGAAGTTCTATGAAAATAAATGTGATAAACAAGCCTGCAGAAAAAGAGACAAATCCTGTATGAAATCTCTCAAATTTGTAAGAATATGCTTCTGACAGAAAGTTCACGATGCTTAGAATCATTGCTAAAACGAAAACAATCATGGGATTAAAAGGAACTTGTTCTTTAAATCTTTTTCCCATTATTTTATCTTTATGAAAACAGTTACAATTGACCTTCACACTCATCTTTTGGAAAAGAAAGTGTCGCCTGTGAAGTACTGGCGAAAAGCTCTTGAACGAAGACTTGATGCAGTTGCAATAACAGAGCACGCAGAACTTAATCCAAAAAAAGCTTTCAGTCTTGTCTCTGCAAAAAAACCTGCTTCCATTGTTCTTATTCCTGGAGCCGAACTTTTCACAGACATAGGTCATGCAGTAATCCTTGCAGACTCTGAAGCAGTTTTTGAAGAAAAAGAGATTTTTGAAAAAAGAGTTTCATTAAAGAAAGTAAAAAAGATTGCAAACTCTAACAACTGGCTTTTGAGCATTGCTCACCCCTGGGGTTTTTCAGGAGACAGTGCTGCATTTATTGCAGGTGAAAAAAAACTTGAAAGAATTGTTCAAAGAGGCGGAATTGGAGTTGAATCATACAATGGAATGATTGGAAACATTAATTCTCTTGTTTATGACACTAACTGGATTAAACGGCCTTTCAATTTCTTTGAATTTTTGGAACACAACCGAGTTTCGAGAAGAATAATGCTTGACAGAGTTGGAAGAAAAATGAGGTCTGAACTTGAAGAAAGAATCAAAGAAGTTCTGGAGCGAAGCGAAAAAGCTCTTGAGCTTGGTCTTAAAGCAGACTTTATTACTGCCGGGAGTGATGCGCATTCAGCAAATCGTGTAGGAGAAGGAATCGTGAAACTCAAACTCGCAGGCAAACCAACTGCAAGAAACATTCTTGACTCTCTTCGTGAAAAAAAACATGTTGAGTGGGCGGGCCCATTTGTAAAAGAAGTTGGAGTGGACAGATACGAATTATTAGATGAGCCTGTCAAAAAGAAAGAAATATTTCAGGGAATGAAATATGCTACAAAGAGAGTTATTTCCAGAAAGGGAAAACTCAAAAAATTGAAAGAAAAGATTTCCGGCGGAAACGAAACAGACGAAGAAAATAATCTGGAAAAACCAAATAGTCAGAGCAAGGAAATCAAACCAGAAAAAGAAAAAAACTTTGGTGAAGAAAAGTGAAACAATCTGTTTATGATGCAACGCCTATTTCAGCAATTCCAAAGGAAACAACCCAGCTTCATTTTGTTCGGCCAGTAAAGTCTTCCAAGGTTGAAAAAATAATTTCTGTTCTCCCAATGCTTTCAAAAATTTCAATGAGCAAGTCCTGTCTTGAACGCCTTGCTCCTAAAACAAAGAAAATTATTAAATCAAGCGGAATTCCAATAAATGTGTCTTCAGAGCGTGGCAGAGCAATTGAGATTCCCTTTAACAAGCTTCTTCACGTAATTGAAATGTCAAAAGACGAGAGGCCTCTAAGGGAAATAGAGGAAACAACCGGTGTGCCGAAAAGCACTGTTCACTATCTTGTCAAATATGCTTCAAGAACAAAGATAAAGAATGGAAAAAAAACAGTTTATCTTGATGGCTAGACAATCAAAACTTTTTTATAGCATGAAAGTCTATTTTTATTGATTACAATGACTGAAGAAGAAACTCATTTTGATGCCCGTGTTTTGGAACTTGTCAGGAAGGGAGACGAAGAAAAAGTTAGCCTGCTTAAAAATCTTAACAAAAAAATTCTTCCGTCTCAACTTGTGCGCATCCAGAAAAACGACAAGACAGTTCTTTCCGAATTGTTTCTTCCAAAATGGGTTAAGTGGAGCCTGTTGCAGTCTTGGGCTTCCAAGTACAAGCTCGCAGGCAAGGGAAACGAGTGCGTGCTCTGCTCTGAAAAAAACGAGTTAGGCATTGACTTCAACAATAACTTCATTTGTGAAAACTGCTTTGTGAGATTAAAGAATCTGAAATAATCTATCTAGTTTCGAACATAACCCTTCCAAGCCTTATTTCTGTGCTTCCTTCTTCTACTGCAACTTCAAAGTCGTTGGACATCCCCATTGAGAGTTCTTTGAATTCTTCTCCAAAAAATGGTTTCAATTCGTTTAAAAGTTTCTGCATTTTCTTGAAAAAAGGTCTTGTCTGCTCTGCGTCCACAAACGGAGCAGAGCACATTAATCCAGTGAAGTTAATGTTTTCAAAGCCAGTGCACACTTTTGCGAACTCTTTTAGTTCTTCAAGCTTAACGCCGTGTTTTTGTTTTTCTCCACCAATGTTCACTTCAATCAAGCACTTTTGTTTAATGCCTTGTTCTCTTGCTGCACAATTAATTTTTTCAGAGATTTTTTTCCTGTCAAGGCTTTCAATTACATCAAAGAGTTCAACAGTTTTCTTTACCTTGTTGCTTTGCAGTCCGCCTATGAAGTGCCAGTCGAGTCCTGTCTCTTTCAAGGCATCTATTTTTTTTTCTGCTTCTTGAAGATAGTTTTCTCCGCAAAGTCTGATTTCTGTTTGGGGAAAAGTTGCTGTTCTAATTTCTTCAATGCTTCTTCCCTTTGTTGCGGCAAGAATTTTTACATCCTCAGGGTTTCTTTGCGCTTTCTTGCAAGCATTCTTTACTCTCTCAAGAACCAAGAGATATTTCTTTTCCGAAAACAAGTTTACATCTCCGGTTTCTCAATTTTTCCCTGTACTCTGGAGTGGCATGCAGGACATTCATATTCAGCAATAGCAGTTCCTGAACTAATGCTTCCGATTCCAACTCGCATCATTTCAATTCCGCATTTAGTGCATTTCATTAACCAATTGGCTCTGCAAGATTTTTTAAAAACATCCACTGCTAATATTTTCATGTTCAAAGCAGTCTTGTTCGATCTTGACAACACCTTAATCGACTTTATGAAAATGAAGCGCTCTTGTTCTGAGTCAGCTGTTTCTGCAATGGTTAATGCTGGTCTTGAAACAACGGAAAAAAAAGCTCTTGAAATCTTGTTTGAAATGTACGAAGAGCACGGCATGGAAAACCAGAGCATTTTTGAAAAATTCTTAAAGCAGGTTTCCGGAAAAGTTGACCCAAAAATTCTTGCTTCCGGAATCGTGGCATACAGGCGGGTCAAGTCAGGTCACCTTGTTCCATATCCCCATGTTCAACACACTTTGATTAAACTCAAGGAAAAGGGAATAAAGCTTGGGATAGTAACTGATGCTCCAAGAAAACAAGCCTGGCTCAGGCTCGCAGAGCTCAATCTCACAGAATTCTTTGATGTAGTGGTTACTCTTGAAGACACTGGCAGACTAAAGCCCAGCAAGATGCCGTTTAAACAAGCAATAAATCATCTCTTTCTTAAACCAGAGGAGATTCTTTTTGTAGGTGACAATCCTAGGCGAGACATTGCTGGTGCAAAAAAGGTTGGGATGAAAACAGCTCTTGCAGAATATGGCTTGCTTGCAAAATCGAAGAAAACCGTAAAGTCAGATTTTTATCTCAAAGATATTTCTGATTTGATAAAAATTGTTGCATAACAGTTTTGTCAGTGCAATATTTTTGTTTCTGGTTGATTTTGTTTGTGAGCTGTTTTGTTTCTGATTAACCTGTTTTGTCCAAGAAAGACTTTTTAAATCATTAAAACATATAATAAACACTGAAAAGCTGTTTTGGTGTTTTGATGGGCTTTCTAAGATTTGTTGAAAAATATTCAATTATTCTTTTCATGACACTGCTTATTGGTCTAGCTCTATTTTTCTTCGGAGACTTTGCCGGAGGCATGCGGTCTTATTGGATGCTTTTATCCCGCGGTCAATGGTGGAATCCATTGTGGTGGCTTTTTGGAGACGGACAAAATGCTTTTCTCTTAACAATCTTTGTTTTTCTAATAGGGTATATTCTGAAAAAACTTCTTTACTGGGAGATACGAATTCAAAACAGGTTTTAGATTGCTTGTTTAAAATTTGACTGAAACTTGGATTCTTGAAACAAATCAGAATTTCAAGTATACTCTTTAACTTGCTTTCCAAGCTTCTTTGAAGCTAATTCAACACATTTTTCAAGGCATTCAGAGATACTGCCTTTTCCATTAAAGGCACCTGCTCCAGGGTGTCCGCCTCCGCTTCCATTGAACTGATTTCCAAGTTTGCTAAAGACGTCTCTTGCAAGATCTATTTCTAATCTGTTAACAATGTGGCTGCTTGCTCTCCCTGAAACAATAATTTTTCCCTTGTCCGAGTCACCCACAAAAGCAATGTCTGCACCGATTCTAATAAGTGCATTTGCTGAATCTGCTTCAAATGCTCCTACTTTGGATGTAACAATAATATGTTTTCCTGTGCTGAAAATTCGCGCGCGCTTTGCTGCCTTTATTCTGGCAATTTTTTCTCCAGCAGTTTTTTCAACATTAAAAAGCGAAACAATTTCTGAAAAAGTCTTTCCAGAAGCATTTATTGCTTCTGCCATAAAGGAAAATGTTTCAGAGTTTGCAACATGAAAAAAGTTTGAATCAGTAATTATTCCTGCTGCAATCAAAATGCCCTGTTCTTTTTCAATTTTTTGATTATTCTTTTTAATAAGGCTCATCACAAGTTCTGTGCTAGAAACAGCATTGCTTTTTACAAAGGAATTACTCTTTGAAACAATTGTTGTTTCAGAAGCAGAGTGATGGTCTATTGCAAAAAGCTTCTTTTTGAAGTTTTTTATTTCCTGTTCCATAGCTCCAGCCATTTCAAAAGAATTAAAATCAACAAGCACAGCTGAATCAAATTCATCCAGAGACTTGTTTACTTCAAAAGAGTTCCCAATTTTTTCTGCAAGAGCTTTTGCTGAAAGATTTGCATGGTCTGGAACAATTACCTGCACAAAAGCTTTTTCTTTAAGGAGAGCTTTTTCGAGTACAAATGCGGTAGCAACAGCGTCAACATCTGCACCCGTATGAGTAATCAAAGCGACTTTTTTTCCCTTAAATTGTGAAAAAGAAGGGAAAACCATCTAATCACTTCTCTTTTTTCTCTTCCTCTTTTTCTGCTTTGCCTGCAGAACCCTCTAGTTCACTCTTTATCTTGTTCAGCTTTTTTACAAGAGTGTCTTCCTGTTTTTGAAGAGTTTTTACTCTTAAATCAGCTGACTCAATATTTTCTTTGAGTTCTTTTTTCATTTCTGCGACATCTTTCTGGATAAGAATATTTCCAACTGCCTTGAAAACCTTTTTTTCCTTGCTGTTTTCAATTTCTTCTTTTGCTGCCTTGAGAGCTCTTGACTGGGCCTGCAACTGTTGTTTTTGTGCAGAAATCCCCATTAACTGATTTCTGTTTTTATCAAATTCTGCCAGCATTTGCGGGTCAATATTGTTTCCATTCGTCATTCAAACAACCTCCTTAACTTCTCTGATAAAACAATTGATTTTAGATAAGAATTAACTGAAGCGCGCAATGCTGCTCTATCCTTTGCTTCAATTGAGATAACAATATTTTTCTTATCTGTATTTATTTCAACTCTTGAACGCTTTTCATGCCTTGAATCTAGGTCTGGAGAAACGCTTTTTTTTACAAGCCTAGATTCTTTTTCTCCCAGTGAAAGGCTTGTGCTGAAACTATACTCAGCCATTTAACTATCTCCCTTTCACTTCTTTTGTAATTGGGATTCTTTCCTTGTAAAGCACTTTATAGGCGCAAACAGGACACCTAATTACTCCGTCTGAAAGACTTTCAAATCTTTCTCCACATTTTCCACACCTGTACATGAAACCACTACTCCTTTTTTTTCTCTATTTTTTCTTCTTTCATGTTTTCTTCAATGGCTTCTTTTTCAGAAACTTTTTTTGGTTTCTTTTTTTCTGAATCACTGTCTTCTAAACTTTCTTTATTTTCTTCTTTTGTTTTCTTTGACTTTTTTTCCTGTTCTTTTTTTTCTTTTTCTTTGACAGTTTTTTCTTCAGAAACTTCTTCAAGGATTTCTTTCTCGCTTTCCTCTCCTTCTTTACCAGCTTCTTCTTTTGAACTGATTAGTTCTGAAAGATTTGAAAGAAATTTCTTTTGAGAAACCATTTTTCCAACGATTCTTCCAGTCATAGTAGTTGGAGTATATGAACCGCCTGCAAAAGTTTCATCGCATTTCTTGCATTTAAAGATGCCTGGTGAAACCCGGATAACTGTTGGTTTTCCGCATTTTGGACAAGTCTGCTTTTTTTTCTGTATTTTTTCAACTTTTAGCAGTCTCTTCCTTATCCCTACTCCATATCTGGGGCCATATCTTCCTGTGCTTTTTACTTTCTTTGTTTCTCCCATTGTAATACACCTTTTAGATCTTTTTTCTTACATCCTTTGCTTTTTTCACGGCTGTTTCAATGCACCATTCAATTTCTTTTGCATTAAATGTTCCCTGGCCACCTTTTTGGAACGCTGTGAGAATGTTGTCCTCTGTGGAAGCAATTGAAACTCGCGCATCTGCTGCTTTTTGTTCTCCAAGATTTGCGTCAAGCACAATTGTATTGCCAATCTTGTAAAAAGTGGTTAACAGAGGGGTTTTTTCAACTGCTAAATCTCCACTAAATCCTTTTTTTACAATCTTGTCGTCTTTGTCTAGTTTTGGAATTTTTGTTTTGTGCAATGCTGCAATGCAAGCGATTGCCGTTGCATCAAACAGGTTTCCATCATCGTTCACTGCATAACAGTCAATGAATGCAATCCAGACAAGTTCCCCCTTTCTAATGCAGAGCTTTTTGAAATCAATTGTTTTGCTTTCTCTTATTCCCCTGTCAACAACTCTTGCAAGCTCTATTGCAGCCTCTCTTGGAGGGCCTGCTTCAAATTCAGGAGATGCAAGCGGAAGAAGTTCTGCTCCAATAGAGATTGTTCCCTCATCAGGAGAATCTGGATATGGTTCTCCAGTAATTAATTTTACTCCTGCGATAACCTCTGTTTTGCCAAGCTTTACTCTGGCACTGCCCTCTGCATTTTCACTTATTCCAGTTTCAATAGTTAATTCACGGAATTCGTCAACCGCTCTTCCGTCCTGTCTTTTTCCGTTTTTAAGGTCTTCTTTGACCTGTTTTGCTTTTACCTGCCATAATATATCTTCCATCAAATCACCATCACTTGCTTTCCTTTCCAACATTTGCATATTTTTTCTTCAATGCATCCTGCTGGATTTTGTATACTTCATTACATCCCTTCACTCCGAGAGCATAGGCTTTCTTCCACTCCTCTTTTGTGAGCAAGCCGTCCATTTGAAGCAGAGTAATTTCCTCTGTTCTGGGCATAATTGCCAGCGGGATATCAACTGCATCAGGAGCGTCTTCTTCATCCTTGTTCAAATCAAGGATAATTTCCCCTCCAGCTTTTCCAACACCAACTGCTGAAACAAGATCTCTCATTGGAATTCCAGCATCAACCAGTGCAACGCTTGCAGCTGCAAGAGCAGCAACTCTTGTTCCAGCATTACTGTCAAGAATTTCAACAAAAATATCTATTGCTGCATTTGGGTACTTTTCCAGGAAAATTGCTCCTGCAAGAGCTTCGCTGCAGACTTTTGAAATTTCTATTTCTCTTCTTCCGGGAGCAGGTCTTTTTCTGTCCGGAACAGAGAATGTTGCCATTCTATAACTAAAGTTTACAAGAGCCTTTTCAGGATCCTGCTTGTGCTTAGGCAGAGCCTCTTTTGGGCCGTGCACTCCAACAAGCACCTTGTTCTGTCCCCATTCAAGATAAGCAGAACCGTCAGCTGAATCAATCACGCCAACATCAATTTTAATAGGTCTTAACTCGTCAACCTTTCTTCCGTCGAGTCTTTTTCCCTTTTTTACATATTCGATTTTTTCATTTTTTACTTTAGTCAAATTAATCACCTTTTCCTTTTTTTCCCTCTTTTTCAAGGAATTCTTTCACGGAGTTTGTCAGATTGCTTAAATGAGCCTCGTCCTGAATCTTGCAGACTGCTTTTTTCAACAACTGAATATTTCCTCCCTTGACCCAGGCTCTTCCATTTCTTCCAACAAGAATATTAGCGCCTGTTCCGTCTTTCAAAACCTGAAGCATTGAACCATTCTTGCCGATAAGCCTTGGAACCTGCACTGGATTCACATTCATAACTTCTCCGCCATAAAAAACGCGAACGCTTTCAAGGTCTGCTTCATTTATTTCATTAACCTTTGAAACTTTTGCGGAAATCACTGTTCCTCTCCCCACTCTGTCCCTTATTTCGTCCTTTGAAACATATGATTCATAGATTGAATTAATGTCAACTGTGTAACCTGAATATTTTTCGTCAGAAATAATTCCAAGTATAAGGTCGTTTTGCTGAGGTACATATCTTCCCTTCAATGGAACAACTGACGCTGTGTCTCCAGAATCAGAATAAATTCCCATTCTGGTCGAAATTATTTTTCCATTTTCCACATAAACGTGGCTGCCAGGTCTTTTTCTCTCTTCACTAACTATTTCTCCTGGCACAACAATCTTTTTGTCATTTTTCACCATTTTTTTCACTTCTCCAAAATTTTTGTTTCAATATTACCGTGTGTTATGCTATTGAGCTCGTTAAAAAGCTCTCCCTTTAATCCTGCAGGAATTTCTACAACCGCAATCAGCGAACCATCATTCTGCCATTCCTCTTTTTTCAAATTATAGGAACGAAGAGAGTTTGCTGCTTTTCCAGAGTGTTCAGCAGGAATTTTTATTGCAATTGAAAGCTTTTCAAACGAAATCGGAATAATTTTTTTGATTTCATCAAGGATTTCAGGAATCTGCTCTTCCGCACTCTTTTCAGCCTGAATATTTATTCCAGCTTCATTTAATGCGTTTTCAACCCGTTTAGGGGGGTGAGGTGCATTGGTTTGCGGATTAACAGCATTTTTTGCAATAATATCAATTACTTCCTTTCTTCTGTCCTCCTTCATTTTCTTTCTTTGCTCGGTTGTGAGCTGAACACTTCCTTCCTTTAAAATCTTTTTAACAATTTCTTCAACATTATTTGAATTGAAAACTTCCTGCAATGCCCCGTCTCCTGCTTCCTCCCCCTTTGCAGAATCCTTGAAAACAGTATCAATTGCAAGCATCTCATCAAAGTTTACTTGCTCACCCTTTTTGAAATTCATTGCGAGATCAGGGTCAACCAAAACTTCAAATTTGTGACCATGGCTTTCAAGCCGTGCAATCACGGCATCGTCCAATTTAACCATTGCAAATTACCTTTGCTGACTATTCAGCTTTTTTCCCTAAAATAGATTTCAACTCATTTTTTGAAATCCTTTCAAACTTCTTTCCTTTTTCAATAAACGCAAAATCAAGCCTGTTTACATCAGCTTTTTCTTTTTCAAGACCTTTCTCGATTGCATTCACAATCAAATTGACTCCGTTTTCAAACGAGATATTGTCTTTGTAATTTTTCTCAAAGTGCGTCATTGCATTTTTTCTGCCTTTTCCAATTGCAATCGCCTTGTATTCTGCAAGAGCTCCAGAAGGCTCTGTTTCAAAGAGTCTTGCTCCGTTATCGTCATAACCGCCAATTATCAGAGAAATTCCAAAAGGTCGCATTCCTGCATACTGGGTAAACAACTGCTTTGTTCCAGCAACCTTTTTTACAAGAGTTTCTACTCCTATTTTTTCCTCATAATACATCTTGTTTTCCTGAGCTTCCTTTCTTGCAAACTGAATAATTCTTCTTGCATCGCCAACAAGACCGGAGGAGATTGCTCCAAGATGGCTGTCAATTTTGAAAAGCTTCTCAATGCTGTCCGGAATAATCATTTTGCTGACAACTTTCTTGTCTGCTCCAAAAATTACTCCATTGCTGTAAACAAGACCTGCTCCCAGAGTGCCCTGCTCCACGATTTTTGAAGCATATTCTACCTGATAGAGTCTCCCGTCTGGGGAAAACATTGTCGCAACCCTGTCATAAGCATTACTTTTTTTGTTAGCCATTGGATACAAAATATCACCTAAAAAAGCTTTTTTTTCGTCTCTCTTTGACTAACAATATAGATAACATAAGCTTTTTAAAGGAAACTAAGCCTGAGATTTTCAAAGACAAAACAGGCTTCTAACCAGAATACAAAGCAAGAATTTCAGCTTCAGATAAAGCTCTGTCCCAGACCTTGAGCTCGTCAATCTTGCCGTCCCAGTAATCACTGGTGTTGGCAATTGATCCAATATACATATAGTTAGCGTGAGAAGAGACATAAACCTGTGCTGTTCCTGTTTGTTCTACTCCATTAACATACAGGTAACGACTACCATCAGCTACTACTCCGACAACATGATACCACTGGCCATATCCGCCTAATTCAGTGATTGGGTCTGAAGATTTTGATCTCCAGCTTCCATCATAGTAACCAAACTTTATCTTATCGTCTTCCTCAATGTTCATTCCAACCCTGTCTGCAGTCCCGTGTGAATTCTGGAAGATAACCATCTGCCCGGGGCTTGGAGAGTCATCCGGGTAAACCCAGACAGACACAGTGAAATTTCTGTCAACAGCAATTTCTGGCAGGTTTGTTGCCCTAGCCCAGTCGTCTTCTCCGTCAAACTCTAGTGCGTTTCCGCTTTTTCCTGTTGTCCAATTTGCGTCAAATATTGTTCCACTGTTTCCACCACAGCCCTCACTTATTGTTGTTCCTGTTCCTTCGTTGAAGTTGTAGCAGGCTGTTGCTGAGGTTGAGAGGATTGTTCCGGTTGTGGTGTTTGCTGTTCCGTTTCCTGTGATTTTTGCTTTTACTGGTAGGCCGCCGGTTGTTGTGTAGCTTATTTCGATGTAGGCGTCTGTTAGGGTTGGTGTGTTTGAGTCTAGGTTGGTTATTGTGAAGGTTTGTCCGTTTTCTGCTGTGGTTGGTGTTGCTGTTGCGTCTCCTGCTTGGTCCATTATTCCGTTTCCGTAGTCTGTGACTGTGATGTTGGTTATTGTTCCGCCTGTCATGTTTTGTAGTGTGAGGCCGATTGTGTTTGTTCCTGTTGTGTAGGTTGATTCTTTGACTAGGAGTCCTGAGTTGTTGCTTATGAAGGTTGCTCCTCCTGTGAAGTCGCCCATTACGTAGATTGCTACTCCGACTACGATGGCAATCATCATTAAGACCCACCCATAAGTCATCAAATATTCCAACGCAGCCTGACCTTTGCCCATCTATTATCTAAATCCTTTTCCAAATAAAAGGTTTTTGGTTTACCCTGAAAGAAGCATAATCCCGGCAAAAATCAAGGGCTGATGTAAAAAGTAAATAATCAGAGAATGCCTTCCAAGAAAAGAAAGCAGATTGAATGGAATTATCGTGCCATAGTCTGGAAAACCAAAGCTTCTTTCCCCGTCCTTGTAAATTCTTTCCCCGCACCATAACCCAAACAATACAAGTCCAGCCCAGGGAAGCAAGGGAGTGTAATCAAAGGAAGAAAATCCAGTTGGAACAAGCCCTAGCCACAAGAGCCAGGGAAAAGAAAACCTTAAATTATGTATAAGAAAACCTGTTCCTAGTGCTCCCAAACCAAGAACTCCACTCCAGCTCTTTTTGTAGAAAGCAGGAGAAACCATTATTGTTAATCCAATGAGGTGAAGTATTCCAAAGAAAATTGTATTCGCTGGAAAAATCAGTTCTGTAAATAAGGTGATAATCAAACCCAGTGAGAAAATTCTTGCTCCTCTTTTCAAATACTTTCTCCAGAATATGTTTTCTGAATTTTTTTCTGAATTTTTTTTCAGGCTTTTTTCTGTTCTCTGCATTGAAATTGCAAGAGAAATTCCAACTAAAAAAACAAATATTCCTGCAGTCAGTCTTGCAAAATAAAGCCAGAATCCTGATGAAACTTCAAAATTCCAGCCAGCAAAATACTGCAGGTCAAAAATTGTGTGAAATGAAACCATCATCAGGATGGCTATTCCTCTTAGGCCATCAATTTCCCAGAATCTTTTTGTGCCTGTGCCCGCCATATCCTCTCAGCTTTTTAAGAGTCCCTGATGTTTTAATTGTTTTAATCTTTACTTTTTTGTCTTCAACTTCATTTATTTTTGGAAGAATCTTTCTCAAGTCCTCTGCTTTTTCAAGAGCACATCTGACAATTCCCTTTCCCTGCTTAAATTCAATAACTTTTATGAAAAACTTTTTTGCCTCACTTACTCCTGCTTCCTGAACAAGCCCAAGCCATAGCAGGTTTTGAAGCTTGTCCTTTGACGAAATCTCTGCTCCACTCAATGAAAACTTGATGTATCTCTTCTTAGGGCGTTGGCTTGGCTTCAGCTTTCTGATTTCCTTGCTTTTCTTTTCCTGCTTGCTTTGTTTTTTCATTTCAATCAAGTTCCTGCTTTGCCAAGCTCATAATTTCTTTTTCTGTTTCCTTTCCCGTGATTGAAAAAATTTCTTTCTCTATTTTTTTTGCGGGAACAAGACAGCTTTTGATTTTGATGGCTTTTTCTTTATCATTGCCTGCGTATCTTTCAACAAGCTTTTGAAATCTTTTCTCAAGCGAAACAATTTTGTCATGGTCCACTCTCTTGTCTGCATACCAGACAATCTTTTCTTCCCAGCTTGCAACCAAGTTCTCTTTCAGCACTGCAAACAGCATGTGCTTTTCTGCAATCTCTGCAACTTCTTCAAAACCCTCTTCCCTTAACACCCTGCTTGCTTCCAGTCCATGGTCTTCCCCTGTTTCAAGAGTCCTGATTTTTGCAATATCGTGAAGCAATGCGCCAGATTCAATCTGCTCAATATTAATTTCTTCTCCTTTTCCATTCAGCTTTTCTGCAAGAAAAACCGCGACATCTCGCACTCTCAGAGAATGCCTTATCACATTCTCTGGCACGCCGTGCTTTTCAAGGAGCTCAAGGCATTTTGTTTCCAGTTCCATTCTCATTCAACCACGTCTGCTTCTTCAAATTCAATTGCTTTCAAAACTTCAACCAGCTCTGCTTCTATTTCAACATCATGCTTTCCTGAAGCAAAACTTATCTTATCCAACTTAATTATTCTTTTATCTATATATAGGGGAATGTCCAGCACTACTGGATTTATTGCTCCAATTTTTAATCCAACAACCTCAAAAACCTCGTCTGGAGAAGCAAGCTTTGACTTGCTTTCCCTAATTCTGCTGACTTTTCCAAAGTCAATTCTGTCCCCGCCCCTGAGACAGACTGCAAAAAACTTTCCTGCCTTGTCTCTGAGCACCATTGTCTTGACAATGCTTTCCCTCTGTACTCTTCCTTGGCTGTATTTGACAACATCGTCCACTGTAAAAGCAGGCTTTTCCAACTGAATTCTTTCAAACCTGATTCCTTTCTTTTTCAAAATCTTTGCAGCTGGTTCTTCCATTGCACTCTCTCCTGAATTCATTCAAGCAGAAATCCTTTTTAAGGATGAAGCATTTATATATTCGGGTTTTTGGGAGCTGATGGGAAGTGCTTAGCAGAGCAAAAAAATTATTTTTACTTACTCTTACAGCAATTTTCATTTTGTCCTCTGTTTCTTCCCTGACAATTGATTCCTCCAACTGTGTTTCAAGCGGTTCAGGAATATGTGTCTGGAGTGATTTCTATACTCTTGGAGAAACAATCTCTGACGACGTAATCATTGACGGAGCTTTTGTAATCGCAGACATTAACATATCTCGTATTTTAACATATCTCGTATTTTAACATATCTCGTATTTTAACATATCTCATATTATCACTGGTGATTTCAATCTTATAAACAATTCCGTGCTTGACACAAACACTCCCTGGATTTCAATGGATCTCAATGTAGGAGGAATGTTTTACATTTCTTCCGGAAGCGGAATAGACTTTAATGGTGCTGGATATACTGCAACCTATGGCAATGAAACTGGGCCAGGAGGAGGATATGATGGGGGCAGCACTGGAGACGGTGGAGGAGCAGGACACGGTGGCAGGGGAGGCACAGGAGATGGTGGAGAGGCAAAACCTGGAGAATCAAATGATTCCATAACAAACCCTGTTTTGCCAGGTTCTGCTGGTGGCGCAGCAGCATCCACAATTGGTTCAAACGGCGGTGGACTTGTGCATATTATTGCGACAAACATAATTCTTGTTGATGGAAATATTACTGTTAATGCCGAGGATGGAAGAGATGGGTTTCTTTATGATTCTGGAGGCGGTGGAACTGGCGGAACAGCAACCTGTGTTCAAAGAGGAGGGGTAATCTGTGAAGAAAATTATGCTTGTTCAACAGGAAACTTTATTCACTCACAAGATTCTTCAAACTGCTGTCTTGGAGAATGCATTTTGATAAACAAAGAATTATGCGGAAACAATTTGGATGACGATGGAGACGGGTGCATTGACGAGGGCTGTGAAGAAATAAAATGTGAACCGGAAACTTCCCTGCTTTCAGTGGATGCAGGAGGAGAAGCTTCAATAAAAATTAATGTTGTTTCAAAAAACACCTGTGGAGAATATGAAATAGAGTTAGGCAATCCCTCTGGTAGCACACCCTCTTTTGTTTCTGTTCCGGATTCTGTTGAAACCTGTTCCAGTCCAGTTGAGCAAATTCTCTCAGGAGAAGTTCTTGAATCTTATCGAAACGGAGGAGCAATATTTAAGGGAGTTATTGAAGATGGAGAAATATTTTTTGCAGAGTCTGACGGGCAGGAAGCAATACTTTGGGAAATGGGTTGTCAGCGGACCGTGTTTTGTTAACAATGAAAAATTAAGCAAAACAACAGTATCAGTGCAGGGTACATGCACAGTGGTTGCACAATTTGTTAAATCACAATATTCTGTGGGAATTTTTGCAGTACCTGAGTGGGGTGGAAAAGCAACTGTTTCAGAGGTTTCTCCAAAGTACAATGAATTAATTGAAATAGGTGCAGTTCCAAGCCCTGGTTTTGAATTCAAGGAATGGCTTGTTGAAGGAAACTGCGAAATTGTAAATGATTCTTTGGCAAGAGTTTTGGACGACTGCAATTTGTCCGCAGTTTTTGTTTCAGGAAATCCTTTGGAAGAATGCCCAATTTCCTGTGAAGCAGACGGGGAATGCAATTATTCTTGTGCTTCGGACCCAGCCTGTTCTTTTGATTCTGATTGTGGAGGCTGCAATCTGAATTGTGCAGAAAATGGATACTGTGAAACAGGCTGTGAAGAATCTTCCCTCTGTTCTCCAGACCCTGATTGTGAAGAATGCGGAAACAGTTTTTATTCAACAAGCTTTGATGTTTCAGCAAAAAATGCGTTTACTATTTCAGGGCAGAACAGGTGGAATGATTTATCAGTAACTCTTAAGTCTGGTGGAGAAAAAGTTGCAGAATGCTCTTTCGATCTTTATGTAAATGCAGAGCAGGGGGAAGAAAATCCAAACATTGTTTTAGTCGATGGAAAAGCAGTGATTGGTGAAGAAGATAATGTATTTGCAGTAGTTGACATTACAATCAGAACCGAAGACTATGAAGGACTTGTTGATATTGAATTGAGAGACAACAAGAACCAGAAAGGCAAGACGAAAAAGAAAGACAACAAACTTCTTGATTCAAAAACAATTTATTTTGACAACGAAGAAAGAACAATTGGTTTTCAGATTCCTGTGTCCAACGGAGAAACAAAGATTGATGTTGTTGCAATTGTTGATCCTTTAAACAAAATTGAAGAAGAAGATGAAGAAGACAACGAGAAGAGAGTAAAAGCGCATTTGATGCAGGCAAATGATTTAATGGTTGAAAGACTGTTGCCTGAAAAGAAATGTTATTATCCTTCGGAGCGAACAGTTGTTACTGCTTGGATACTTAATGAAGGCGGAAAATCAAAAGAATTTGATACTCTTCTTTCAAGAATCAGCCCAGACCCGCCAGAAGAGCTTGCGGAAATCAGAACAAGCACGGGTTAAAAAAGGCAAGCATTTTTAAAGCTTTTTTAGAACAATTAGTTCATTGAAAAGCTATTTTTTAGGTGCTTTTGATGAATGTTCCAAAAGAAATCAAGGATTATTGTGTGAAATGCAATGCGCACACCCAGCATAAGCTAAAACATTTTAAACCAGGTTCTCCCAGAGCTCTTGCAGAAGGTCAGAGAAAGAATGTAAGAAAAAAAAAGGGATACAAGGGAAAATACCAGTTTACTGCAACAATCAAGAAGCAGAACAAAAAGCCTACTTTTATTGCAGAATGCTCTGATTGCGGAGCAAAGCACTATTTTGTTATTCCAAAAAGAATGAAGAAAACAGAATTGAAAGACACATCCTGACTTTAGCTGTTCTCAATTTCTATTTTGGTTTTCTCAATTTTTGCTTAACATTCTCCTTATTTAAGCTTTTTCGTTAATTGGTTTTATTTGAATGACTACCCGAAATTCAATCCTGTTAATCATTAAACAGAACCAGGGAATTGAATACAATTTTCTTCTAAACAAGATTGCCGGAAATTATGGTTCACTCAATAGTGCAAGAGCTGCTCTTTCCCGCGCAGTAAAAGATCTTTCTGCTCTTGGAATGATTCGGAAAAAAGAAAACAGTATTTTCATAACTGACAAGGGAACTGCTTCAATTTCCGGAGAAATGAAGGGAAAGCTTTTAGTGGAGTTGAACAAGCTTGTTTCCTCTCCAAAAAATTATGAAAACATTGATGCAATAGTCAGCGATTTAGCCACTCTGATTCAGAGAAGCAAGGAGGATTCTGATTTGCTCAAAGCAGCAAAAAGTTCAGCAGATTTTTCTGTTTCAGACCTTAGGAAAATGCAGAAAAGCATTGAATCTCACCTTGTGCATCTGTCCTATTTGCAAAAGATTTTTGAGAGCCAGGTTGAACAGATTGAGAAAATGAACTTTAGTGATTCCCGGGTTCTGACTTTGAACAAAGAAGGAATACAAAAGCTTTCGCTTCTTTCAGACTCTGCTGGCTATGAAACAATAACTGTTGAAGCTGGACAGGAAGAAATTAATGAGCTAAAAAAACATTTTCCAGACTCGATTTCGAGACAGAATTCCTTGCCCCTGAAATCAGCAAAGCTTGAAAAACTTCTTGAAATTGCAACAGAAAAAAACCTTGATTTAGATATTTATGCAGGACAAATTAAGATGTCTAAAAGAGGACACACTGCAAGACTAACAGGCCCGTTCAGGGCAGTCGAAAAACTATTCTAGCCTCGGAGTCTCATTCTTCTCTTCTCTGCTTTCCAAAGTGCTTTGCTTGGTTTTCCAATCAGGTGCGGGCCGAGTTTTTTTCTGATTTCAATTCCGTTTGCTCTATAGAAAGCCCTTGCTTTGGCTTGCCTTTCTTTGTCTGCAAGAAGTATTTTTGGAGAATATTTTCCCCCCACAATAGTTATTGGTGTCTGCGGAAAGAACTTTTTCAGTTGCTCCACTGACTTCGAAACACAAACATCTTGGTAGATTCCAACACAAATGAATTTTGTTGGCTGAATCTTCATTTTTCCAAGAGCAATTTTTGCCTTGCTCTTGTTGGAAATAAAAATTGGCTGTTTAACTCCTGCTTCTCTTACTAATTCTTTAGCATCTTCAACTAAAAATTCTCTTTCATATACTACTGGAAGCCCATGTTTTTCTGCAAATTTTAGTACTCTGGCAATAGCTTTTTCATGGGTTTCACTTAATCTATTGTACTGTTCGGTTTCCTTTTGAGGAAAAGGGGAATTTGGGGTTTGGTCTTCGTTGTAGGTTATTTTTGGCATAGGAGAATGTGTTATGTATACTACGGGCCCGGTGTAGGGTTTTTGTTCAGTCATTAAACCAACTTTTTTGTGATATTTTTTTTTGCTAACTTTTTTTCCAAATTTTTTTTTGCCGTCTTTTTTTCCGAAAAAAGGTGCATGCAACTGCTGTGCCTTTTTACAAAAGGCAGCAAAATGTAGGATTGCCCTTTTTCGCTTTGCTCAACAGGGTTATGCGACTGCCGGGATTCGAACCCGGACCAGAAGCTTGGGAAGCTCCGGTGCTAGCCATTAACACCACAATCGCATTCATTATTTCTTATGTTGAAATTGTTTTAAACTCTTCTAAATTTCTATAATCTATGTCCCTGTGTCTGGGAACTTTTCCCTCTTGCTTGTATTTTTTGTATTTGTATATGTGTTTGGATTGTTTGGTTTTATTATTTCAAAGAAAATAAGGTTTAATTATTTTAATAAATTTTGTAAGAGAGACCGGAGTTCCGGTGAAATCTGCTTTACTATTTTTTCCGGCAAATTATCTTACAGAAAGTTTTATTGTGATGTTCCATTCTTTTGCTAAATCTTTTTCCAGAATTGCACCACTAACTTAATATAGGCTTTCAAGCCATATAAATGCTCTATGAGAAAGCTTTTTGGAACTGATGGAATTAGAGGAAAGGCTAATATTCCGCCGATGACTCCCGAGGTCGCGCTCAAGGTTGGCAAGGCTGTTGCGCAGGTTTTTATGAAAAAAGAACCAGGCGAACAGCACAGAATAATCATTGGAAAAGACACTCGCTTGTCAGGATACATGTTTGAGAACGCGCTTTCCTCTGGACTTCTTTCAATGGGTGCAGACGTCATATTTGTCGGGCCAATGCCTACGCCAGCAATAGCTCATTTATCCCGCTCAATGCAGTGTGCTGCTGGAATAATGCTTTCCGCTTCTCACAATCCTGCTGAAGACAACGGGATAAAAATTTTTTCAGAAAAAGGGCTGAAGTTAAGCGATGAAGTAGAGCAGGAAATAGAAGAAATAATGGCTAACGATAAAACAGGCAATCAAGCAGTGACTGGTGAAAAAATAGGGAAAGCAATTCGAGTAGAGGATGCAAAAGGCAGATACATTGAGTTCCTGAAAAACACAATTAACAATAATTCTCTTGAAGGTCTGAAAATAGTTCTTGACTGTGCAAATGGTTCTTCTTACAAAATCGCACCCCCTGTTTTTTCAGAGCTTGGAGCAGATGTTGTTCCACTTCATTGCTCTCCAAATGGAATGAACATAAACGAGAATTGCGGAGCAACTCATCCTGAAGTAATCAGTGAAAGTGTTGAAATTCATGGGGGAGACATTGGATTTTCTTTTGACGGAGACGGTGACAGAGTAATCCTTGCAGATGAACGAGGAAATCTTGTGGAAGGAAGCAAGGTTATCGCAATAGCTGCACTTGACCTTAAGGAAAAAGGAAAGCTGAAAAACAATACCGTGGTAATAAACAAGATGGCAAACACTGCTTTTCTAAAGTTTATGGACAAACAGGGAATTCAGGTTGTGCAAACTCCTGTTGGCGATAGATATGTAACTGAAGGAATTACTCAGGCAGGAGCATCTTTAGGTGGTGAACCAAATGGACACATACTTTTTTCAAAATATTCTACAACTGATGATGGAATTATCGCTGCACTTCAGATAGCAAATATTCTCAAACAGAGCGACAAGCGAATGAGTGAGATTTCAAAACTTTACAATCTCTATCCGGAAATTTTGCTAAACATCAAAGTAAAAAAGAGAAAACAGTTTTCAAAAATGAAAAAAGTTACTGAAAGAATTGAAAGCGCTAAAAAAGAAATTAATGGAGACGGAAAAGTTTTTGTCAGATATTCCGGAACTGAAAAAATTGCTCGTGTACTTGTTGAAGGAAAAAACGAGAAAAGAATCAAGCAGTTAGCTGGAACGATTGCCAGAGAAATCAAAAAAGAAGTTGGTGAATAAAGTGGAGCTGGGTGAATAAATTGAAACAGAATCCTAAAAGTCTTTTGAAAGAAGTAAGTTCTGATTTAAGCACTGGCAAGGAATTCAGTTTTTGGAAGCATTTAAACAAGCTTGAAAAAATTGCTCCTCATTTTTCGGAAAAAGTTAATGGAGTAATTGAAGAAAACGTAACAGTAAAGGGCAGGTTATTTCTTGGAAAGGGGTCTATAATTAAGTCTGGAACCTATATTGAAGGAAATGTTTTCATTGACAAAAACTGTGAAATAGGACCTTTTGCATTTATAAAAAAACAAGCCTTGATTGGAAATGGCAGCAAGATTGGCAGAGCAGATATTTCAAATTCTATTTTTCTTGAAAAAGCATATGCAAAACATTTTTCATATGTTGGAGATTCAATTCTTGGAAAAAATACAAATCTTGGGGCTGGAACAAAACTTGCAAACTATCGTTTTGATGAAGCAACAATTTCTTCAAAAATTTCCGGAAAAAAAATTGATTCCGGAAGAAAAAAACTCGGGTGTGTTCTTGGAAACAATTCAAAAACAGGAATCAATGTTTCAATAAACTGCGGGGTTCAAATTGGAAAAAATTGTTTAATCAGCCCCGGGGCTTATGTAAAAAACAATTTGTCCAACAGGCAAAAATTTCCTTAATAAATCAGGAACCTAGTTCTTCGCCAGTAATTGCATTAATATATTTTCTTCTTTCAATGCCGTCTTTTCTCTTAAGAATTGCTTCATAGATTGGCATGTAAACAGTTGAAATACTTTTAACAGAAACATTTTTCCAGAGCTTTTTCAGCATCTTAGGAATATCTTTTTCGCTGACTTTTTCAATCTCAATATTCAAGGCTTCCTGTTCAGAAACTGGCAGAGAATTCATTGAAGAAAGCATTGGGTGAAGAGGGTTAACAGGCAAATCCATGTTTCCCTTCAGGCAATAAATATACTGATTTTTTTCTCGGATTCTCTCAACAATTTCCTTTTGTGCAAGAGCGTCAAGAACCTTTACTGCCTTCATTTCTTCAAGCCCTGTTTCCGCAGTGATTTCGTTTAGAGTTTTTTTCTGAGCAGACAGCGCGTGAATTATATCAATATCACTTGAGTTAAGTTCTTTAAGTTTTGAAAGTCCACTGCTTTCAATAATTTTTTCCTTAAAGTGAACAAATTCTCCTGAAACTGCATTGATGAACGCAGAGCCTTCTCTAAAAGTATTTTTTGCACTAAAAATATGATATTTTACTTTGTAAACAGGAGCATACTTCAGGAAAATATCATCAATTATTTCATCTTCCCCAAACAATCCAAGAAGTTTCTTTTTTCTCATCTTGCTGAAAATTTTTCTTGCACTCTCAAGAGAAACTCGTTCAGGAAATGTATGCAAAGCTGTACCCTCTGCAATCTCAAGTTGTGTCTCTGTTTTTGCAGTTGCTTTTTCTTCTTCAAATTCCCTTTCGCTTTCCTCCGCAAGCTCTTCAGCAATTGTTTCCTCGCTTTCAATTCCTGGAATCGCAATCGTTCCAGTTTTGTTGTTAAGCACTGCTCCTTTTTTCACAAGGCTTTGAACAACTTCTTTTGTGCTGACACTTACCTTGTATTTTGCATTAAGTGTTCTGATTGTTGCCTCAACTTTTTCAGCATCAAGCGAACCAGCTCTTTCAAGACTTGCAAAAACCATTCCGATTGCCAGAGTCTTAACCTGTTCCGGGTTAAGGTCTCTCTGCAGTTCAGTTGTCACTGCTTCTCTTCCCTCGTGTTGGCTCATTCTTGGCCTGATGTTCATAATGAATGCTCTGCTTGTTTCCTCTCTTCGGTCACCAGTCAATGCAGTTCCAACTGGAAGTGTCTTGATAAAAGATGCAGCCTTGTAACTGTGCGGAACAATTGTTGGAGTTCTCTTGAAAACAGCTTTTACATCGTCATCAAAAACAAGCTTGTGAGACATGATTATGTCAAGCTGGCTTAACACTTTTGAATCAATTGCGGAAGGCTGCTGTGTTGCAAAAACAAGAGAACAGCCTGGCTGTCTTCCCTGCTTTACATACTCTACTAGCGCATTTGAAGCAGGAGTTTTAGTGTTTCCGCCAGGAATAAGAGTGTGAGCCTCATCAATAAAAAGCCAGGTTGGCGGAATTTCAACCTCTAGCATTTCATCAAGGTCAACTTCCTTGAATCTCTGAGTTGCCTCTCGTCTGGTTGACTTTTTTCTTGCAGCAAGAATTCTCCTTGCAAGAATCCCGATGACCAAAGCAGAAACATTGTCGTCAAGAAAAGAAGTGTCAATAATTGAAAGTTGCCCCTCTCTTGAAACCTCTCCCAACGGAGTTCCCCTTGAAGAAAAAATTCCCCAGCTCTTTGCAGCATCAAATCTGCTGACCAAAGCACGAATCGAATCAGGCTTGTAACCTCTATCGCTTGAATTAAGTTCCGAGTCATGCTCAAGACATTGAATAACATCTTCAAGACCATATTTGCCTGCTTTTCCTTTTACAAATTTTTCATCCTTTGTCTTGTAACCATCCCTTGTTTTCACAAGACCTTTTTCAAGCAACAAACCACTTGGAGAAAATCTTTCAATTCCAAAAGTCAGACACCAGTCATCTGCTGTTAGCAATGCTGGCGGAATCGCAAAAGTATTGTCATAAGTTTCCTTTGGAACCTCTCCCTTCAATCCCTCTGGAATAAACACAGTTATATTCTCAAGCCCCTCTGGTTCAAGACCCCACTTGCCTAAAATTTCCAGTTCCCTCTCTTCCTTGTTTGGAAAACGCATACTCCAGAAAACACCAATCGGGTCAATCACAAGAATTCCAACATTCTTGTTCTTTTTTGCAAGCTCTTCAGCAATAACTCCAAGGACGTAACTCTTTCCCGAACCACGGGCACCGCAAACAAAAACAACGTGTGGATTTAATGCATCAAGAAAAACATCAGATTCATTGAATGCATCCTCACTCACTCTGCCGACATGAAGCGCGGCATCATAACCATATTTTTTGAAAACAGTTGACTTTCTTCCAATGAACACATTGTTCTGGTCGTTAAGAAAAGAAAGTTCTGGTTTAATGATTGGTTTATTTATCTTTAGCGCTGCTGCCTTTGAAGCAAGCTCTTTAACACCCTCTTCCCTCACACCCACCTCAACCTCTTCGTCAAAGGGCTCTAATCGCTCCACAGATGCCTTTGCTGCCTTGTCAAGAATTATGTCTTTAATCATTTGCTTTTTTAACTCGTTTTCCCTTGGAAGCTTTTTGCCTGATTTATTTGCTCTGTCTTTTTTTTCAGAAAGATTTTTTCCTTTTTCTTTGTCTTCGTTCAAATCAACTTCTTCTTCATCCTCTTCTTCAAGTTCACTCTCTTCCTCTAAATCATCTTCGTCTTCATCCAAGTTTTCTTCGTCATCTTCTTCAAGTTCTTCAACATCAGTTTCTTCCTTCAAATCAGTTTCCTGACTCTCAGATTCTTTCTCAGCAATAGTTGCTTCCAGTGAAGCTTTTTCTTCATCTGCTTTTCGCTTAGCTTCCTCTTTTTCCATCTGATTTTTCAGCTCCGCAGCTTTTTCCTTCAGTCTCTTTTTTGCAAGTTTTTCCTCTTCATCCTCTTCAAACGTGTCTCCAAACAGTTCATCCTCACTGTCATCAATGCCATGTTCAACCCTGTTTCCGAGAGACCTTGCCTTTAGGGGCTCTTCTGAGTCCAAAACAGGCTCTTTTGCTTCATTTTCCACAGAGCTAACGCTCTTTTTCTCTTCAGCCATTCAATAACAATATTCCATTTAGATATATTAAGGTTTTGCTTTGAATCTGTTCTTGCTTTGAAAAAGTGTAATAAAAATTTTTTTTGTTTTATTGTCTTGATTCTTGAGAAAAGCCTTTTTAAGGATAAAGTTTTTATATATAACAAATTTTAACTGGTTGGGGATTGGGAAGTGTTTTATAAAAAAGCTTTAAGTATAGCATTAGGTCTAATAGTTATAGTCTTATTTCTCGTGCCTGCTTTTTCTCTTGATTTAAATCTTGTAAGCCCTTCTGGAAACAGTTTTCTGAACAAATGGCAAACGATTGACTTCAATTCGAGTGGGGGAATTTTTGACCTGAATATTGGTTTGTCAGACAATGCAGGCGACTTCAATTATTTTGTGGGCTATGACTTGAATTTGTCCACCCAAAAAAACCTGCCACTTTACTACGAGACGTTTGAATCATATGCTGCTGTCAGAAAAAATAATGGCTCGATTAACGGCTCGCCAGAAATTGTTTCCGGGCACAATGAAAATGGGTTTCTTTTCAATGGTTCAACCGACTACATAGCGTTGGCAGATAGCTTTACTCAAGACCTGTTAAGCAATTATACTTTGTCAGTATGGTTTAAGGCAGATTCTACAAGTGGATTAAGTGGAATTTTTGCAAAAGATGGGGGTGCTGGTAAAGATGTGTATCAACTAAGAATAAACAATGGTTCACTTGAAGCTTACATTCGAGATGGAAGTAGTTCTGATGCTACTCTCTCCTATGCAATTTCTACAGGAGAATGGTATAATGCAGTTATAACAAATGATGGTTCAAAGATTTCGCTTTATGTAAATGGAAATTTTAAAGATTCTTCAACAAACTCCCTAGGAGCAATTACTCCCAATGAGTCATTTTATATTGGTGACATAATAAGTCCACCCAATTATTCATTTGAAGGAGTTATTGATGATATAGCAATCTACAACTACGCAAAATCCAGCGAAGAAATCGCCTACGACTATAATGAGAGTGTTCTCAAATATTATCCTTATCCTTTGGATGCAAAGTCTGGTTCTGACACAAACTCGTGGAGATTCAACTGGAATTCCAGGCAGGCATTGATGGACGACGGAGTTTTATTATATCTTCCGTTTGACAACATTGGCGACTGGAACTCGCAGCTTGGAGCAGTTGATGCAAACCTTGTCAAAGATTTTTCCA
>JAFCCW010000025.1 GCA_017609985.1 Candidatus Iainarchaeum sp.
AGGGAAGAACTGATGCCGCTAAAACTGGAAATAGAGCAGATGATAAGAGAAGCTCCTGTGAAAGAAAAAGGATATTCTTCGACTCAGTTATACAAGATTGGTTGATTAAAAAGGCATAAATAGTTAACCGACAATAGGTAAATTATGACAAACAGAATATATGCTTGTATTCCAACATACCAGTACATTCCTGCCAGAAGCTTTGAAAGCATCCTAAAAGCCTGTTTACGACTAAAATCAGAGTATAAAAAATTTGGAACTTCATTGTGCCTTAACACTTATTTGCCAGAAGCAAGAAACATAATCGCAAATAATATCCTTAAATATGCCAAAGATGACGATTTAACTCTGTGGTTTGATGCAGATATGGTTTTTGAATTTGACCAAGTAAAACAATTATTAAAAAGTTTTGAATCCAATGATTATGACATATTAAGTGGATTATATTTTACCAAAAACGAAAACAAAAAAGGAACACCACACATATATTATTTATCAAAAGATAAGAAAAAATTTATAACCGGAATCCCATCTGATTTGCCAGAAAGAGGAATCATTAATGTAGACGGAGTCGGTTTTGGTTTTATTGTAATGCGCGCTGAAGTATTACGCAGAATAAAAGAAGAACATGGCAGATGCTTTGATTCAGAATATTACAAGGAAAATTTTGCAGGAGAAGACTTACTTTTCTGTTCCCAAGCAAAAAAACTAGGATATAAAATCGGCGTAGATTTAAGCATCAAACTTGGACACTATGGAGGAATTGTCACCGACTGACCGCAACCGAAACCATAATTAATAACTTACACTATATTATTTCTGCATAAGAAAAACAGCCTGAAAAGCAGTCAGGCGATTGATTCTAGAAAGCAATCCTACCGGGGAGCGCATTTCTTATTTTATATTTATATGACAAATAGAAAACTCGCTAATTTTTTTTCTGCGTCTTCAAAAAGTATCCTAAAAAGATGATGAAGAATCCAACAATAATCCATGGAAAGCCGATGCCTGGAAGCAGGAATTCAAGGTTTGTTCCTAGTGCAGCAATCTTTAATCCCGCACCGATTGCAATCGCTGCAATAGCTGCTTTTCCACACGCCTTGTACATACTATCACAAAAATAAGAATTATGGGAACAATTGTTCCCAACTGCATCTAAGCAAATCCAGACATTCCACCCCAGAACACTAGAGCCGTGCAGTCCCCAAGCTGGCTCATGACTTCCTGAGCTTCCTGCAATTCAGCTGAGCCAAGACCTTCAACCACTGGAGTTGCAGTTCCGGAAGACAGGTCAACATTTACTTCAAAAGGCTCTTCTTCGTCAAACATTGCCCCACCACAAGTTTTACTCATTGAAAGCTTGTAAGACACAATATAGTTTGAGCCCTCGTCCTTTACTGCAGTCTTTGAAAGCACTGGCTTGCATAGCTTTACAGCATCAATTGCTTGCTGAAAGTCTGCTTTCTGCTCTTCGGTCAGCTCTGGAACAGTGACTCCATCAACTGAAAGAATTGAAACCATTTTTTCAGGAGTGCACTTGTCAATATTATTAAAGCTGTTAACAAGAAGAGTTACAAGCTGAACCTCTGAAGTATTGTCTGCAAGCTGGATAGCCTGTTGTTCCTCGCTCTGAACACAACCAGAAAAAGCAAGAAGAGAAAAAATAACCAAAACTGCTAAAAGATTCTTCATTAAATCACCGTTAAAAAGAACATCAAACTATTATTTAAATCTTAGTTTCATACAAATTCAAGAAAAAAAGATTTGTCAAAAGCGAAAAAAAAATAGGCTTTCAGAAAACGTTTAAATAAGTATTCCAGCAATTCTTACTTATCTGCCGGGGTGGCAGAGTGGTCTAATGCGGCGGCCTGCTAAGCCGTTGTCCCTAGGACGCGCGAGTTCGAATCTCGTCCCCGGCGATCTATTATTCAACAAACAGGGCAAAAACCCCAAAACAGGCTCTAATTGTGCATTTATATACTTTTTGGGAGAAATATTTCTCCAGGGCAGACAAAGAAACAGGCAGGAAATGCTGGATATCTAACGAATTTGAAGAAACTGCAAAAACAACAAACCTGAATATTCTTGCAATTATAAGAAGACTTGAATCAATAGACAATTATCAATCCAAGAGAAAAGCAAAAGATGGAACAGAATGGATTGAACCAAATCAAACAATTTTCTATTTAGGATACTATGGCGGAAGCATCTGGTTTATTGGCGGAGAAAGCTGTGGAATTCAAATGTTTACTGTTGAAGAACTTGAAGATGAAATAAAAAAGCATCCAGACGAGTTCACGGAAGACATAAAATACATTTTGAAGAAATGGAAGCACATCATAAAACCTATTGAAGTTGAAGAAAAAATCCAGAACGACTGATTCAATCAAAAAAACTTTTAACAATTGCCTTATTATATTCCTTAATGAATCAGGCAAGCGAGTACAGAAAGTTTGCAGAAGTCTACGACAACGTGATTGACCAGTCAAAGAATTTTCTTCTGTTTTTGAAAAACCTGATTGACAAAAGCAGTAATGTGAAAATTGCTGACTTGGGTTGTGGAACAGGAAAGTTCACTATTCCACTTGCATTGCAGGGATTTGAAGTCACTGGCTTTGACTCGTCTCAGGAAATGCTTGCTGTTGCAAAAAGAAAAGCAGAACAAGCAGGAGCAAAAATCTGCTTTCAGGAATCCCTGATTGAAGAAATTAATCAAGCAAAAGAGTTTGACTATGTTGTAAGCTGTGACTGCCTGAACCATTTTCTTGGAGAATCCAGTTTGCTTAACGCAATTTCTTCAGCAAAAAGCTTGCTAAAAGACAATGGAAAATTTGTATTTCATCTGTGTTCTAAAAAATATTTTCAGGCAAATGACAGAGAAGAAAATTATGGGGGGAGAATCGGACAGGATTACTTCCTCTGGGAAGACAAACTAAACAAAGATGTGCTGGAAATAACTCTTTCAATTTTTGAAAAACAAAAAGACAACAGCTTTGTTAAAAGAGAAGCAGTGGTCAGACAAAAAGCTTATCCCCTCAAGACCGTGTTCTCTTTGCTCAAAAAAGCAGGTTTTGAAAAAATCCAGGTGTTCAATGAATTTGGAGAACCAGGATTGGAAGAAGACGAACAGCATTACTTTGTTGCAAAAGCCTGATTCTTTAATTCACACGACAATTGCACCATAGCTTTTTTTAATGGGTTAATGCTTTTTCTTATAATCAACAATGGAGGTTTTACTAATGTGTGGGATTGTTGGATATATCGGAGAAAAAGAATCAACTAAAATTTTGCTCGAAGGACTTCATCGCCTTGAATACAGGGGATATGATTCTGCTGGCTTGGCAGTTGTCTCACCAGACAAAAAACTAGAAGTAAGAAAGGTTGTTGGAAAACTAAGCGAAATGGACAAGTCTGTTGAAGAAAAACCAATGCCTGGTTCTACTGGAATAGGACACACTAGATGGGCAACTCATGGCGTTCCAAACAAAGTTAATTCTCACCCACACACTTCATGCGACGGAAAAATTGCTGTCGTGCACAACGGAATAATCGAAAATTATGATTCACTAAAACAACAGCTTCAAAAAGAAGGACATGAATTCAAAAGCCAAACAGACACAGAGGTTGTAGCCCATCTTGTTGAAAAGCACTATAAGGGAAACTTAGAGCAAGCAGTGATTGCTGCACTGAACGAAGTAGAGGGAGCTTATGCTCTTGGTATTCTCTGCGAAGATGAGCCAGATAAAATGATTGCTGCAAGAAAAGGCTCTCCACTAATAATTGGTCTCGGCGAGGGAGAAAACTTTATTGCAAGCGATGTGCCGGCAATACTCAAATACACTAGAAAAGTGCTCTATCCAAAAGACCTTGAAATGGCTGTCCTAACAAAAGATGATGTCAAACTGCTTAACCTTGAAGGAAAAGAACTGGAACAAGACATTAAGGAAGTAGAATTTGATGCAGAGGCTGCAGAAAAACAGGGCTATGACTATTTCATGCTAAAGGAAATAAACGAGCAGCCAAGAGCGATAAGGGAAACAATTGCTGGAAGACTGGGAGAAGACGGAACAAAAGTAAAGCTTGAAGACATCGGCTTAAGTGAAGAAGACCTAAAGTCAGTCAAAAAGATTGTGATGGTTTCCTGTGGCACAGCATGGCATGCTTGCCTTGTTGGGAAATATTTGATTGAAGAGTTTGCAAAAGTCCCAGTGGAAGTAGATTATGCAAGCGAGTACAGGTATAGAAATCCAATTGTGGACAAAGACGTGCTGTTCATGACTGTAACACAGTCAGGAGAAACAGCTGACACTCTTGCCGCGCTGAGGCTTGCAAAGGAAAAAGGAGCAAAAGTTGTTTCAGTAGTAAATGTCGTGGGAAGCTCTATTGCAAGAGAAAGCGATGGCGTAATCTACACAAGAGCAGGAGTGGAAATCGGTGTTGCAAGCACAAAGGCTTACACTTCACAAATTACAGCACTCTACCTGTTTGCACTGTATCTAGGGCAAGTAAATGAAAATCTTAAAACCAGCAGAGAAGAAGAGCTCTTAAAAGAGCTGAATGCTGTTCCTGAAAAAATGGAAACAATGCTTAAAAACGAGGAATTCAACAAGGCAATAGAAGAGTGCAAAAACCAGTATTTTGAAGCAACAGACTTCCTCTATCTTGGAAGAAAATACAATTTTCCAAACGCTCTGGAGGGCGCGCTCAAGCTCAAGGAAATATCCTATATTCACGCTGAAGGATATGGAGCTGGAGAGATGAAGCATGGCCCGATTGCACTAGTGGATGAAAAACTTCCAGTTGTCTGCAATGCTCCAAAAGACTCTGTTTATGAAAAAATGATTTCCAATATTCAGGAAATCAGGGCAAGAAGCGGAAAAGTTATTTCAATTGCAACAGAGGGAGATAAAGAAATAAAAAAGCACTCTGACAACGTGATATATGTTCCTGAAACAGAGGAATCCCTCACCCCTCTGCTGGTTGTTGTTCCACTACAACTTCTCTCATACCACATAGCCGTAAAAAGAGACTGCGATGTAGACCAGCCGAGAAATCTTGCAAAAAGCGTTACAGTCGAGTGAAAAACTCGGCTTTCTATTTCTTCTTTTTTCTGAAAGAAAGGGTAAACAGGCTTAGATTACCATCATAATCAGCTCTATTGCATTCTACTTCAAATTCTTCCGTGCAAACTTCCATTGCTGTTTTTTTAATTTCAGTTACACATCTATTAAAATCCTCATTTAATTCTCTGTTCCCAGCTATCCCTCCACCAGGATACTTCAGCTGAACTTCAAGCAAGCCTGAATCAAAAAAAATATGCGCTGCTCTTGCAATCCTCTTGCTCGTATTCTCAAATATCCTTGGAACCATATTGTGAACAATCGCTCCTAAATTTCCAGAAGACACTCTTCCTTTGGACACAGGCGCATGGGGCCTAGCAATTGGTTTATCCCGCAGAGGAATTTTGCCTATTCATCTATCACGCCCAGGTTTCCGATACTTGATTGCCATTGATAAATAATATATTTTTAGGCATAAAATTCTTTCCAAAAACCCTGTTTAAAAATATTCCTTCAAGTGCATCTATTTTTATAATATTTCAAACAAGCTATTATTGGGGGATTGAAAATGGGGGTCTTTGACTCTTTTGTTTCAAAAAAGAAAAAGCACAAGCTAGGGGTCTGCATTCCGGAACATGCTTCAAAAAAAATTGAAGCAAAGCTGAAGAAAGAAGTTGCAGAAGCAGAGGCTGTGAAAAAAGCAGCAGAAATTGCTGAAAAAGACAAACTTATAGAAAAAGATACTCCCCTTATTGAAGCCGTGCCAGAAGAACCAAACGGAAGTGCTCTCTTTGAAATTGACGGAGTATTCCAATTCCAAGAATCGTTAATGGTTAGGGGCAAAGTATTACGAGGAACAATCACAAGAAAAAGCAAGGCAGTAATTGGAAGATGCAAGATAGGAATTGACTCGCTTCAGCTTGGAACAAAAGAAGTAGAACTATTGCAAAGAAGAGAAAATGGGGCACTGCACCTTAAACAGTCAAAGGGATTGTTTCTGAGGGGTGGAGACGTCATAGAACTGGCAAATGCAAAGAGTTAAATAAATCTCTTTGTTCAAATTCTATTAAGTTAATGCACGGGTAGGGAAGCGGTCAAACCCGCAGGACTCAAGTGACCTTTCTTTTGAAAAGAAAGTTCAACCAAAGAAAGCTTTTTGCTCCGCAAAAAGGCCTGAGAAATCCTGTCGCTTAGTGCGTTCGGCGGTTCGAATCCGCCCCCGTGCATCGAACAAATTATTCGTTGCCTTGCCTTTTTAAAGGCTTTTCGGTTGAGGAAGGTGAGGCATATGAGAAAGTATTTGCACGACTATAAAAAAATGCTTGAGCGAGAACTCGTGCTCGTGGACAAAGCTCCGATTTCCAAAAAAAAACAAGCAAACCATAAAAAACTTCAACGACTACAACATCTCCAGAGACCTTAGCACAGCACGCGTTTTAAGAAACTCAATCAGCCTGAGAAAGAACGCAGAGCGCCTGAACAAAAACTTTGAAACACTAGAGAAATTCATTGACGACATTAAAAAGAACTGAAGAATCTACAAACTAAGATTCTTGCAAAAAAAGTGATTATATAACCACAAGGTTTATATAACACATAAGGTTATAATAAGTTCCGGTAAGTATTGATTATGATAATGTACTACTATGATAGTAGTATACCAATTAAACGATGTGGGATAAAATGGAACAACTAATAATCAAAATTGGCGGCGACATGAAAAAGGACTTGAAAAAAGTCTTTGACGACCCTTCCAAAGCAAAAACCAACACGCACACATTGTACCTTAAAAACACAGAAGAATTTCACAAGCTAATCTCTCCAAAAAGGCTAAACCTGCTGATGTATATAATAGAACACCAGTCGGAAAAGAAAACAATCTCAGAAATAGCAAAAGAACTAAAAAGAAAACAAGAAGCAATAAGCAGAGACGCAATAATGCTCGAAAAATACAACCTAATCCAAAAAATCAAAGAAAAACAAATGACCTACCTACGAGCAATCTACAAATCCCTAGACATACGCCTAGCAAACGCATAAATCAACCCTTAATCTCAGCCAAAACCTTTTTTGTATAAGATTTTCCATTTTCTGAATAACGCTCATTAACAATTTGTTTTGGATTGCAGGCGGTTTGATAATTTTGTTTGGGTTTTTTTGCATATTTAGATCAAGACGAAGAACTCCAATGATAAAAGTCTGGTAAGCTCTCCACTACCCCCAATCACCAAATCTAATCAAATAGCCCTAAGGATCCATCATCAAACAATTTCTTTTCCCAAGGCATTTAACTCAATCGTTGGGAATTTCTTTTACTATTTCAATTAATCTTTCAGTTTCTTTGTCTAGTTTTTCTTCTAGGTAAGAATAATTTGTCCAATTGACATTTTTATCCCTGTCGTAGACAAAAAAGTCATTGTCTGTTATTACTTCAAAAATATATGAATCATGTTTTTTATCATTATGTAAATCATTTATGTAAATTTTTGATGATTTATCATTTATATACCCCATAAAGAAACCAGTCTGCGGTTCAATTAAGAGGGCTCCATTCAGTTGTTCATAAATATCATCTAAATTTGTTATCTTGTTTTTTGTAAGTGCAATAACGCAATGGCCTCCGGTTTCTTCGGTTTGCAAATCATAAATCTCTCCACACACGATACTCGGATAAATATACTCCTTTGT